>CALFSV010000251.1 GCA_937916485.1 uncultured Paracoccaceae bacterium | reverse complement strand
GGCCGCTTCGGTCCATGGGAGCGGCTGCCAGACCGGCAAGAACGCATGGGTCGTGCCCGTGGGTATCGCGGTGCGCGCAGTGACACCACGCAGAGCCACACAGGTTGTGCCGTTAGCGTCTCGCAGGTCAATGTTCAGCCCCATTTTGGTCCCATCTGAGAGCGTTTTGGGCGCAGTGAGAACTGCGGTGCATTCCGCCGGCAGAGTCCGAAGGAACGTGATTGCATCAACACTGTAAGGAACCGTGGGCCTGGTCGTTTCGGTGTCAAACCCCACGGCGGCCTGAACAGCAGCATCCAGCAGGGTCGGCTCCAGCGCTGCCGGGATATCCGCGCCCGAGCAAAGGGTGGCAAGAATACGGTCAGTACCAACTGACAGAGCTTTGAGCGCTTGGAAATGTGGTCCGTGGGCAATGCTTTGCGACGTCAGAGCCCGGTAAATCTCTGTCGGTGCGAGGTCTCGCACAACTTCGCCTGCGGCCTCCGTAATTTCATCCACAGGGCCCGCAGCCGTCACGGTTGCCCTTGCCACGGTGTCTGAACCAGCGGTCACTATAACGTCCGCGCCTTGACGGGTTATCGTCAGGTCAGCCGCCAATTCGGCCGTAATTGGGCGCAAGAAAGTTAGGTCCTGCAAAGCGAATGATCCTTTGCCGTCCAGAGCAGTTCTGATAATCTCTGGAAGACTAAATCCAGGCAGAGTTGGTTGCCCCCCGACCACATGATCCATCAAAAGCGGGCTGATGGCCGGGACGCAAACGCGAACGGCACCTTCATCCGGTGTGCAGGTGAAACGCAGTGCTGGCTCCGCGGCCTTTGGCGCTTCACCCACCCAATAAGCTGCCCGGTCAAGCGGTGTCACAGGAAGGGCGATCCGGCGAGGTGTGTCACCTGCAAACACATCGCTCAGCGTCGGGCTCCGCCCTGCAAGGAATCCTCGCGCGAAACTGCAGTCGTCTACATCAGGCTGGTCTTGGCAGGCCAACCAAGACTCGAGGCCATCCACAAGATCGCCAATATCCCCTGCCACGAACGCGATCCGTTTTTCAAAATGACCTCGCCCCGCCAAAAGCGTGTAAGCTACATCGCCCAGAACGGCATCCGGGGTCGAGTGTGCCCAATCGCGCAGCGCCATCGCCAACCCGCGAAGGCTCCCTTCGGACCGGGCCGATAGACAAACTGGGTAGGTGGCCTTTGTGTAACTCGGCTCTGCCGCGTCTGGCGCTTCGGCGAGAATCACATGGGCGTTCGTACCGCTTGCCCCGAAAGAGCTCACGCCACCAACGCGGCGCGGTTTCGCAGGCCAAGGCTGTGTCGCGGTTGGAACCGCGAAACCCTGCCCCTCAAGATCCACGCGAGGATTGACTTGGTCAAAGAATAAGTTCGGAGGGATCTGCCCCGCCTTAAGGCTGAGCGCCAGTTTCTGAAGCCCAGCAACCCCCGCCGCGAACTGTGTGTGACCAATGGCGGGCTTCACCGAAGTGAGCCAGATCGGGTCTGCCCCTTGCCCACGCGCGAGCGCCTGCGCCAGAGCATCGAACTCAATCGGGTCACCGAGGGCTGTGCCGGTTCCATGGGTCTCGATCATGCCAAGCTCGGTTGGATCAACCCCGGCCCGCGCGTAGAGATCTTCCAGCAAAGCTGCCTGCGCCTGACCACTTGGCGCGGTTATGCCGTTGGTCTTGCCGTTTTGGTTGATCTGCGAGCCTAGGATCACCGCATCAATCGGATCTCGATCGCGCAACGCATCAGCAAGCCGCTTGAGCAGCACGACACCGGCGCCCTCGCCCGGCACAAAGCCGTCGGCGCGTTTGTCGAAGCTATAGCTCTGTCCAGTCGGTGAAAGCATCCCCGCCTTGTCTGCGGAAAGATAGAGCTTGGAAGTTGCCTGCACGAAGACGCCACCGGCAAGGGCCATGTCCAACTCGCCCGCGCGCAACTGCGTGCAGGCGTTATGGATCGCCACAAGCGAGCTGGAGCAAGCCGTGTCGATGGCAATCGCGGGACCTTTCAGGTCAAGATAGTAAGCGATGCGGGCTGGGATCACCGAGGCCATGTTTCCCCAGAGTGACTGAGCCGAGGGACTGTCTAGGAAAAGCTCTTGGTAATCGCCGCCGCAGCAGCCGACAAAAATCCCGCAGCGGGTACTTTGGGCAGCATCTCCCGCATAACCGGCGCGTTCCAGGGCGTGCCAGCATTCCTCAAGGAAGATCCGCTGTTGCGGATCCATATAGCGCGCCTCTGCGCCCGAAATGTTAAAGAATGTTGGATCAAATTGATCGATTTCATCCAGAAAGCCGCCGTTGCGACAAGCAACAGTTTCTGGGAGAGCCCAGCGTGCAACCGGCCCCACACCGGGGCGCGCGTTGGCTATCGTGTCCCAATAGGCAGAAAGATCTGTCGCCCCTGCATAACGCCCGCTCATACCAATGATGGCGATGGCATCATCGTTACCTGGCGTGGTGTCAGTTGTTTTGACTTGGGCTGGCGTTGGGGCCAGCGCACCAATATGCGACTCGAGCGCCGCTAGGGTCGGATGCTCGAAGATTGCGGTGCTCTTGAGCGTGGTTCCGTATTCGGCGTTGATCGCATCGACAAAACGGATGCCCAAAATGGAATCCAAACCGTAATCGGCAAAGGAAACAGAGAGCGAAATTTTGGCTTCTTCCATGTCCATCGTCAGTGCCAAAATGGCGCTTAGCGGCTTGGCCGTCATTTGCGGGACAGGCGTTCGTACCGCCGGGGCGCTGGCAGGAAGTGTTGGCAATGCTTGGCCATCGGACGCACGATGCAGATCGCCTGCCCATATCCGTCGTCCCGAAAACGGATAGCCCGGCAGGTCAAGCGGTGCTGGGCGCGAAGTCTCGGCCTGCCAAAGTGTTGCCCAATCGGGAGTGATACCCTTGCACCAGAGAGCTTGCAGTCGCGCCAGATCGCCTGCGGACCATGCCGCAGCAAGCGCGGCTTTAATATCGGCACGCGCGCTCAGCGCTTTGGCTTGGGACAGGTCGTCTTTGTTCAGTACAGCGGCATGACTGCTTTCGGAGATCATATCTTCCAGCCCAGCAATCAGCTCGGACGTATCATGCGCGACAAAGCCGATGCGACATGCCATTGCGACGCGCCCTGTCTGCAATGTGTAGGCAAGCGCATCAATATCCGCCTGCGGCGCAGGGGCTTGAGCCAGATCGGCAAGGGTGGCGTCAGGCGTCAAATCCCGCGCCCCTAGCGCCTCGGCCAGATGGCGCATATCGGCCGCCCCCAATCCGAGGTCGCGTAGGGACACATCGATTGGGATTTCGCTTGGATCAATGCCTAGCGTCTGCGCAATGAGTCCACGCACAGGCCATGCAACCTGTGACGGCTTGCTAGTAAAGACCCAATCGAGCAAGGCCTTGGCCTGGTCGCGCAAGCCATCCTCGGTCTTTGCTGATAACAGGATCAGCTGCGCGCCCGGCGCGGGCTGCGACGCTGCTGGCCTTTGGGACTCCAAGATCAAGCAGGCGTTTGAACCACCTGCCCCGAACGAGCTGACGAGACTACGCTTTGGTTGACTGCCGGGCCAATCCGTCGTCCGGCTCACCAGGTCGAACGGCGTGTCTTGCAACTGCAACGCAGGGTTCACTGTCTCGGCATGTAGGCTCGCAAACAGCTTACCGCGCCGCACCTGCCCAATGGCCTTAATCACCCCACTGACGCCTGCTGCTGCTTCTAGGTGACCAATGTTGGACTTCACCGAACCAAGCCAGCTGGCCCCGCCGCCACCAGTGTTTGCAAAGGCGGTTGTCAGACCCTCAATCTCGATCGGGTCCCCCAGCGCCGTACCCGTGCCATGCGCTTCGACATAGTCGATGTCGCGCGATGACAGGCCCGCACCAGTGATGGTCGCTTCTATCAACGCACGCTGCGCAGCCGGGTTCGGCACGGTATAACCGCTCGCTGCTCCGCCATGATTGATGGCCGTCGATAGTATCTTGGCCTCGACGCGCAGACCTTGCGCCTTGGCCAGCTCTGCTGTCGTCAGCACCAGAACACCAACACCCTCGCCCGGGCCAAAGCCCGCACCGCCCTCGCCAAAGCTGCGGCAACGGCCGTCGGTGGACAGCATGCCGGATTGGCACAGCTCTACAAAGCTGCTCGAGTCTTGATAGAGGTTCACACCGCCCACCAACGCCATCGTGCAATCGCCAGCTTGCAGCGCGCGCCTCGCCTGATGGATCGCAGTCAGCGAGGCAGAACACATCGTGTCCACAGGTTGGCTGGGGCCGCTCAGGCCCAGGTGATAAGACACCCGGTTGGCGAGTGAGCTGAACGAAGCGCGCGGATGAAACAGGCTGCCATCAGCGTGGCGGCGTGGACCGAGGCGGCTATGATCTGATTTCGTGACGCCCGCGAAAACACCCACGGCGCCTGTACGCTCTTCGACCCCCAGAGGAGGCAAACCCGCGCTTTCCAAAGCGTGCCAGCACGCCATGAGGAAAAGGCGTTCTTGCGGGTCGATCTCAAGAGCCTTGCGAGGCGTCAAGCCGAAGAACGCTGGATCAAAGGATGCAAAGTCTTCCAGAAATGCGCCCTTGTTTGCGTAGCTTCGGCCCTGAGCAGCAGCACTAGGGTCAGGATCATAGACAATACCGTGGTCCCAACGGTCCTCTGGGACAGGACCAATTGCATCCACCCCCAGTTCAAGCGCGTCCCAAAGTTGCGCAACAGAAGCTGCCTTGGGGAACCGCCCAGCTAGGCCAACAATCACGATCTCGGCTATCTCTGTTCGGGCTACCTTGGCCTTGGCCTTGGGCGGTACGGCGGTTTTCGTGGGCTGCGCGCTGCCTGTCCACCGTGCCGCCTGCTCTGGCCAGCCCTCCGCAAGCGCCCCTGCCAGATCAACAAGCGTC
>CALFSV010000250.1 GCA_937916485.1 uncultured Paracoccaceae bacterium | reverse complement strand
GTGTCGACGCCCGCGTCAATGACAAGATGCGCCACGTGGATGTTTTTTGGTCCCAATTCGCGGGCCATCGACTGTGCCAGACCCCGCAGCGCAAATTTGCCTGAGGCAAAGGCGCCATATCCCGAACTGCCGCGAACCGAGGCGGTTGCCCCGGTGAAGAAGATCGAACCTTTCTGCCGCTCCACCATGTATTTCGCGGCTTCGCGCCCGGAAAGAAACGCGCCGTAAGCGCACATTTCCCAGACCTTGCGAAAGACGCGTTCGGTCGTTTCCAGAATTGGAAACCGAACATTGCCTCCAACATTGAAGATGCAGATGTCTATTGGTCCGATGTCCTGTTCGACCATTGCGAACATCTCGGTCGCGGTCTCTTCCTTGCGCGCGTCCCAGGTAAACCCCTGAGCGCTACCGCCTGCCGCTTCGATTTCGGCGATCAAGGGCGCAAGCCTTTCCCCGCGGCGGCGACCCATCACGACGTGAAACCCTCCGCGCGCAAAACGCTTGGCAATGGCTGCGCCGATATAGTCTCCGGCGCCGATGATCAGACAGATGGGTTTTGAGGTCATATCGTTACCCTACGCCGTTTCAGCCGCCTGGAAGGCCGCTCTCGCCTCAAGCCGATCGGCATAGGCCGAGATGTTAGGAAGATTGGAAAAATCTGCTCCAAGACGTCGTGCCATAATGACCGCATGCCCGGTGATTGTATCCGCAATTGTAAAGTCGCCAGCCAGGAACTCCCGCCCTTCCATATGGTGCTCGACCGCCGCGAGCGTGCGGTTTAAAAGCTTGAGCGCGCGCATCGCGATTTCGTCATTGCGGCGTTCAGGCGGCAGAAGGACCGTTTCCACCACATAGTTGTTGATCGGCGGCATGATCATGCCCTCGGCATAGTGCAGCCATTGCAGATATTCGGCAAAGTTTCCGGCCTCCGGTCCGGGTGCCAGCTCAGGCGCATGTTTGGCCGCCAGATACTGCGCAATCGCGGTGCTCTCGCTGATCGTGACATCGCCATCAACCAGCGTGGGTACGCGTCCGTTTGGGTTTATCGCTGTGTAATCAGGGGCACGCATTTCTTTCTGCCCCAGTTGGAACTTTTCAAGTTCATAGGGCAGACCAATTTCTTCCAACAGCCAAACAGTTCGTACAGCGCGCGACTGAGGTGCAAAATAGACTTTCATACAATTCCCCTAAAATATGTTCCAAATAGGACAGCGCCGTAGGTGTCCCGATTGGATTTGCTTGACAAGTAGAAGACTTCAACTTTAGTAGGTAGTCAATTCAAAAATTGAAGTGATGCATTATGAGCCGTTCTGACCTACATTCGCAAACCTGTACTATTGCGCGCGCCGTAGCGCAGGTGGGCGACGAATGGACACTTCTGATTGTGCGGGAAATGTTCCTGCGCACTCGCCGCTTCGATGATTTCCTACGCCTCACGGGCATGTCGTCCCACCTTCTGTCACTGCGTTTGAAAAAACTGGAAGCGCAGGGGTTGATCCAGCGCGAGCCTTATTCCCAGCGCCCGCTACGCCATGAATACTGCCTGACCGAGAAAGGTCGCGATTTGTGGACGATCATCATCGCGCTGAAACAATGGGGCGATCGTTGGTTGGGTGCCCAGGATACGCCCGTGCAGATCGTTCACAAGACCTGCGGTCAAATCACCAAACCACAAATGACCTGCCCGGATTGTGGCGAACCGATTGAAGCTTACGACTCTGAGGCCAGGTTATCCCAACCCTATGAACTGGAACGACAAGCCGCAAGCCGTGCACCGTTAAAATTGTGAGAAGTCAAATCCATGGACTATGAAACACTTCGCTTTAAAATTGCTGATGGCGTCGCGATAATCACCTTGGATCGCAAGGAAAACCCCGCCAACGCGTTGAATGCGCGGATGGCCGAAGAGTTGTTTGACGTAGGTTTGCGTTGCGGGGCGCCAGACGTGCGCGCCGTGATCGTCAACGCAACTGGGAAGATGTTTTGCGGCGGCGGCGATCTTGCCGAAATGGACGCCGCCCTTGACAAACCCGCGCATCTGACCCGAATGGCCACGTTGCTGCATGCAGGGTTGATCCAGCTTGCCCGGATCGACGCACCGGTCATCATGGCCGTGAACGGAACCGCGGGCGGCGGCGGGTTCTCGATAGTATTATCTGGCGACTATGTCATTGCGTCGGAAAGGGCCAAGTTTGTCTCGGCCTATACGTCATCCGGGCTCACGCCGGACGGATCGTCGACCTACTATCTGGCGAAACATGTCGGTTTGCTGCGGGCAAAGGAGCTGATGCTGACAAACCGCGTCTTGACGGCTGCCGAGGCTCAGTCCTGGGGGTTGGTCAACAGGGTGGTGCCCCCAGAGACTGTGATGGACAAAGCCTGTGCGATGGCACAGCAAATAGCATCTGGGCCAACAATGGCGTTTGGTGGTGTCAAAAGGCTTCTGGACACGGCATTTTCAGATGGCCT
>CALFSV010000249.1 GCA_937916485.1 uncultured Paracoccaceae bacterium | reverse complement strand
TCTTGCACAATTATTATAGCAAAAGGCAAGGGTTGTAGTTTTGCTCTTTCACAAACTTAGTTTGCTGTTACCTTAGATGGCAGCTGAACTGATTTTTATTGTTGGGCCGATGGAGAAAATGGTGGCAATTTTAAATCGCTTTTCCGAAATGTTTGAGGAAATATCGACTTGGCGCCGTGATCTGCATGCGCATCCAGAGCTACGCTTTGAAGAGTATCGTACGGCAGCTTTCGTTGCCTCCAAACTCAAAGAATTTGGAGTTGATGAAATAGTGACCGGTTTTGGTGGAACGGGTGTAGTTGGAGTAATCCATGGTCAAAATAATACTTCTGGGCGTTCCATAGGATTTCGCGCTGATATGGATGCCTTGCCCATTCAAGAAGTCAATGATTTGCCACACGCGTCAACCATACCGGGAAAAATGCATGCCTGTGGTCATGACGGGCATACCTCTATGCTGCTAGGCGCTGCAAAATATTTGGCAGAAACCCGCAATTTCGACGGTAAGATTGTGCTAGCATTCCAGCCTGCGGAGGAGGGTGGTGGTGGCGCTCGTGCAATGATTGATGCTGGACTAATGGATAAGTGGAACGTCGAAGAAATTTATGGAATGCATAATATGCCGGGACTTCCTATTGGTGAATTTGCTGTGCGTACAGGTCCGCAAATGGCCTGTCCTGATAAATTTGAAATAATTGTACATGGAAAAGGTGGGCATGGCGCAATGCCGCATAAAAGTGTGGACAGCACATTAGTAGCGGCACAGATCGTGGTTGCGCTTCAGTCGATTGCATCTCGCAATATTAATCCTTTGGAAAATATCGTGGTATCTGTTTGCGGTTTTCGTACCGAAACTGATACATATAATGTTATACCCAACACAGTTCGTTTACGTGGCACTGTAAGAACCTTTGAGAAAGATGTTCAGAGCTTCGTACGCGCTCGGATAGATGCTCTGACAAAGTCTACAGCAGATGGTTACGGTGCTGTGGCAGAGGTAACTCACATGTCTGGTCCGCCACCATTGGTAAATCATGAGCGCCAAGCGGATTTTGCGGCGGAAATAGCTCTGTCTGTTTGTGGGGTAGCACACCGCAATTTTGAACCATCGATGGGTGGAGAGGATTTTTCTGAAATGTTACTTGAGCGGCCTGGAGCATATTTATTCGTTGGAAACGGAGACAGCGCTGATCTCCATAATCCATCTTATGAATTTAACGACGATGTAATCCCGGTTGGCTGCAGTTGGTTTGTAACTATGGCCGAACGCCGTATGCCATTGTCCTGAAAAGGAACTGTCATCATGAACTTGCTTGAGTACGTGCCTGACAGCATCAGACGTAGGCTTACGGCAAAACGAAAGTCCAGTCCAAATGGCGTTCCAGTTAGAGGTTAGGATTGCGATACAGACATAGATCTGTCTGCTAATCACGCCTCAATTTCAAGCTGAACCTTGTCGCTCCACCAAAGTGGCGCCAATTGTTGAACACGTACATTTATGTTATGCTTACAATTTGATGCGTGGTCTTATTTTTCTGACAGCACCCCGAATGATCCTGTTTTTGGTCAAAACGACGACAGTAGGCCCGGAGTCAAATGCAAGTTGGGTCAAGTTTTCCATTGCAGGATGATACCGTAGAGCTACGGTATTGCCACAGTAGTTGAAAAAAGTACACTGAGATGAGCCTTAAGACAGCTCTGCTGAGCATAAGCGCTTAGGCCAAGAAATTTAACGAAGGCCGCTAAAACGTAGGCCAGGAAAAACATGACGGGGAACCAAACAATGAAATCAATCTTGCTATCAAGCGCTGCGCTGCTCATCGCAACGTCAGCCTATGCGGCGAAAACAGATGTAACCATTGGTCTACAGCTTGAACCACCGCATCTGGATCCAACATCTGCTGCTGCAGGCGCTATTGACCAAGTGGTCTACTCAAACATCTTCGAAGGGCTGACACGCTTCGGGTCAGATGGCGCTGTTCTTCCAGGTCTGGCGAAAAGCTGGGACATTTCTGAAGATGGCACAGTCTACACCTTTAAGCTGCATAGCGGCGTTACGTTCCATGATGGAACATCATTCGAAGCGAGCGACGTCGTCTTCTCATTGGACCGTGCACGCGCAGAGGATTCCACCAATGCCCAAAAAGCACTGTTTAATGGTATCGAAAGCGTAGAAGCCGTTGACGCGACCACGGTGAAGGTCACGCTTTCCGCGCCACAGGGTAACTTCTTATTCAATATGGCTTGGGGCGATGCTGTGATCGTTGCGCCAGAAAGCATTGCAGACATCAAAAACAACCCGGTGGGAACAGGCGCGTTCAAGTTCTCAGAATGGCGTCAGGGCGACAGCATCTCTTTGGTCCGCAACGATAGCTATTGGGGAACACCTGCCGCACTGGAAAGCGCAACGTTTAAGTACATTTCAGAACCGACCGCTGCATTTGCGGCCGTGATGGCCGAAGATGTTGACGCATTCTACAGCTATCCAGCACCAGAGAACCTGGCCCAATTCGAAGCTGATCCTCGCTTTACCGTTTTGTCAGGCAACACCGAGGGTGAAACCATACTTGCGATCAACAACAAATTGGAGCCATTCGATGACGTCCGTGTACGCAGAGCCGTGTCCATGGCGATTGACCGTCAGGCAATCATCGATGGCGCAATGTTTGGCTACGGCACGCCAATCGGGACGCACTTTGCGCCGCATAACCCAGACTACGTTGATCTGACCGGCAACGCGCCGTTTGATCCGGAAGCGGCCAAGGCGCTGTTGGCTGAGGCAGGTTATCCAGATGGTTTCACGACGACGTTGAAATTGCCACCGCCCTCATATGCACGCCGTGGCGGTGAGATCATCGCAGCCCAGTTGCGCGAGATTGGCATCGAGACGGAAATTTCAAACCTCGAATGGGCACAGTGGTTGGAGCAGGCGTTCCGTGGGTATGACTTTGGCCTAACCATCGTAAGCCATACAGAACCGATGGATATTGGAATCTATGCGCGTCCAGAATACTATTTTCAGTATGACAACGCGGAATTTCAAGATCTGATCGAAGCATTGGGTGTTGAAAATGATCCTGCAACACGCTCTGAATTGTTGAGGCAGGCGCAAACCATCATCTCTGAGGATTACGTGAATGGCTACCTGTTCCAGCTGGCCCTGACCTCTGTCGTAAATGCCAAACTCACTGGCATTTGGGAAGACGCGCCAACGCAGGCCATTGACCTGACTGCGGTTTCTTGGTCCGATTGATCTGCGTCTAAATGCTCACGTATGTAACGAAACGACTAGGTTCGCTGTGCCTCTCACTGATCGTGGCGAGCCTGGTCATCTTTGCCTGCATTGAAATTGTTCCTGGTGATCCAGCTAGTTTCATGTTGGGCATTAATGCGCAGCCTGACACCATTCAGGCCCTGCGGGTGGAACTGGGGCTCGATCAATCGCTGGCTCAACGGTATCTAGGTTGGGTTGGTGGTCTCCTTGGTGGCGACATGGGCACGTCCTACACCTACCGTACACCGGTGTCTGACATTGTGTCGGACAGGTTGCAGGTGTCGCTGCCGCTGGCATTGTATGCATTGATGCTTACGGTTGTTGTCGCGTTCCCGGTTGGGATTTTGGCGGCGGCCCGCAGAGGATCAGTCACTGACATTACCGTAATGGGTGCGACGCAGTTAGGCGTCGCAATACCCAATTTCTGGTTTGCGATCCTGATGGTCATTCTGTTTGCCATCAATCTACGTTGGTTTTCAGCCGGTGGGTTCCCGGGCTGGGATGCAGGCATTTTCCTAGCGATGAAAGCCCTGACCTTGCCTGCGATTGCGTTGGCTTTGCCGCAGGCTTCGATCTTGTCCCGCGTGATGCGATCATCGTTGTTGGACACACTTTCAGAAGACTACATGCGCACAGCCCGCGCCAAGGGGCTAACACGTCGGCAAGTGTTGTGGCGCCACGCGCTGCGCAACGCAATGATCCCAGTTTTGACGATCATTGGCCTTCAATTTTCATTCCTGCTCGCCGGTGCAATTATTATCGAAAACGTTTTCTTTTTGCCTGGTCTCGGGCGGCTAGTGTTTCAGGCTATCACGCAACGCGATCTTATTGTCGTTGAAAGTGTTGTCATGCTGCTGGTCTTTGCAGTCATTCTGGTGAACTTCCTTGTTGATATCGCCTATGCGTGGGTCGATCCACGCCTAAGGGTTCGGAGCTAATATGACCGAGAACGGCTTCCTTCACAGTGCACTACGCTCACGCAACATGGTGATCGGCCTTGGGTTGACTGCGGTCTTTGTCATTGGCACGCTTGTTTCACTGATTTGGACGCCGCATGACGTCACTGCGCTGGAAATCGGAAACAAGCTGCAAACACCCTCGGCCGCACATTGGTTTGGCACGGATCATTTCGGGCGAGACACGTTCTCGATGATCATGGTGGGGGCTCAAACCTCTATCGCAGTGGCATTTATTGCGGTCGGGATTGGAATGGGCTTGGGCGTGCCGCTCGGGCTTGCCGCTGCTGCGCGCCATGGCGGTTGGCTGGACGAAATCATCATGCGGGGCAACGATCTGGTTTTTGCATTTCCGTCGTTGTTGATAGCTATCATGATCACTGCGATTTTTGGGCCATCGGCTGTGAACGCGATCATCGCCATTGGTATTTTTAACATACCCGTATTTGCCCGACTCAGCCGTGCCGCGGCATTGCCGCTTTGGCAGCGTGACTTTATCTTATCTGCGCGAGTGGCCGGCAAAGGACAGCCCAGAATTTCGGCGGAACACATTTTGCCGAACATCACCAACCTTCTGATCGTTCAAGGCACTATTCAATTCTCTCTCGGCATTCTCGCCGAAGCGGGGCTAAGCTATGTGGGCCTTGGCGCGCAACCACCAATCCCGAGCTGGGGGCGCATGCTGGCCGAAAGCCAGACCCTGATCTACACATCACCACATCTCGCGTTTTTCCCCGGCTTCGCAATCCTACTCACTGTCCTTGGCTTAAACCTTGCAGGTGACGGCTTGCGTGATCTGCTTGATCCCAAGATTCGGAGGGCGCGATGATGAGCATCCTACGTATCCAAGATTTGAATTTATCCATCAATGGAACGTCAATCCTTGAAGCCGTGTCAATTGAGATTTCACCGGGCCAGGTCTGTGGAATAATCGGTGAAAGTGGTTCAGGCAAATCGCTTACTGCGTTCTCTGTGATGCAACTTTTACCAGACGGTGCAACATCTCGTGGCACGATTGAGCTGGATGGCTTGAACGTCTTGGACGCTGACGAAGCATCGCTTTGCGCCATGCGAGGGAAAAGCGTTGGAATGGTATTCCAAGAGCCGATGACCGCGTTAAACCCTTTGCAAACGATTGGCCAGCAAGTGGCTGAAACGATCCGTATTCATGAACGCGTCACAAAGTCTGAGGCGCTGAAACGCGCGGCCGAGACGCTAGAACGGTGCGAACTGCCGCAAGATAAGTTCCCTTTGACGCGTTACCCGCACGAGTTGTCAGGCGGGCAGCGACAACGGGTGGTGATCGCAATGGCCATCGCATTGCGCCCAAAACTGCTGATCGCGGATGAGCCTACAACAGCGTTAGACGTGACCACACAGGCCGAAATTTTAGTGCTGTTGAAACAGCTGGTAAAAAAGGATGGCATGGGGTTGATGCTCATAACCCATGATCTGGCGGTTGTGACGGACATTGCGGACACCATCGTCATTATGAACAAAGGCAAGGTTGTCGAACGCGGCATGGCCAAGACGCTGTTTCAGACAATGCAACATCCCTACACCAAGGCGCTGTTTGCGGCCTCTGCCCACCGACCAGAACGTGGTACGACGCATGAAGACAACGTTCTGCTTTCCGTGCAAAACGCCATTCGCGACTACCCATTACCCCGCAAAACACCCTTTGGAAAACCGGGCGTGTTTCGGGCGGTTGATCAAGTGAGTTTTCAGATCAAACGCGGCGAATGCCTTGGTCTTGTCGGGGAAAGCGGGTGCGGCAAGTCAACGCTGACACGCGCGATTTTGGGACTAGAAGACCTGCAAGGCGGCGAAGTTCTAATCGCAGGTGAGAGCGTGCACCATTCCGCTGAGGCGCGGCGCAAAATGCAAGTCGTCTTTCAAGACCCCTACGGGTCCTTCAACCCACGCCACAAAGTGGGTCGACTGATCGCCGAACCCTTCTTTAGCCTTGGCCGCAAAGCAATGCCGGATGAGATCGCAGAGGCACTCGTGTCGGTCGGCCTAACCGCTGCGGATCAGTTTAAATTCATTCACGAATTCTCAGGTGGTCAGCGTCAACGAATTGCGATCGCGCGGGCCTTGATCGTCAAACCGGAACTTATCATTTTGGACGAAGCTGTGTCTGCTTTGGATGTTTCCGTTCGGGCGCAAATACTTGACTTATTGACTGAAATTTCCAAAAGTCTTGGGCTTACCTACTTGTTCATCACGCATGACCTGACCGTTGTAAAAGCAATCGCTGATCGGGTAATGGTCATGAAGTCAGGGCAGATCATCGAAGAGGGTGTAACCGCAAACGTCTTTGCCGCGCCCCAACAAGACTATACCCGCAAGCTAATCGCATCAGCCCCGCACCTGCCCGAACTTGAGGTGGTACCATGAAACCTGGGCCAAGAAACCTTTTGACCGACGTGACCGGCCTTTTGGTGGGCAACGCAGAGGATCAAGATCTGAAATCTGGCGTGACGGTTGTAACGAGTGATGTACCCTTCGTCGCAAGTGTGCATGTTATGGGCGGCGCACCGGGCACGCGCGAAACGGATCTTTTGGCACCGGATAAAACCGTCGCTGGCATTGATGCCTTGGTGCTGTCAGGTGGGTCCGCCTTTGGTTTGGCCGCCTGTGATGGGGTTGTGGACGGTTTGCGGCGCGCGAAACGCGGGTTCCCCGTGGGACCAGTGACCGTACCGATTGTTCCCGGTGCCATTCTCTTTGATATGGTCAATGGTGGGAACAAAGGTTGGGCCGACAACCCCTATCCGAAACTCGGGCGGGCTGCCTTGGACGCAGCCGGAGTGGACTTCAATCTTGGGTCCACAGGGGTTGGAACCGGTGCGTTGGACAGCTGTTTTAAGGGTGGTCTGGGATCTGCTTCTGTGATGTTGGACAGCGGACGGACCGTTGCGGCCTTGATGGCTGTTAATCCTGTTGGGTCGGTCACAACACCAGGTGGCAATCATTTCTGGGCCGCGCCACATGAGATGGGCGATGAATTTGGTGGCGTTGGTCCCGACCCAAGAAGCAATCTGGTCACCCCAGATCCAAGCCAAAAAATGGCGATGATCGCAGCAGTGGGTCAAGACCGAGCCAACACGACAATCGGGGTCATTGCCACCGATGCCGCACTCACCAAAGCACAGTGTCACCGACTAGCGGTGGCCGCGCATGACGGAATTGCACGCGCCATACAACCGGCACATTCACCCTTTGACGGCGACTTGCTGTTTGCGGTTTCCACTGGTGCTGGTCTGGTCGTGGATGATATGGCGTTGTTTGAACTTGGCCATGCGGCATCTGTCTGCGTCGCCCGGGCCATCGCGCGCGGGGTTTTTGAAGCGACGCCTCGGCCCGGTGATGTGTTGCCCACTTGGAATGATAGAAAGAGGAAAGCCCAAAGATGATCGAAATGCCGAATGGGATTGCGCCAGATCAGTGCCTCATTGGTGGCCAGTGGCGGCCGCCTGCGGGGGGAGAATACCTCGACCTGCTCAACCCGTCTGATGGATCAACACTCTGCGCTATTGCGCGCGGAACGTCTGCGGACGTCGACGCAGCTGTGGATTCAGCAAAGGCTGCATTGAACGGTGATTGGGGGGCGGCCACGGCGGTGGAGCGTGGACGCATCCTCACTAAAATCGGCCAGTATGTCCTGAAGCATGTCGATCTATTGGCGACACTTGAGGCGCAGGACGTTGGTAAACCCCTGACGCAGGCGCGCAACGATGCTATCGCCTTGGCGCGCTATTTGGAATTTTACGGTGGAGCAGCCGACAAGGTTCATGGTCAGACCATCCCATATATGGAGGGATACACCGTCTATACCCTGCGCGAGCCGCATGGGGTTACGGGCCATATCGTCCCTTGGAACTATCCAATGCAGATCATCGGCCGATCTGTTGGCGCGGCGTTGGCCATGGGTAACGCCTGCGTTTTGAAACCCGCGGAGGAGGCATGCCTGACAGCACTCGCTTTTGCCGAAATTGCGCGCGACGCGGGTTTGCCTGATGGTGCACTAAACGTTGTTTCGGGGCTTGGTGCAGAGGCAGGCGCAGCGCTCTCAACGCACAAAGATGTCCATCATATTTCCTTCACGGGCTCCGTCGGTGTTGGAAAGCTTATCCAGAAAGCGGCCGCAGAAAACATCGTACCAGTCACGCTCGAACTTGGCGGGAAATCACCGCAGGTCGTTTTCGCAGACGCAGATTTGGACGCGGCCCTGCCATTCCTTGTCAACGCAGGTATCCAGAACGCCGGGCAAACGTGCTCTGCATCTTCGCGGATACTGGTTCAAGACAGCCTGTTGGACGAAGTCACAACCAGAATGACCGAGGCCTATGGAGCCCTAATTGCAGCGCCAGCGTTAGAAGACAAACATGTTGGGCCTTTGGTGTCCCATCGCCAAAAGGCTATCGTTAATAGCTTCCTAGAGAAGGGTGCCGATCTCACTATCGCGGCACAGGGCGTGATTTCAGACAGCGCGCCTGATACAGGGGCTTATGTGGCGCCCACACTTTTTGCGGATGTCGCGCCCGACCATAGCCTCGCGCAGGATGAAATCTTCGGTCCGGTTCAGGTTATCATTCCGTTCAAGGACGAAAACGAGTCCATCGCAATCGCAAACGGAACCGACTACGGGCTTGTCGCCTCTTGCTGGAGCCGTGATGGCGCGCGTCAGATGCGTATGGCGAAAAAGCTGCGCGCGGGGCAGGTCTTTGTAAACAACTACGGCGCGGGTGGCGGCGTTGAACTCCCCTTCGGTGGATCTGGCCATTCAGGGCATGGGCGCGAAAAAGGGTTCGAGGCGCTCTTTAGTTTCTCGACGGTCAAAACAGTTGCCACTTATCACGGTTAGGACAGAACATGAGATTACAAGACAAAGTAGCCGTTGTAACCGGAGGCGCATCAGGGTTCGGAGCCGGGATTGTCCGCAAGTTCGCAGAGGAAGGCGCACGCGTTGTTGTCGCGGATTTGAACGTTAATGGCGCACATGAGATCGCGGCAGAGGTCAAAGGCCTTGGGATACAGGTCGACGTCGCAGATGGCGCTTCGGTGGCTGCGATGGTGGACGTGACGCTCGGCGCCTATGGCCGTTTGGACATCTTGGTAAACAACGCAGGAATCACGCATTACCCGGCACCATTGGAAGAAGTGACCGAGCAGGACTTTGACAAAGTTTTTGCCGTGAATTGCAAATCAGTTTTCCTAACAGCACAGAACATTGTTCCCGTGATGAAAAAGCAGGGCCAGGGCGCAATTTTGAACGTGGCCTCTACAGCTGGGGTCAGCCCGCGCCCGCGCCTGAATTGGTACAATGCATCAAAAGGTTGGATGAACACGGCAACCAAGGCGATGGCTGTCGAATTGGCACCGCAAGGTATCCGAGTGAACGCGATCAATCCCGTCGCTGGAGAAACGCCTCTGCTCAAGGTCTTTATGGGTGAAGACACACCGGAAATCCGCGCAAAGTTCCTGTCCACAATTCCAATCGGCCGGTTTTCTGAGCCAAGCGATATGGGCAATGCCGCTTGCTTCTTGTGCTCGGACGAGGCCAGCATGGTCACGGGCGTCTGCATGGCGGTGGACGGCGGCCGTTGTATTTAATGCGCGCAGCACAAGACCAGAAAACGCAAACAAGGGTGCAATATGACACAGAATGATAAGTCTTCTGATCCTCGTCCGCTTTGGCAATGGAGCGCGACAGAGATTGCGACCGCGACACACAGAGGTGCGTTGAGCGCGTCTGAAGTTGTGGAAGCTGCCTTGGATCGCCTGGATGCCGTGAACCCAGATTTGAATGCCGTTGTTGAGGTCTGCGTAGACGCCGCCCGTGCCGAAGCGAAAGCGTTGGATGCCAGCGACGCGCCCAAGGGGCCGCTGCACGGTGTGCCGGTCACGATCAAGATCAATGTCGACCAGAAAGGCCATGCGACAAGCAATGGCGTCGCTGCCTTCAAAGATGTAATCGCGCCAGATGATGCTCCCGTTGTGGCCAACCTAAGGGCCGCCGGTGCAGTCATCATAGGGCGCACCAACACACCAGAATTTTCATTCCGAGCAGACACCGACAATCCGCTATTCGGGCGCACGCACAATCCGTGGGGCCGCCATGTTTCGGCGGGCGGATCATCAGGCGGCGCAGGTGCCTCTGTGATGGCTGGCATCGGCGCATTGGCGCATGGAAACGACATTGGTGGCTCTCTTCGGTTTCCGGCCTCTGCAAACGGGGCTGTGACGGTCAAACCTGGGCTTGGTCGTGTGCCCGCTTGGAACCCAAGCCAAACCCGCGAAAGGGGCCTATTGGCGCAATCCATGTCGGTGCAGGGGGTCATCGCACGAACCGCTGATGACCTGCACCTGTCGATGCCAACGCTGATTGCAGCAGACATACGTGATCCCCTTCATGTCCCATTCCCATGGACTGGGACGGCGCCAGAGACGCCCATCAAGGTTGCTGTCAGCAAAAATGACTTTGGCTTTGGCCTGCATCAAGACGTCTCACTCGCCATCGACCGAGCGGCGTCCGCACTCACCAATGCTGGATACGTGGTCGAAGAAGTCGAACCGCCCTTGGTACGTGAAACTGGTGAAATTGGGTATAGGTCATTGTTGGGTGAAGTGAAAACCTTGCTTGGACCGGATATCCAAGAACATGGATCAGACATCCTGCAAGGAATATTCGATGATTACCATAAAGTCTTTCCGCCTTTTGAAGGTACAGAGCTTGTTTCGATGTTGGGGCAACGGTCCCGATACGCACGGGCATGGGCAGAGTTTATGGAAACCTATTCATTGGTTTTGTCGCCGTTCCTGCTGCAACCCTTCTTCGCACCCGCCAGAGATACCGAAGGTGTTGAAGGCGTGACCGAGGTTTTGGGGCAGGCCCATTGGTCGTTTGTTATGAGCTACCTTGGTCTACCCGCCGGCAACATTCCAACCCATGTTGCTCAATTGCCGTATGGCCCTGTGCCCATAGGTGTTCAAATCGCTGGTCAAAGATGGCGAGAGGATTTGATCGTGGACGCGATGCAAGCGATTGAGCGAGAAATTCCGCCAATGTGTACGACACTCTGGGCTCAAGTCATGAGTGAGTGTTGCACGTAATTATAGATGCGCCTTTCTGA
>CALFSV010000248.1 GCA_937916485.1 uncultured Paracoccaceae bacterium | reverse complement strand
CTGACCCTGACCCCGAGACCGAACCCGAGGCGCAAGACACATGAAGCGGTTCGCAGCCCTCTACGCCTCCATCGACCAAACCACCTCGACCAAGGCCAAGGTCGAGGCGCTCGCCCGCTACTTCCGCGCGGCCCCCGAGGACGACCGGCTCTGGACTATTGCCCTGTTCTCGGGTCGGCGGCCACGGCGGTTGATCACCGCCACGGTGCTGCGGGAATGGGCGGCGGAAAAGGCCGGGCTGCCCTTGTGGCTGTTTGAAGAATGCTACCCTGTGGTGGGGGATCTGGCCGAAACGATCGCCCTGATCCTGCCGCCCGCCACGACCACCTCCGATCACGGCCTCACCCACTGGATCGGACACCTCAAGACCCTCTCGGCGCAAGACGATGCAAGCCGCAAGGCTGGCATTCTGGCCGCCTGGGACAGCCTGCCCCCGACAGAGCGGTTCCTGTTCACCAAACTGCTGACGGGGGGTTTCCGGGTCGGGGTCAGCCAGAAACTGATGACACGCGCCCTTGCCCTCGCCACCGGCATAGACGAGGCGGAACTGACCCACCGGCTGATGGGCAACTGGACCCCCGAAACAACCAACTGGCACCGGCTGATCGAAGTCCCCGACCCGACCGCCGCCCTGTCGCGCCCCTACCCCTTCTATCTGGCCTACGGGCTTGAGGAGCCGGACCAGATTACCCCCGTCGGGGCCTGGTCCGCCGAACGCAAATGGGACGGCATCCGGGGCCAGCTGATCTGCCGGGCCGGATCGCACCACCTGTGGAGCAGGGGGGAAGAGGTGATGACCGACCGGTTCCCCGAACTGGCCGTGCTCAAGGACGTCCTGCCAGCCGGCACGGTGATCGACGGCGAAATCCTCGCCCATGACACCAATGGCCCGCTGCCCTTTGCAACCTTGCAAAAGCGGATCGGGCGCAAGACCGTCCCGAAAAAGCTGCTGGTTGAGGCCCCGGTGATCCTGATGGCCTACGACCTGCTCGAGGCCGGTGGCGCGGACATCCGGCAGCAACCCTTCTCGGCGCGACGAAAGCAACTGGAAACGCTCTGCGCCAGCCTGCCGTCCGACCTGCCGCTGCGGGTGTCGCCACAAGTACCGTTTGAGGACCTCGAGGCCCTCGCCCGCGCCCGCATCGAAAGCCGGGACCTCGGCGCCGAAGGGCTCATGCTCAAGCGGCTCGACAGCCCCTATCTCGCGGGGCGCAAGAAAGGGGATTGGTGGAAATGGAAGGTCGATCCCCTGACCATCGACGCGGTCATGATCTATGCCCAGGCCGGCTCAGGCAGACGGGCCAACCTATTCACGGACTTCACCTTTGCCGTGCGCGATGGGGACAGCCTTGTCCCCTTCACCAAGGCCTATTCCGGCCTGACCGACGCGGAATTCGGCGACATCACCGGCTGGGTGCGCAAGAACACGCAACAACGCTTCGGCCCAGTCCGGCAGGTGACACCGACCCTTGTGTTCGAAATCGCCTTTGAGGGGATCCAGGCCTCGCCGCGCCACAAATCCGGCGTGGCCCTCCGGTTCCCGCGCATGGCGCGCTGGCGGCAGGACAAACCGGCAGGCGAGGTCAACACGCTTGAGGACCTGCGCCAGATGCTGGCACAGTTCGGCTAACCACGACCGACACCGGCCCCCTTCGCTTTGTCCCAAATACTCCCGCCGGAGGCTCCGCACTTTCCACCCGCGCGACGGCACACTATGTAAGGACCAGCAAAAACATGAGGTTTCCGATGCAACTGCCCCGCCCCGTCTTCGATGCCAACGCCAATGGCGGCAAGAACCTTGGCAAACTGCCCGAATGGGATCTGACGGACCTTTACCCGGACGCCTCCTCGACCGAGATCAAGCGGGATATGGACTGGCTTGAGACAGCCTGCGCCGATTTCGCCCAGGCCTATGAAGGCAAACTCGACCAACTCGACACGGACGGGCTGCTCGACGCCGTGCTGCGCTATGAAAAGATCGACGTGATCGCAGGGCGGATCATGTCCTTCGCCGGACTGCGCTACTACCAGATGACCACGGATTCGGAGCGGGCCAAGTTCCTGTCCGACTGCCAGGACCGGATCACCGCCTATACCACCCCGCTGGTCTTCTGGGGGCTGGAGTTCAACCGGCTGGACGAGGGGCACCTGGCCTCTCTGCTGGCCGCCAACGCCGATCTGGCGCGGTACAAACCGGTGTTTGACCGGATGCGGGCGATGAAGCCCTATCAACTGTCGGACGAGCTGGAAAAGTTCCTGCATGATCAGTCCACCGTGGGCGCAGCCGCCTGGAACCGGCTCTTTGACGAGACGATCGCCGGGCTCACCTTCACCGTTGACGGGGAAGAGCTGAACATCGAGGGCACACTCGACCTTCTGACCGATCCCGAACGGTCACGGCGCGAGGCAGGGGCACGCGCTCTGGCCGAGGTCTTTGGGCAGCACGTCAAGACCTTCGCGCGGATCCACAACACGCTGGCCAAGGAAAAAGAGATCGAGGATCGCTGGCGCGGCATGCCGACCCCACAAACCGGGCGGCACCTGTCCAACCATGTCGAGCCCGAGGTGGTAGAGGCGCTTCGAAATGCCGTCGTGGACGCCTATCCGCGCCTCTCGCACCGGTATTACAAGCTCAAGGCCAAATGGCTGGGGCTGGACCGGATGGAGGTCTGGGATCGCAACGCCCCCCTGCCGATCGAGGCGACGCGGACCGTCAGCTGGGACGAGGCCGAAAAGACGGTCATGGAGGCCTATGCAGACTTCGATCCCCGCATGGCCGAACTTGCCAAGCCCTTCTTTACCAGTGGCTGGATCGATGCAGGGGTCAAACCGGGCAAGGCTCCGGGCGCTTTTGCACACCCCACGGTCACCGAAGTGCACCCCTATGTCATGCTCAACTACCTGGGCAAACCCCGCGATGTCATGACGCTTGCCCATGAACTCGGCCATGGTGTGCACCAGGTTCTGGCGGCGAGCCAGGGCGAATTGCTGTCCTCCACCCCCCTCACCCTTGCAGAGACCGCCTCGGTCTTTGGCGAGATGCTGACCTTCAAGAAACTCCTCGGGGCAGCCAAGACCACGGACGAACGCAAGACCCTGCTGGCCGGCAAGGTCGAGGATATGATCAACACGGTCGTGCGCCAGATCGCCTTCTACGACTTTGAATGCAAACTGCATGCCGCACGGGGTCAGGGCGAACTGACGCCTGACGATATCAATGCCTTGTGGATGTCAGTGCAGGCCGAAAGCCTCGGCGAGGCATTCGACTACATGGACGGGTATGAGACCTTCTGGGCCTACATCCCGCATTTCGTCCATTCACCGTTCTACGTCTATGCCTATGCCTTCGGAGACGGCCTCGTGAACGCGCTTTACGCGGTCTACGAGGAAAGCGGAGAAAGCTTCAAGGAAAAGTACTTTGACATGCTCAAGGCCGGTGGGTCGAAGCATCACAAAGAGCTTCTGGCCCCCTTCGGCCTTGATGCCTCCGACCCCGACTTCTGGGCCAAGGGCCTGTCGATGATCGAAGGCATGATCGACGAACTCGAGGCGATGGAAGAATAGGCAGGCTTCAAAGTAAGGTGGGTTTAAACCCACCTTACCTGTCCACCAGCCAACATCAGTCCAGTTCGGTCCAGGGCCAGGGTTTCACCTCTGACGCGGCTGTCTGGTAGCGGGCAGCCTTGGCGATCCAGATCCCGAGAGAGGTTCCGAATTCCGCCAAATTCTCGTTCGGATGGCGCTGGTTGATCAGCATGATGACGAACTGGATCACCGTCACGACCCCCAGAACGGTCTGCGCGATCGAGATCATGATGGCGATCAGGATCATATGGACCAGCCGCAGAACCATGTTCTCAGGCTGCGCAGGTTCGTTCTGTTCGCCCGTCATTCGGCCCATGGCCTTGTCGTCGTCACTCAAAGGCATTGTTGGTCTCCTCGTTGTCAGCCTCTGCCGCCTACGGCAAAGACCATATCGATCATTTCCTGCGTGCCCCGGCTGAACCCAAGCGGGCAAGGATAGGCCACCCCGTCCCGGACGCTTCTGCAAAAGTTCTCAACCTGAATGACATATTGATTGATCCCCGGATAGCGTTGCGAGGTCACGGTCATCCCAGCGGTTTCCACCTCGAGCCGGGGCATGTCGTGGACGTTGGCGTTATAAGGACAGGTCAGCCGCAACAGCCCTTCGTCGCCATGAAACACGATTTCCTGCCGGTTGAAGAGACGGGTCGAGACGATAGCCCCATAGGTAAAGCCCGGAAAATCTGCCGCTACCTGGGCAAAGACATCGACCCCGTTTTCAAAGCGCAGCCGGGCGGACAGGATCTTGTCCGGCTCTTGCCCGGTCACAAAGCGGGCCGCCCCAAAGGTGTAGACCCCGATATCGGGCAGTCCCCCACCCCCGGCCTCTGCCTGATTGCGGATGTTGGACAGATCGGTGTTGTTGTAGCTGAACACCGTATCCACATGGACCAGATTGCCAATCGCCCCGCCCTGTACCAGTTCGCGGGCCCGGACAAACTGGGGGTGGTGCACAATCATGAAGGCTTCGGCGGCCAGCTTGCCGCTGGCGTCCCGGGCGGCGATCAGGCGATCGAAATCGGACGCCTGCAGGGTGATCGGCTTTTCGCACAGAACGTGCTTGCCGGCCTCAAGCGCCTTGATGGTCCAGTCGACATGCAGATGATTGGGCAAGGGGATGTAGACCGCATCGATGTCGGGATCCGCCAGCAGCGCGTCGTAGCTGTCGTGGAGGCGCAGCCCCGGTGCGAAGGCTGTAAAGGGCTCGGCCTTTGCTGGTGAACTGGTGGCAAGCGCTGAAAGCTCTGCCCCTTCGGCCATATGAATGGCCGGCCCCATATGTTCGCGGGCGAAATTCGCCGCCCCCAGAATGCCCCATCGAACTGCTTTGGCCATGGTCTTCTCCCTTGCCTTTGCTCCAGCTTATCGCCTGCCGCCGGGCTTGTCTGCCAGTACCACAAAAAACCCCGCCAGAGCGATCCGGCGGGGTTTGATTTCAGGGTCCTGTCAGGCCAAAAACCTCAGGCTGCTGTCAGCATGCCCTTTTCGCGGGCCAGCTCCTGCATCCGTTTTTGCAGCTTTTCAAAGGCGCGCACTTCAATCTGGCGAATGCGCTCGCGGCTGACATTGTACTGGCTGGACAGGTCTTCCAGCGTCACCACGTTGTCCTGCAACCGGCGCTGCACCAGGATGTCCTTTTCCCGCTCGTTCAGCACTTCCATCGCTTCGGCCAGCAAGGCACGCCGCGATTCAAGCTCGTCGCGTTCCTCGTACTGACCAGCCTGATCGGCGTCCTCGTCCTCGAGCCAGTCCTGCCACTGCGTCGCAGATTCGCCGTCCGATCCGACCATTGCATTGAGGGACGCATCGCCCCCCGACATGCGCCGGTTCATTGAGACGACCTCATCCTCTGTCACGCCAAGATCGTGGGCAATCTGGGCCACGTTCTCGGGCCGCAGGTCGCCTTCTTCAAGGGCACCGATCCGGGCCTTGGCCTTGCGCAGGTTGAAGAACAGCTTTTTCTGTGCCGAGGTGGTGCCGAGTTTTACCAGAGACCAGGACCGCAGGATGTATTCCTGGATCGAGGCGCGGATCCACCACATGGCATAGGTCGCCAGCCGGAACCCCTTTTCAGGGTCAAACCGCTTGACGGCCTGCATCAGGCCCACGTTCGCCTCGGAAATCACCTCGGCCTGCGGCAGGCCGTAGCCACGGTAGCCCATAGCGATCTTGGCAGCCAGACGCAGGTGGCTGGTCACCATGCGGTGGGCAGCTTCGGTGTCCTCATGATCCACCCAGCGCTTGGCCAGCATGTATTCCTCTTCCGGTTCCAGCAGGGGAAACTTGCGGATTTCCTGCAGGTAGCGGTTCATTCCCTGTTCCGGCGACGGGGCCGGAAGATTTGCATATGTCGTCATGATCCCCTCCTTATGTATAAGGGCTTAACATGGGAGATGTGGTTGGCCTCAATCGGTTTCAAGAAGCACTGCCACAAAAAGTATGACGAAAGGATGAACCTACAGCCAACGCTTTGCGAGGGGCATTTCAGTGCGTTCACGCACATGCGATGGCACGTAACAGTGTCAGCCGCGCAAAGATGCAACAAGATTTGCCATATCTTCCGGCAATTCCGCCTCAAACCGCAGGTCTTCGCCTGACACTGGATGTTCGAACCCCAGGGTCGCGGCATGCAGCGCCTGCCGAGGAAAGAGGCGGGCCGCTTCGACCCCGGTGTCAGATATTGCCTTGGGCGACAGCTTGCGCTTGCCCCCGTAAACCGGATCTCCGATCAGGCCGTGGCCGCAATGGGCCAGGTGGACCCGGATCTGGTGGGTGCGCCCGGTCTCAAGCCAGCATTCGAGCAGCGCTGCCGTGGGGGGTACCCCGAACCGCTCAATGATGCGCGCCCGCGTCACCGCATGACGCCCGCCATGCCAAAGGACCGCCTGCCGTTGCCGATCAGTCTTGTGGCGGGCCAACTGGGTCTGGATCTTGAGGATGTTGCCCGGCTCGAAACTCGTCCCCTTGATGCCATGCAGGCGGGGATCGTTCGGATCGGGCACCCCGTAGCAGACGGCCAGATAGTGCCGTTCGACCGTGTGGGCCGCGAACTGATCGGCCAGACCGTGGTGGGCCCGGTCCGATTTGGCCGCGACCAGAAGGCCGCTCGTTTCCTTATCAATGCGGTGGACGATGCCCGGACGCTTTTCGCCGCCAACGCCTGACAGGGTGTCGCCGCAATGATGGATAAGCGCGTTGACAAGCGTGCCGGACGGGCTGCCCGGCGCGGGGTGGACGACCATGCCAGCGGGCTTGTTGACGACGATCAGGTCGTCATCTTCCCAAACCACCTCAAGGGCGATGTCCTCACCGCCAATATGGCTTTCACTGGCAGCCTGCACGGTGATCTGAACGGTATCGCCCTCGGCCACGATGGCCTTGGCGTCAGTCACAACAGTGCCGTCGATCTGCACAGCGCCTTCGGCCAAAAGGCGCATAAGTCGGGACCGGCTTAGCGCGGCCTCCTCTGGCACATCGCGCGCGAGCGCCTTATCAAGACGCGACGGCGGATCTTCCGCGATGACAAAGCTGACGATGACGGAACCGGAAGGGACGGCACCCATGGCAGAGGCTCCTGACGAGGCGGATGACACCACCCTGCCGCCACAGCTGCGCTATCTCAAGCTTTTGGTGACGACGCTGGCGGGCGTTATGATTCTGGGCTTCGTAGTCCTGATTGGCGCCCTTGTCATCCGTCTGAATGCCGATCCCCTGCCTTTGCCCGAGCGGATCACCCTGCCCGAGGGGGTCGCGGCGGTCGCCTTTACCCAAGGGACCGACTGGTTTGCAGTGGTGACAGACAGCGACGAAATCCTGATCTATGACCGCGCGACAAGCCAGTTGCGCCAGAGGATCGCGGTGGAGTGACAAGCGACGGGCGGAAGGTCCACGCCGCCGACTCCGACCGGTTATCGATGGACCCCTACCGGGCCGAAGCAAGGGCATTAGCGCTAGACAGGGGCAATTGTTCTGTGCCAGCGTCTACGACATCGCGTCGCTCTGCCTAGCAGGCGCGCAATGAAAGAGAGGGGCCAACCCTTTCCGAAATAAGTTCTGGGAGGAACACATGACATACTCGGTTTTCAAGGCGGCCAGCCTTGGCGCTGTTCTGGCGCTTGGCGCGACTTCGGCTATGGCGACAGAGTGCATTGCACCTGCAAACCCCGGCGGTGGCTGGGACTTTACCTGCCGCCAGATCGGCAAGATCCTGTACGACCTCGGTGAGGTTGAAGCGCCGGTCCAAATCACCAACATGGCTGGTGCCGGAGGCGGGCTTGCCTTCTCGACCGTAGTGAACGAGCGCGACACAGACGCCGACCTGATCGTGGCGGCATCCTCGGCCACCACCACCCGGCTGGCCCAAAACGCCTTTGGCGGCGCGACCGCTGACCAGGTCCGCTTTGTCGGAGCCATCGGTGCCGACCCCGGCGTCATCGTCGTCGCTGCGGACAGCCCCTTCCAGTCGCTGAACGATATGGTGGACTCGATCATCGCAGACCCGACCTCGGTTGCCTTTGCTGGCGGTTCGGCAGCGGGCGGTTTCGACCACCTCAAGCCGCTGCAAATCCTCAAGGCTGCCGGCTTTGATGACATCACGGCTGTTCGCTACATCGGTGTTGACGGCGGTGCCGACGCGATCACCCAGACCATCGGTGGGTTCACCCAGGCGATGACCGGCGACATGTCCGAGATTGTCGGCTTCATCAACTCTGGCGAAGTCCGCGTTCTGGCCGTGCTGACCGAAGAGCGGGTGCCCGGCTTTGAATCGATCCCGACTGCACGCGAGCAGGGCTACGACGTCGTCGCCGTCAACTGGCGCGGCCTTTACGTCCCCGGCGGCATCTCGGACGCCGAGTTCGATGCATGGGCAGCCAAGCTGCAAGCGGTTGCTGACAGCGCCGAGTGGCAGGAAGCCATGGTTGCCAACGGTCTGGCCCCCTTCACCAAGGTTGGTGGAGACTTCCAGTCCTGGGTTGACGGCGTTGTCGCCCAGACCGCTGAACTGAGCCGCGAAATCGGTGTCATCCAGTGAGAGTAGGTGACCGGATCTTCGGACTGGTCACGATCGTCGTGGCGCTTGGGTATATCCTGAGCGCCACGAACATTCAGACCAGCTTTATGTCGGACCCCGTCGGGTCAAAGACCTTTCCCTACATCATCGGCGCGGTCGCAGCATTTTGTGGTCTGATCATGCTCGTTCTGCCGGACGCCGATCCTGAATGGCCCAGCCTGGGGGGCATCCTGAACCTTGTGATCGCGCTGGCGGCTCTTGTCGGCTATGCCTACGCGCTCAAGCCTCTGGGCTTTATCGGGCCGACGATGGTTGTTTCGGCCATTCTGAGCTATCAGATCGCCCCCAACCTGCCTCGCGCCATCCTGACGGGTGTCGGTCTGGCGGTCGGGCTGTTCTTCCTTTTCTATTACGGGCTCGGATTGACCAACATCGATCCCTTCCCCAAAGCGCTGCTGGGCTGAGGAGGCCCGGACCGCCATGGAAATCCTGTCCAATCTTGCGCTTGGGTTTTCCATCGCGCTGACCCCGTTCACCTTGACGCTTGCCGTGCTGGGCTGTTTTCTGGGGACCATCATCGGGGCGCTGCCCGGACTTGGCCCGTCGAATGGCGTCGCCATCCTGATCCCGCTGACCTTTACCTTTGGACTGGACGCGACATCTGCCCTCGTCCTGCTGACGAGTGTATATTACGGAGCGATGTATGGTGGCCGCATCTCCTCCATCCTGCTGAACATTCCGGGCGACGAACCCGCCTTGATGACCTGCCTCGATGGCTACCCCATGGCCAGAAATGGCCGACCCGGCGATGCCCTCGTCATCTCGGGGGTGGCGTCCTTCGTGGGGGCCTTTCTGGCGACCGTTGGCCTGATGATCCTGGCCCCCCTGCTGGCGCGGGTGGCCTATCTGTTTGGCCCGGCAGAGTATTTCGCCCTTTACCTGCTGGCCTTTTCGACGCTGGGCGGGATCGCCTCGAACAACCAGGCCAAGGCGGCGCTGGCATCCTGCATCGGGCTTGGCATCGCGATGATCGGGCTCGACAATTCGACCGGCATGCCCCGCTTTACCGGCGGCAACCTCCACCTGATGGACGGGGTCGATTTCCTTGTGGCGATCGTGGGCCTTTTCGCCATCACCGAAGTCTTTTTCTTCATTGAAAGCCACGGCAAGGGCAGTGCCGTCGGCATCAAGCTCGACAAGGTGACGATCCCCTGGCGCGAGATCTGGTCGACCCGCTGGACCATGCTCCGCTCCTCGCTTCTGGGCTTTGTGGCAGGCATCCTGCCGGGGGCCGGGGCGTCCCTGGGCAGCTTCCTGACCTATATGATGGAAAAAAGCATCGCCGGTGAAAAGGGCGGATTCGGAACCGGTGTCGCCAAAGGCGTCGCTGCCCCCGAGGCCGGGAACAACGCCGCTGCAGGGGGCGCGCTGGTGCCGATGCTGACCCTTGGGGTGCCGGGATCGGGGACCACGGCTGTGTTGCTGGCGGTTCTGATGACCCTGAACATCACCCCCGGGCCGACCCTGTTTGCCGACCGCCCCGACGTGGTCTGGGGCCTGATCGCATCGTTGTTGATCGCCAACTTTGTCCTTTTGGCGATGAACGTGCCGATGGTGAAGGTCTTTGTGCGGATCCTGTCGGTGCCGCCGTGGATCCTGATGCCGGGGGTAACTATGGTGTCCTTCGTCGGGATCTATTCCCTCACAGGCAGCTACTTTGACCTGTTGCTGATGATCGCCTTCGGGGCCCTTGGCTATAGCCTGCGCAAGCTTGATATCCCGACGGTGCCGATCATTCTGGGCATCCTTCTGGGCAATGCGATGGAGGACAACCTGCGGCGTGCCATGGTGCTGTCGGGCGGCGATTGGACTTACCTGTTCTCCTCGGCCATCTCGAACGGGCTTTGGCTGGCGGCAGTCCTTGGCTTTGTCGCCCCGCTGTTCCTGCGGCGGTTCATCAAAAAGCCTCAGGCGGTCACAGACTGATATGATCCGGGTCCTCATCCCCTCTGGTGCCCTTGGCCTGGGCTACGACAAGACCGCGCTGGCACGCGGGATTGCGGCAGGGCCTGATCTGATCGCCATCGATGGTGGTTCCACCGACTCCGGCCCGTCCTATCTGGGGCGGGGGGTGTCGAAATACGCCCGAGCCGCGACCAAGGCCGAATGGAAGGGCCTGATCGAGGCGCGGGCAGAGGCCGGGGTTCCGCTGGTCATCGGCACGGCGGGCACCTGTGGCACGGGGAGCGCGGTAGACTGGCTTTATGACATCACGGTCGAGATCCTGGCCGAACTGGGCCAGACCGCCCGGATCGCGGTGCTGAAGTCTGACCAACCCATCGCCCGGGTGCGCGAGGCCCTTGCCAAGGACAGGATCAGCCCCCTGCCCCACGCCCCTCATATTGATCCCGACCTGATCAGCCAGTGTACCAACATCGTGGCCCTTGCCGGTGCCGAACAGATCACGGCCGCGCTGGACACCGGGGCCGATATCGTGATCGCTGGCCGGACGACCGACACGGCCATCATTGCCGCCCTGCCCATTCAAAGGGGAATGCACCCGGGCGCCGCATGGCATGGGGCGAAGATCGGGGAATGCGGCGCCCTTTGCGCCACCAACCCCCAGTCCGGGGTCATTCTGGTGGATGTGGACGAGGGGGGCTTTACCGTGACGCCATTGGCGGATGGGGCGCATGCCACGCCGCATACAGTCTCGGCCCATATGCTGTACGAGAATTCGGACCCCTTCATCCTGCACGAACCCGGCGGGCACCTTGATGTGACCGGGGCGCGCTATGTGGCGCTAGATGACAAAAGGGTGCGCGTTGAAGGGTCTGAATGGGTGCCGTCCGATCGGTATACGGTCAAGCTGGAGGGGGCGCGGGTCGCCGGATACCAAACAATCCTGATCGCCATCCTGCGGGACCCGCGCTATGTCGCGGCGGTTCAGGACTGGTGCGACGATATCGCTGTGCGACATGCAGACCGGGTTGCCCAACGCATGGGGCTGGGGCCGAAGGACTATAGCCTGGATTTACGCCTTGTCGGACAGAACGCCACCCTTGGAGCCCTCGAACCCCGCGCAGGCAGCGCGGCAGAGGTCGGTGTGATGGGCGTCGTGACCGCGCAGACCCAGGCGCAGGCAAACGACATCGGCAAGCTTCTCAACCCGTTCCTGCTGCACCATCCGCTGACCCAGGACGAAGAGCAGCCGACCTTTGCCTTCCCTTTTTCACCGGCGGAAATCGACCGGGGCCCGGCGTGGGAGTTTTGCCTGAACCACGTTATGGAATTGGCTGATCCGATGGAGGCCTTTACGCTGCAGGTGCGCGATGCCTGAAGTCGGCGCAATCGCGGAAAAGGTCCGATCCAAGAATGCCGGGCCATTCTGGGCGACAATCGACATCTTTTGCGGGACGGTTGAGGCCTACGAGCGGGTGTCGGGTGGATTGACCAGTGACGCGGTCGCATCGGCCTTTCAAATGGAGGTTGCCGACCTCAAGCGGTTCGACATCCCTGACCTGCGGGTCGTCAAGTTCAGCCTGCCGCGTCCCGCAGTCCAAGGAACGGCCGAAGACAGGGACATGCATGGTGCAGGCTGGGGACCGATGGTCGCAGAACTCGTCATTCCCTGAAAAATCTTTGAAAAGATTTTTGCACCTGTCAGGCAAGACAGAAATTTCGCGAAATTTCTTGAGGATCGATGTTTGGGAAAAAGTGGTACCACCTCCCCGGCTTGAACGGGGGACCTCCTGATCCACAATCAGGCGCTCTAACCAACTGAGCTAAGGCGGCACTAGGGGCGATTTAGCTTTCGCCGCACACAAATGCAAGGCCGGAAGGACAATCAGCTCGCCACGCCAGATACCACGGTTTGGGGACACCTGTTTCGCTCTGTCACTCACGACCCTTGCCTTTCGGCGCTCCTTTGGACTATCTCGGCACGTTCCCATTGAAAGGACGCAGCATGGGCATCGACACCGAACGCGACGTTGAGGCGAATATGCAGATCGGTCCGACAGACCTTGGCATGGTTCGCATCTTTATCGAATCACATGGTGCAGAAATCCCGATGGACTTCGACCCTGACGAAGCCGAGGAAATCGCCGAAGAGATCCGTGCCGCTGCCAAGGTAGCGCGACAGGTCACCAAGCGGCGCGGCTAAAGTCCGGATCCCGCGCTGCGTGCCAGCGAAGGGCGGCGTGACGGGCAAACTTCTGTAACATGACCTTGCGCCGCGCTGGCGCTAGTCGGGTCTCTGGACCCAGCCGAAGGATTTCGGCGTCATAGCCGTCCGCCAGAATGAGCCCGGTGTCATCCGGCAGAAGCTCTGTCGGAAAGTCTGCATCGACTGCCCAGAAAAACCGATCGCACCACTCAAGGTAGCCTTGCCACTTGTGATCTGATTGAAAGTCCGCGCGGGAGGATTTGCATTCGATCACCCAAACCTCGCCCTTGGGCCCTAATGCCATGACATCCACACGAAGACCTTGGGTCGGGACGAGTTCTTCGACTGAGACAAAGTCGTGACTTAGCAGATGCCGGCACACACCTCGGGCCAGGATCTGACCGGCGCGAAGACTGTCTGCAATACCCGTGGACAAGCTTGGTTCTGGCATGATCAATTTATGAACAATCCGTGAACATCGGTCAAGGGTGCGCCCATTGGGAGCTTGCAGGCCACGGGCGATGACTAGCCCTTGTAACGTCCTTGTCGCGGCCCTAGGTTACTCATTGGCGGGTTTCTGCCCCTCTCGTGAAAAGCGTCTCATTCCAGTGGCCTTAAGCAAATCCGAGGGAACTGGCTCTGTTCAGATTCAGGTCTGATTATCTGGTGCCCACCTGTATATACAGGTCCTCGGGAATAACACGCCCACGGTTGCCGCGGTTCCCGCCACTTATCGCCCGGTTCAGACGCTCCGGGCGAGCGCCACGAATGACACCCCCGATGACAACAGGTTGATCCCCAGCATCAGGCCGATGGCCCAAAGGGCCGTCCTGGGCAGACCGAGGATAAGCAGAAATCCCAGTCCGAACGACGCCATCCCGCTGACCGCCAGCCAGACCCAACCTTTGCGCGGCCGGTGACGCAAGGCCATGCCGCCTTCGAAACCGCCTTGCAGCAGGAAGACGAGGCCAAGTAGCAACGTCAGCCCGACAAGCCCGGTCAATGGAAAAAAGGCGAGGTAGACCCCAAGCGCGAGGTTGACCAGCCCGATGGCACCGCTTTGAAGGGCGGACCCCCAAGTCCGCGCCTGAAAGGCGTGATAGAGCATCGCCGCCCCGGACAACAACAAAAGCCAGCCGACAAGCCCCTTGGCCGCGATGCTGGAGACAAGCGGAAACAGGATCGCAAGGACACCGATGACGACCAGGATCCAGCCAAGCCGCTGGAACTTATCGCGGTTCTCGCGGATGGCGGCCTCAACAAGGTCTTGGGGTTTTTGGGGGGCGTTTGACATGATGCAGTCCTGACAGACGACCCGATGCACCTGGACTAGGGGCGGCGGCGGGTGTCCGAACGTATGGGAATTGGGATCAGGGCAGGCTCACGCAGTCCACCTCCCCCATGATAGTCGTCATCATCATCGCCCGAGGACATGCCCATGATCGCAATGCCGAACTGGACCCCAGCAAAAACGACGCCGTTGAAGAACCACAAAAGGAACAGAGCCAGCGGTCCGTCCGCCGATTGGGTCAACAGATGACGCAGGTTGGCGAGATTAAAACCAAGGAGCAAGCCCACCAGCAACGCCGCCAAGGCAAAGCCGATCAACACGGACCGGATGTAAAGGCGGATGAGGTCGGGCATGGTATACTCCCTTGGTGCAAGACCAAGATGAGGTCGGACCATGCGACTTGCAAGGGTTAAGTCGAGATTGGCAGCAGCGTCAGAACGCCTCGGGGCGGGCCTCGCGGGCCATATGGTCAAGCACCGCGTTCACGAAGCGGGATTCCTTGCCCTCAGGAAAGAAGGCGTTCGAAATGTCCATAAACTCGACGATCACCACCTTCGGAGGTGTCTTGCCGGCAATAAGCTCGGCCCCGGCGGCGCGGAACAACGCCCTCAGCGTCGGATCGATCCGGGCGATCGGCCATTTTGCCACCAGCGCCCTGTCCGTCATCTGATCAACGCGCGCCTGATTGTCGACCGCCCCCTGCATCAGGTTGCGGAAAGTATCGACATCGCCCTCGACCATCTCTTCGCCATCGTAGACCGCGCCAAAGCGGTGATCTTCGAACTCGCGGATGACAGGGTCAACCATCTGGCCAGAGGCCTCCATCTGAAACAGGGCCTGCACGGCATAGAACCGGGCAGCGGATTTCATCTGGCGTTTGGCATTCGGGGAGCGGCTCATACCGTGTCACCCCCACGGGCAAGCAGGATATCGCGGGTAAAGCCCACGCTTTTTTCCGACTGTCCCCATTTACGGCTAAGCGCGATCAGATGCAGGGCGGCGGCGGCGGCCCCTCCACCCTTGTTCTGACCTTCTGGGTCGGCGCGGACGGCCGCCTGATCGTAGGTTTCGACCGTCAGGATGCCATTGCCGATGCACAGGCCCTGCAGGCCCAGCAGCTGAATCGCACGCGAGCTGTCATTGCAGACGGTGTCATAATGGGTCGTCTCGCCCCGGATGACGCAGCCAAGGGCAACATAGCCGTCAAAGTTGCTCATCCTCTCGGCGATGCCGATGGCGGTCGGTATTTCGAGGGCACCGGGAACATGGACGATTTCATGGGTGGCACCGACCGCTTCGGCCACGGCAATCGCGCCGGCGACCTGATTGTCCGAGATGTCCTTGTAGTAAGGCGAGGCCACGATCAGCAGTTTGACCGGCGTGTCAAAGCTGGGCAGGGGCATGACGTAGTGGGAAGGGCCGGCCATTATCCGATCTCCGATATCTTGCGGGTGCCGGTGATCTCAAGCCCGTAGGCATCAAGACCGACAACCTTGGGTCGCGGCGAGTTGGTAAGGAGGACGATCTTGGACAGGCCTAGGGACGACAGAATCTGCGCGCCCAAACCATATTGGCGTAGGGTCTGTGGCGAGACCTCTTCGGTCGCCGCCATCTTCATGTGCAGATCGCGCAACAGCACAAGGGCGCCGCGTCCCTCTTCGGCGATCAGGTGCATGGCATCGCCAAACTCGCCAGCACGACCCTTGGGACCAGTGCCGATGATATCAAGGAGCGGGTCGAGGGCGTGCATCCGGACCAGAACCGGCTCGTCGCCCGAGATGTCCCCCTTGATCAGGGCGACATGTTCCGCCCCTTGGGTTTCGTCGGTGTAGATGCGCATTTCCCATTCGCCGCCGAATTCGGACTGGATGGTCTGGGTGGTCCGGGTCCGGACCAGATTGTCGTGACGGCGACGGTAGGCGATCAGGTCGCTGATCGTCCCGATTTTGAGGTTGTGCATCTGGGCAAAGGCCACCAGATCGGGCAACCGCGACATGGAGCCGTCTTCGTTCATGATCTCGCAGATCACGCCCGAGGGGTTGAGCCCGGCCAGACGCGAGATATCGACCGCAGCCTCGGTATGCCCGGCCCGTACCAGAACGCCGCCCTCGCGGGCGCGCAGCGGGAAGACATGGCCCGGGGTGGCGATGTCTGCGGCAGTCTTGGAGCCGTCGATGGCCACCGCCACGGTCAGCGCCCTGTCATGGGCGGAAATGCCGGTCGAGACCCCCTCGCGCGCCTCGATCGAGACGGTAAAGGCTGTTTCATGCCGGGAGGAGTTCTGCGAGGCCATCAGCGGAAGGCCCAGCGCATCGACCCGGGACCCGGTCATCGACAGGCAAATCAGACCCCGGCCATGCTTGGCCATGAAGTTGATCGCGTCCGGTGTCGCCATCTGGGCAGGGATCACCAGGTCCCCTTCATTCTCACGATCTTCGTGATCGACCAGGATGAACATCCGGCCGTTGCGGGCGTCGTCGATGATTTCCTCGATGGAGGAGATGGCCTCGGACCAGTCCTGCTCCACCGATCCGGGTGTTTCGAACGGCATTGTCATCTTGGATCCCCGCGCTGCATGACCGGCCAGATAGCGGACCCTGCGAGGATTGCAAAGGGGGGTGGGTTGAAACCCACCTTACGTCTTTGCACACCACCCTGTGCGTTCTGCGGACATCCCTTGCGGGGGATGCCTCCGGCGGGAGTATTTTGGACAGAGCGAAAGGATGGGTGCAAAGCGATTGGGGCCGAAGGGATGGGGGCGAAGGGATCAGGGCGCGGGGTTGAAGTACCGCGATCCGGTCAGGAAGCCTGCGGCCTTTGCGGCCTCTGCCCAGTCTCGTTCTTGCGGTGTTTCACCAATGATCAGATAGCCATCGGCCGGTTTGCGGCGGGCTCTGATGACCCCTTTGACATGGTCGCGCATGCCGGACCAGGGAAGATGAGGTGCGGGGGCCGGGAAGGCCGCGTCGAGCGGGGCCAGTTCCAACAGGGTTTCGGCTGTCAGCGGCGGATGGGCGAGGCCGGTCCGGTCGCAGGCGACAAGCCCCTCGAGCTGTGTTCTGAGGTCCTGCGGAAGCGACTGCCCCTTGCGGTAAAGGTCAAGGGCGTTGGAGGAGAAGAGAAAGCCGATGACGTCCCGCCCGGTGCTGGCCCGAACGCTTGCGTAGGTCTTGTAGGGCAGTCCAAGTTCCTGCGCACGTCGGACCCGCAGCCGCAGGACCTCGATCGGGAGGGTTGGCAACAGATCTGCCCGGGCGCGCGTCCATGCGTGTTTGCGCCAGCTGTTGCCTGGCTCCAGGGTGGGCCCGTTGTTGTGACCTGGCCCGGGAGGCTGTCTGGTGCCGGCGGTGGCGCTCAATCCCATTCCCTCAGACGGGCGACGTAGCGGGCCATGGTGTCGATCTCGAGGTTGACCGCATCGCCGACAGCCATCTGACCCCAGTTGGTTACTGCCTTGGTATGCGGAATGACGTTAATGCCGAAGGTCCGCCCTTCAACCTCGTTCACCGTCAGCGAGGTGCCGTTGAGGGCCACCGAACCTTTGGAGGCGATGAACCGGGCCAGCCCCTCTGGCGCCTGGAACGTCATTCTTGTGCTGTCGCCTTCGTCCCGCATGGCGACAAGGTCGGCCACGCCGTCGACATGGCCCGACACGATGTGTCCGCCAAGTTCGTCCCCGACCCGCAAGGCCCGTTCAAGGTTCAGCCGTTTGCCCGCCACCCAGCCGTTGCGACCGATGTTGGTCAGGTTCACCGTCTCGGCCGAGATTTGCACGTCGAACCAGGGCCGGGGCGTTTGCCCCAGTGCCACCACCGTCAGGCAGACGCCGTCGCAGGCGATGGAGGCCCCGATGTCGATCCGGGTCACGTCATAAGAGGTGGCGATCCGGGCGCGCAGGTCGCCCTCCTGCACCACATCCAGAACCTCGCCCACATCCGTGATGATGCCTGTGAACATGCCAATGTCTCCTTTTGCAAAGACCTAGCCCCTTGCCCACCTGTCGGCAAGCCATCCGGATCGCTTGCCCCAAACCCGGCAGGTGCCATAGTCTTGCCATAGCGGTCCGGTATCCTCACCTGTGTTAGTTTTTAATGAGTTCGAGGGGCAATAAGAAGATGACGCAGCAGGCTACGCGCAGGTTCATGATGCTACAGGGGCCGCATGGTCCCTTCTTCCACGGTCTGGCCCGGATGCTACGGTCCGCCGGGGCCGAGGTTTGGCGGGTCGGTTTCAACGCGGGCGACAGGGCCTTTTGGTTCAATGCCCCGGGCTACATCGCCTATCAGGACAGCCCCGAGGCCTGGCCCGAGCGTTTTTCGGCCCTCGTCGAGGCGCATCAGATCACCGACATTGTGCTTTATGGCGATACCCGGCCCATTCACGCCCAGGCCGTGACTGAGGCCAAGCGGCGCGGCCTGACCGTCCACGTCTTTGAAGAGGGCTACATGCGGCCTTATTGGGTCACCTACGAACGGGACGGGACCAACGGTAATTCGCGCCTGATGGACACCAGCCTGGCCGATATGGCAGAGGCCCTTGCCCGGTCAGACCTCGAGATGCCGGAGCCCCCTGCCCATTGGGGCGATATGCGCCAGCATGTCCTGTATGGCGCCCTGTATCACTGGTTCCTGATGTTTCGGAACAAATCCTATCGCCAGTTTCGCCCACATCGGGAACTGCCCGTAGCGACAGAGGCCATGCTCTACACCCGCAGGCTGATGTTGATGCCGTTCATCGCATTGCACCGCAGGCTTGCCACAAACCGGATAAAGCGTAGCGGTTTTCCCTACCACCTGGTGCTGTTGCAACTGGAGCATGACGCCAGCTTTCGGATGCATTCGCCGTTCGAGGACATGTCCGAATTCCTCGAGGTGGTGATGGAAGGTTTTGCCAAGGGTGCGCCAAGGCACCATCATCTTGTCTTCAAGGCTCACCCTCTTGAGAATGGTCGCGCCCCGTTTCAGAGCATTCTGAACCGGCTTGCCGACCAACATGGCCTGAACGGGCGTATTCATTACGTCCGGGGCGGCAAGCTTGCCCGCCTTCTTGATCATGCCCGCACGGCCGTCACCGTCAATTCTACCGCCGCCCAACAGGTGTTGTGGCGCGGCATTCCCATCAAGGTCTTTGGCAGTGCGGTCTATGCCAAGCCCGAGTTCGTCTCGACCCAGCCCCTGCCCGCGTTCTTTGCCCAGCCGGGCCGCCCGGATGGCAGGGCCTATAAGGACTACCGCCGCTTTCTGTTGGAGACGAGCCAGGTCCCGGGGAGTTTTTATTCCTCGAAAGGTCGTCGCCAGTTGTTGCGCCAGGTCGTGGACATGATTCTGGACCGCGACGACCCCTACGATGCCCTCAGATCCGGAAAAGCGCCCCCCCGGCAACCCTTGCGGCTGGTCCAGTAGGACCTACCAGACCTAGCGTTTAGCCCAATGATCTCTTGACAAACGCGGCAATGCCGCAACACCTCAGTTCGGGCCAGAGCCTCTTGCCGGCCGGGTCGGTAGATTTACTGGCCCGTTTTCGGTAGTCTGAAAGAAAAAGTTGAGGCAACAACAATACAGGTCGAGGAGACCGAGCAGTGACAAC
>CALFSV010000247.1 GCA_937916485.1 uncultured Paracoccaceae bacterium | reverse complement strand
CGGCCTGTCCCTGACCCTTGAAGAGGGTGAACTGGCCGCCCTTCTGGGGCCATCGGGATCTGGCAAAAGCACGCTCCTGACCATCCTTGGGACGCTGATGAAGCCGACATCGGGCCACTACACCATGCTGGGCCATGACCTCATTACGGCAGGCGACAAGGAACTGACGGCATTTCGCAACCGCCACATCGGATTTGTGTTCCAATTTCACAACCTTCTGCCGGACTTTACCGCCCTTGAGAACGTGGTCTTTCCAAGGGCCGTCAGTGACGGGCGCGAAACCCCTGCTGCCCGCGCCCGGGGGCGGGACCTTTTGGAACGGATGGGGCTGGCCAACCGCATCACCTTTCCCACCGCCAAACTGTCGGGCGGGCAAAAGCAGCGGGTGGCCGTCGCCCGCGCCTTGATGAACGGTCCCGAACTTGTCCTTGCGGACGAGCCGACGGGCAACCTTGATAGTGCCTCGGCGATGCAGGTGATGGAATTGATAGCCCAGATCAACTGCGAGGAAGGCACGACCTTCCTTATCTCGACCCATGACGAAAAGATCGCGGCCCTGTGCCGGCGTCAGATTGTCGTCGGGGACGGGGTTGTGACAGGGTAGCGATCCGTCCCCGTAGGCCCCCCTGCCTGATCTAGGCGGCGACGCTTTGGGGCTGGCCCTGCGTCATGAGGCGATGAGTGATCATCGCGCCCGCCCACATGGCGAAAATCGCGACCCATGCAGTCAGCGAAAAGATCGCCCCGCCCGACATACCTGCCCCTACGGCACAGCCCCCGGCCAGCATGCTGCCAAAGCCCATGAGGCCGGCCCCGATCAGGTAACGCTCCATCGGGGTGTCGGGACCGAACCGTTCGATCCTCGCGTCATGGGTCAGCAGCGCCATGGCGCCCGCCCCGAAGAACACCCCCGGCACAAGGCCGATCCCAAAGCCAAGGGGCAGATTGGGCGCGTTCACAAGGCCCATCAGGGTGTCGGTTGACGGCCCTGTAAAGGTCACCGACGAAATCGCCACAACGTCAAAAGCGTTCTGGGCGATCAGATAGGTGAACAGCCACCCCGCCCCGACAACCGCCCCGACGAGGGCCGCCGCGATGGCCCGGCTGACCTGAACGCCGGTCCGGTGGCCCCAGACAAGGGCAAGGGCCAGAATGATCCCGGCCAGGATCGCGGCGAAAGACGATGAGATGCCGGTGATATCAAGCAGGTTGCGTGCGCTGCCCCCCTGCACCGTCCAAAGTGCCGCAAGGTTTTCGCGCAACGGCGACAGGACCCCCCTGAGCGAGGCTTGGGCCACCAGCGTCAGGACCAGCCCCGTCACAATCGCCCGCAGATTTCCGGTCGCCGACAGAACCAGAAGCCGGCTGGCGCAGCCCCGCGCGAGGATCATCCCAACCCCGAACATCAGCCCCCCGATCACAGCCCCCGACAGGCTGCCGACCGACGCGAGCTGCCGCGCCTCGCTGACATCCAGCCAACCGCCGCTGATCGCGGTCTGCACCGTCAGCACGCCGGCGCTGAAGGCGATAAGCCAGATCGACAGACGCGGGCCAAGATGGCCCCCGGCAACCTCGACCGTGGCCGCCCGGAGACAAAACCGCGAATGCTGGGCGGCGGCGCCAAAGATGACCCCCACCAATGCGCCCGCCCACATCAGGACCGTTCCGGCCCCGTAAAGCTCAATCAGGTCTTCCAGCATATCTTGGCCCCTTGCTTGCCGCTTGGACCTATCCGGTTGCCGGATCGCAGACTTTGATTTGGCGCAAACTGGAAAAGGCAGGCGGTCCCATCCGGAATGTGGCCCCGGACCTCAGTCGTGCTTTTCACCGGCCAGATACCGGGCCAAGACAAAGGCCGCGGTAAAGGCGATGATCGAGCCTGTCTCGGCGGCCTCGGCGGCGGATGGCGAAGGTGGCGGTGCTGCGGGCACGGGCTTTGGCACGGGCTTTGGCGCCGGATTTGACGACCGCCGCCCTGACAGGGCCAAAAGGACGCCGGCCAAAACCATCAGCCCCGCACCAATGACAAACGTCGCCCAACCCGCCCCCAGCACAGGGCTCAGCGCAAGAAAGGACGACGCGCACAGAAACCCAAGGCCCGCAAGCGCGGTCAGACATCCCGACACTCCCAGAAGGAGGCGGGACAGCACCTTGTGCCCGGCCTCCTCGGCCGCGTTTTCGACGCGCAGGAGGCGATCCAGCAGAAACCGGTTCACCGACGCGACATCGCCCCGACAAGCAATCCAGCCCCGGCCGCGAGGCCAATGGCCAGCAAGGGATGGGCGGCAACCGAGGCTTCCAACTGATCCTCGGCGGTCTTGCCGGTGCGTTCGGTGTAGCGGCGCGCCTCGCCAAAGCCTTCGGCAATGTCCGACGCAATGCTGCTGGTACGGCGTCCGGCAATGCCAGAGACGGTGTCAGCGAGGCGGGCCATGTCTTCGCGCAGGGCAGCCAGCTGTTGGGTCACCGCCTCGTAGTCGGAAGTGGCGGCACTTTTGGCGGCGGATTTGGTGTCATGTGTCATTGTAAGTTCCTTGGTTTCGTTGGTTTTGATGGGAAGGCATCGCCGGACGCATCGTCCGAATTTGCGATGACCAATGATCTAGACCTGAACCACCTCGGGGGCGTGTTCGGTGGCCTCGCCATCAAAGGTCTCGTCAGATGCGTCGGCCTCGGCCTTGGTCCTTTGGATCAGCAGGTCTTCGTGATGGGGTGGGCCGTAAATCGTATAAAGCTTGAGGGAATTGTGACCCGTGCAGATCACGTTGTGATGGGCCCCGGCCGGAACGACGAAGCCGTCCCCTGCCTTGATCTTGTGAGTCGCCCCGTCGATCACGACCCGGCCCTTGCCCTTTTCGACCCGAAAGAACTGATCGGTGTCCGCGTGAATTTCACCGCCGATCTTTTCGCCCGGCAAAAGCGACATCAGGACCAGTTGCAGCTTGGACCCGGAATAAAGAACCCGTCGGAAGTTTGCGTTCTCTTCGGTCAGCTCTTCGATATTTGCATGAAATCCGATCACGACGGGCCCCTTTCAGTTGCGTTGTCCTAAACCGGCAACAACCACATGACTGCACCAAGGCGGGTGCATCCGCACTGATCCGGGTTAGCAAGTATGGTCATCTTTGTGCGACCGCGCGTTCTGCATGGCGGCCGTCCTCCCAAGGGGCTGATCTGCGTCAGCACCGTGACCGTCGCGAAGCGGTATCCTCCCACGACCTTCGCACCACACTTTGGATGGTCCGACAGGTACCAGACAGGAGAACGACATGGCAGATGCCAGACTGCAACTTGGCCAGGATCCGGTCTTTGAGCGTTTCCTTGGGGCCGCTGTGGGCGAGGATGCCCGGGGCACAGACGTCACCGTCCGGTCGATGTTCGCCCGGCTTGGCGTGGATCCGTGGAGTGAGGCGTCGGAACTTGCATCCCTCCCCGAAGGTCCGGCGCGCAAGCGGCTGGAGGCCCTTTTGGAACGCTTTATTGATGTGCCGACGGGAAAGCCCGATCAGAGCAGCATCGCCATGAACCTGCTTTCGTTCCTGCCGCGCAAGGTCAAGATCAAGGTCGCGGCACCGGACGGCACGATCACGCAACGCCCCTCGTGGAGCCTGCCGACCATCGGAGCATCGTTCTACTGGATCATGGGCATAGCCCTGGTTTTGGCCTGGATCGCCATGCTGGGACAGGGCGGCTAGGATGCTACGGCACTGTCACCCTAGCGATCCGGCGGTGTCCAATCCTCTTCCTTGGGTGCCCTTTGCCCTCGCAGCCGGAGCAACAGGCTAAGCCCCACGCCGGTCCCGATGGCCACTGTGAGGTCGGCAAGTACCGTCAGGACCAGCGTGAGCAACAAAAGGAAGACGTCTGTCGGGCGGGCCTGCAAATAGCCCCGCCACTTGTGCGGCTCGCTCATGTTCCAGGCCGTCAGGATCAAAAGGCCCGCCAGCGCAGGCATAGCCAGATAGCCCGCGACGGGGGCCGCCACCAGCATCACGAGCAAGATCGTCACCGCATGCACGATCCCCGCCACCGGGGTCCGGCCACCGGCGCGGACATTCGTGGCGGTCCGGGCAATGGCACCGGTGGCCGGAAGCCCGCTGAACAGGGCCGATCCGATATTGGCAAAGCCCTGCGCCAGCACCTCTGCATTCGGGCGGTGACAACCGCCGATCATCCGGTCGGCTACCATGGCCGACAACAAGGATTCGACACTTGCCAGAAAGGCGATGACAAGGGCCGAGGGCAAAAGCTCAATCACCCGGTCAAGCGTTATGACGGGCAAGGTCGGCATCGGAAGCGTCGCAGGCAGTGCACCGAACCTCGAAAAGATCGTATCAACCGGCAAGGCGGCAATGGCCACGATGGCCGAGGTGACGCCAACCGCCACGATCAACCCCGGATATTTCGGTGCCAGACGGCGCAGGACGACGATCAGCAGCATCGTCACAAGACCGATCCCAAGGGCATAGAGGCTCAGCGTATCGCGGGCGGTCCAAAGGGCCTCGATCTTGCCAATGAACTCGGCCGGGACCTGATCGACGGACAGGCCGAACAGATCCTTGAGTTGGCTTGTCGCGATGATGATCCCGATGCCGATGGTGAACCCGTTGATGACCGGTTCGGGCACAAAGGACACAAGGTTTCCGGCCCGCAGATACCCTGCCACCAACATGATGAGGCCGGCCATGAAGGTGGCAAGCACCAGCCCGTCATAGCCATGTTCGACAATCACGCCAAAGACGACAACGATAAAAGCCCCCGTCGGCCCGCCAATCTGCACCCGGCTGCCGCCTAGAAGCGAGATCAGGAAACCGGCCACAATGGCCGTCACCAGCCCCTTTTCCGGCGCCGCGCCCGAGGCGATGGCAATGGCCAGGCTTAGCGGCAGGGCCACCATGGCCACTGTCACCCCGGCCGCCACATCGCCGGCAAATTGCTGACGATCATATGTCGCCAGCGTCGTCAGAATTTTGGGTTTCATGATGACAGCTAATACCCTTGGTGCGGCGAACACAATTCTGTAACCGACACGTGACCTTTGCCCCTTGGTCGGCGGCGGTCGCGCACTGTCAGGCCAGGATCGGCCCGACCTGATCGAGGTAGGTCGGATCAAAGTCCGCAAACTCGGTCAGTTTGCCGTAGTTGTCGAAGGTGACCTGCCCATCGCGGA
>CALFSV010000246.1 GCA_937916485.1 uncultured Paracoccaceae bacterium | reverse complement strand
AAGCAAGTAAGACAGCTTTGCGTGTTGAATGTCACTGAGAACTGACCCGGTAGAGGTCAGAATTGTCACTGAGAACTGACCCATGTGCAACTTTGCTCCAGACCAGATGTGTCGGGGGTAATTGGAGTGATAGACATGGGATTTTTGAGCGTTATTCGACGATGGGCACTGAGGGACAAGATGCCTATTCGCGAGATTTCACGGCGGACCGGGCTGTCTCGCAACACCATCAGGAAGTATCTGCGGGCTGACATAGTCGAGCCCAGCTTCAGGACGCCGACGCGGCCAAGCAAGCTGGATCCATTTGCGGAGAAGTTGTCGGGCTGGCTGCTGATGGAGCTGCGTAAATCGCGCAAGGAGCGACGTACAGCCAAGCAGATGCATGCCGATTTGGTGTTGCTTGGTTTTGACGGATCGTACGAACGCGTGGCGGCGTTTGTGCGGGCTTGGAAGGTTGATCGGCAGCATGCAATGCAAACCACTGCGCGCGGAACTTTCGTGCCGCTGGTGTTTCAGCCTGGGGAGGCATTCCAGTTCGACTGGAGCGAGGATTGGGCCAATATTGGCGGTGAGCGCGTCAAGCTTCAAGTGGCGCATATCAAGCTGTCACACAGCCGCGCGTTTCTGGTGCGGGCCTATTTACTGCAGACCCACGAGATGCTGTTTGATGCCCATTGGCATGCTTGCCGTGTGTTTGGCGGCATTCCAAGCCGCGGTATCTACGATAATATGAAGACGGCGGTGGACAGGGTTCGGCGAGGCAAGCAGCGCGATGTGAACGCGCGTTTTTTGGCCATGGTCAGCCACTACGTCTTTGAGGCTGAGTTCTGCAATCCAGCGGCGGGCTGGGAGAAAGGTCAGGTTGAGAAGAACGTGCGCGACGCGCGTCATCGATTGTGGCAAGTCGCGCCAGTCTTCCCAGACCTTGAGGCGCTGAACAACTGGCTGGAAGATCGCTGTAAGGTGCTGTGGGCCGAGACTGCGCATGGCAGCTTGCGCGGCAGTATTGCCGATGCCTGGGAGGCCGAGAAAGCTGCGCTGATGCCGTTACCTACGGCCTTTGATGGCTTTGTCGAGCAAAGTAAGCGGGTGTCCCCAACCTGCTTGATCACCTTCGATCGCAATCGTTACAGCGTACCGGCGAGCTTTGCGAACCGCCCTGTCAGTCTGCATATTTATCCCGAGCAACTGGTCATCGTCGCCGAAGGGGCCGTGATTTGCACACATGAGCGCATCATTGAAAGATCCCACCGTCAGCCTGGCCGCGTCATTTATGACTGGCGCCATTACCTTGCTGTGGTTCAGCGCAAGCCAGGCGCACTGCGCAATGGTGCGCCCTTCGTGGAAATGCCCGAGGCTTTCCGTAAGCTTCAAAGCCTTATGCTGCGCAAGCCAGGCGGCGATCGCGAAATGGTCGATATCCTGTCGTTGGTTTTGCAGCATGACGAACAGGCCGTGCTCTGCGCCGTGGAGATGGCATTGGAAGCAGGCGTGCCCACCAAGACCCATGTGCTGAACCTGCTGCACCGGCTAATAGATGGCACGCCGACCGACCAGCCGGATGTGACGCCACCAGCCGCACTCTCTCTGAACAAGGAACCTGAGGCCAATGTAAGCCGCTACGATGGGCTGCGGCACGGAGGTACGCGCCATGCGTCATGATCCCGCCGGTGCCGCCATCGTCATCATGCTGCGCAGCTTGAAAATGCCCGGAATGGCGCAGGCTGTCGGCGACCTGATTGAACAGGGCGCACCTGCATTTGATGCAGCCATCCCCATGCTCTCGCAACTTCTCAAGGCGGAAATGGCCGAACGAGAGGTTCGTTCTATCGCCTACCACACGAAGGCAGCGCGCTTTCCTGCCTACAAGGATCTGTCCGGCTTCAGTTTCTCCGACAGCGAGATCAACGAGGCTCTCGTGCGCCAACTGCATCGTTGCGAGTTTATGGATGCAGCCGAGAATGTGGTCTTAATCGGTGGGCCAGGTACGGGGAAATCGCATGTTGCGACCGCCCTCGGCGTTCAAGCCATCGAGTATCACCGCAAACGTGTCCGCTTCTTCTCTACAGTCGAACTGGTGAATGCGCTGGAACAGGAAAAGGCCCTCGGCAAAGCCGGGAAAATCGCTGAAGCCCTGGTTAAGATGGACCTCGTGATCCTGGATGAGCTCGGATACCTGCCATTCAGCACATCAGGCGGCGCGCTGTTGTTCCATCTTCTTAGCAAGCTTTACGAGCGGACCAGCGTGGTCATCACCACCAACCTGAGCTTCAGCGAATGGGCGACGGTCTTCGGTGACGCCAAAATGACCACTGCCTTGCTCGATCGGCTCACCCACAGATGCCACATTCTTGAGACTGGCAACGACAGCTATCGCTTCAAAGCCAGCTCCGAGATCGCAAAAC
>CALFSV010000245.1 GCA_937916485.1 uncultured Paracoccaceae bacterium | reverse complement strand
GCAAATCCTGAGAAGATCACGTCTTGTGGGGCGGCTCCGATTGCAAGGAATGCCAAAAAAATAACCAACGCTATTGTCGCTTCGGGAAGGCTGCGCGTGGCAAAAGCAGAAATGCCAGAGATTGAAATTGCGAGAACCTGTAAAGACGCGTTGGACGTCGTAAGGATACATACAAGGGAGATGAGGGCAATCGTGGCCGCAAAGCCCTGCGCGATGCTTATCCTTGGTAGGTCGCCGCTCAAGGCGCGGTCACGTTTCGCCGTTGGTGTTTCGATAGACCTCAAAGATTGCGGCGGTGTCATAATCCATCGGCACAAGCGAATAGCTTTTTTCATATAGATCTGAAACTGCATCAAACATTGGCGTGCTGATCTCTTGAGCGCGAATATCGGCTCCGATGATGGCAAGGTCTTTTTCAAACATAGCCATATGGGCCGTTGCTGGTGTGTAATTGCCCGACATCATCAGAGGCATTCGCAAATCAAGCATTTTGGATTGACCCGCACCCTTGGAAAGAAGCGAATAAACGACGTCACGATCAAGCCCGAGCGAATCTGCATAATGCAACGTCTCGGCTGCTGCGCAATTGTGCAATGCGACAGCGTGGTTGGCGATGAACTTCAATTTTGTGCCAGCCCCAAAGGCACCCGCGTCTATGATCGTGTGGCATAGGTAGGCCATAAACGGCCTTGCATGGTCTATCGCATCTGTCGGACCAGAGGCCATGATCACTAGATCAGCCATTGCGGCCTGAATACCAGTCCCACTCACTGGTGCATCAAGCAGGATTGCACCACCCACTTCAATGGCCTCGCGCGCTGCAAGTTTGTCGGCCATCGCAAACGTTCCGGTTTCCATCACGACCTGACCTGGCTTTAGATACTTCATCAGGTGCCAGCATACGGACGATAGTACCTTGGGCGAGGCGACGGAGATAATGATGAGATCACACTCGGCAACCCAAGGTCCGACCACCTCGTACGTCGTGCCGCCCGCCGCTTCAAGTTGGGTGCGCCCCTCTATCGCAGGATCGACCCCGAGAACATCGAGCCCCGCCTTCAGCAGGTTGGCCGCGTACGCACTGCCCATGATACCAAGGCCGATTATGCCAACTTTCATATGCCGCCCCCCATTTTACCGTTTGAGTCCGAACAGCTTCAGCGCCGTCAACCCTGCAACATTGGCCTTGTCTGCGTCTGACAGATTGGACCCTGCGATGTGGCCAACGGGATCGTAGTCTGCCATGTCAAACGGATAGTCGCTGCCCATGATGATCTTGTCGGACCCATATTGGGCGACCAGATATTCTAGCTGGTGATTAGAAAAGACTACATTGTCGAAGTAAACCTTCTTTAGGTAATTTGTTGGCGGCTCGGGCAGGTTTGCCTCACAGTCGCGTCGTGCGCCCCATGCGTGATCGATCCGGCCGGAGTAGCTGGGCAAATACCCACCCCCATGCACTGCAAAAATCTTAAGGTCAGGCAGATCGCGCAACAGGCCGTTGAAGATGATGTAGTGCAGCGCTGTTGTCGTTTCGAGCGGATTTCCAATGACATTCTGGAAATAGTATTCAGAGTAACGCTTACCTTCGGTAAAGCCGTTGGGGTGAATCATCACAACCGCGCCAAGTTCTTCAGCCTTTTTCCAGAAGGGGCGGAACTTGTCGGCACTGATCTCTTCGCCGTCCATGTTGGTCAGTAACATCACCCCTTTGAGGCCAAGGCCCATCGCGCGTTCCAGTTCGGTCGCGGATTCTTCGGGATCTTGAAGCGGCACAGTCCCAAGACCAGCGAACCGATCAGGATCGCCTGATACCCATTCTGCCAAGCCGTCATTGACCATGCGTGACGCGATCGCCGCATGTTCAATCGGGGATTGGTAATAGCATTGGGGTGGGGGTGGGGCGACAATTTGAATATCAATGTTTTGTGCATCAAGAACGCGCAGGCGATCATCACGATCTTGCATCGCGACGGGGCCACGGTCGGCCTCCTGCTTGGCGTTGACCATGTTGGTTTCTTCGTTGGCGTGTTTGATCATTGCGATCCGTTTTGGATCGACGTGCGGCACCATGTACTTTGCCGCTTCCGGGATCAGCACATGGGCGTGGCTGTCTACTGTGGTCGTAGACAACTTGCCTATCGCAGGTGGCAGAGGGCGCGCCGAAGTTGGGCCGTAGCGGTTGATTTCATCGCCTAGGGTGGGCGTGTCGATGGTGCTGTGTGTCATGATGCGAATCCTATGATTTGTGCGTAATAGGCGACGTTTGTTGCGCCGGATGCCAACGCCCGGCGCAACAATCTTTGTTTAGTTGGCTTCGAGCCAAGCAGCTGCGGCAGCTTCGACCTGTGCTTTGTCAAAGTCGTTGGCCGCATCGATGTATGTGTCATTGAGGAAGGTCGAAACGTCGACTACATTTTTAATTGCACCCGATGACAGCATGCGTGGCTGAACAGATGTCCAAACGTCCGCCTGCAAATCACCCATCCGCTCGGTGGTGGAAATGTTCATTGGCAGAACGCCTTGGAACAGACCCATACCAGCGGCCTCGACTTCCCATTCTTCGGGAACTGCCGCACGCAGCATCGCCTCAACTGCATCAGGATTGGTTGCACCAACGTGCATTCCTTTGGACCATGCGCGGAAGAACCCTTCCATGGCCTCACGCTTTTCTTCGATCATGTCAGCGTTCATCGCCAAAGTATTAGCAGGACTGGCGAGCAGTTCTTCAGGCGTTACGGTATCAATCTCGATCCCGTTGGCGACAAGGGCCGCCCAGTCAAAGACAGACCCCGAAATCGCAGAGACGTTGCCGTCACGGATAGCTGCGGCCAGCGTTGGGCCACTTTCGCCCAGAACAACGGTTTGAACATCGTCAATCGAGTGGCCCGCGATATCGAGAGCCGCCTGCAAGAACGCGCGGTCACGGTCTGACACTAGACCCACAGTTGTCCCGACAAGGTCATCCATCGATGTATATTCGCCGCCAGCCAGAACTGCGATGCCTTCAGGTGCGTTCTGCATCACCTCGTATACAGTATTGATGTTGGCCCCTGCATTGATCGCATTGATCGTCTCGTTCGGGTCCAGCATTGCCAGATCAGCCTGACCGTTTTGAATGAATGCCACATACGGAATTGATGTGTCAGAAGGCAACAGGTTGACCGTGATACCTTCGTCTTCGAAATACCCAAGCGCTTCGCCAACAACGAGCGGGAAAAACACCGCAGAGCGAGGGGTTGGTTTGATTACGCTGATTACGGTGTCCTGCGCGAAACTTACGCTTGGCAACGCGGCAAAAGCTACAGCCGTTGACAGCATCGTTACTTTAAACATCTTCATTTGCTTTCCTCCTAGAAAAGTCGTTTGTGCGCGTCATTTCTTCGCCTGGGCGGCCCAGGTACGTGCCCGTGCGCGGGACGCAGCCGCGCGCCGGGACTCACGACGCCAGAACACAATCCGGTCGTCGAGAAACTCCATTGAATAAAATAAGATCAGACCAATCACCGTCATGCTCAGAAGCGTCGCCAGTGACGCTGCCATGTTCAGTTGGAACGAAAAGCGGCTCATCAGGACACCGACGCCATCGGTGGCTTGCGCAAATTCCGCGACGACCGCGCCAATTAAGGCTGTCGTCAGGCCAATCTTGAAACCCGCGAACATCAGCGGAAGGGCTGCGGGGGCTCTCAGTTTACGAAATACTTGAACGTTGGACGCGCCGAGGGAATTAAACAATTCTTCGCGGTCTTCATCAACCTGAACCAGACCTGTCAAGGTGTTCACAAAGATCGGAAAGAATGAAATGATCGCTGCCAGTGCGATTTTTGATCCCATCCCGTAGCCGAACCAAGCGATAATCACGGGGGTCAATGCGATGCCGGGGGTTACGTTCAGCACAACGGCATAGGGCGTGACATACCGGCGGAAAGGGTCCCAAAGGGATGATGCAATCGCAAGACTTACGGCCACGCCTGCACCAATCGCAAAACCGACCACGGCCTCAGTTAGGGTGATGAAAAAATGCCGATAGATCGTGCCTTCGGTGATGTATAGCTCAACAATTGCACTCCATATTGCACTGGGGCGGGGAATGATGATGGATGTAATTAAACCTGTAGCAACCGAGATTTCCCATGCGCCGATGATGACTGCGAACAGCACAAGATGGGGTAGGAACCGGACACCAATGTCCAGAATGCGGCCAGAGAGAGGGATCGGCTGATCAGACACGCTCATGGTTCCACCATCGTGCGTTTGCGTTTTGAGCTCATCCGTTCCCGCCCGCCTTCGTACTTCCAGTAGGCGATATAGTGATCGAGTTTTTCCATACCCTTGAAAATCAGGAAGCCGATGATCGTCAGGGTGAAAATGCAAGCAAAGGCCGATGCCATGTTTAGGTTACGCGTATACACGAGGATCAGTGAACCGATCCCCTTGTCGCGCTGGATGAATTCCGCAACCAATGCACCAGACAAGGCGGCGGTCAGTGCGAGGCGTTCGCCAGCCATAATTACGGGAATTGCATCTGGCAGCACCAGCTTGCGCAGAATTTGGGTCTTTGAAGCGCGCATGGATCTGAAAAGTTCTAACCGTTCTTCGTTTACATTAATGACGCCAGACAGGGTGTTGATGAAAGGCGCAAAAAAGCAAACCAACATTATGATCGCCAATTTAGAGTTTACACCAAACCCGAGGGCCGCGATCAGCAACGGGGCCACCGCAATACGCGGCGTCGCTTCTAGCACGATGACATAGGGTTTCAGGAAGCGGCGGATCACCGTATTAAAGCCGACGAGCGCGCCAAGACCGATGCCAAGCATAGATCCGAGAACCCAGCCTATGATTACAAGGCTAATGGTTGAATACAGGTGAAACCAAACGTTCGCATTTTGGAAATAGATCAGCCAGAAAGAGCGTATGATGTTGGAGGGACGGGGATAAAACAGCGGGTCAAGCCATCCCATCCGAGAGCCGAGTTCCCACAGAAGGGTCAACGTCAAAAAGATACCAACATGCTTGGCGATACGACGATTGCGCAAGCTGCGCTCTAATGTGTCGACAAGGACTTCAGAAGTGGCGTCTTGCACGGCCATTATACGGCCCCTAATGTTTCGCGAACGTCTTCCACCAGCTTGTTAAATTCAACGGACGTCTGGATTGAAAGCGGACGTGGGCGTTCAAGATCCACATTAATAATCTTGGCCATGCGACCGGGCCGCGATGTCATAACAACAACTTGATCGGCAAGGAAAATAGCCTCTGTTATATTGTGGGTTACAAAAATGGCCGTCGCCCTGACCTCGGCCACGATCCGCATTAGTTCGGTATTTAAATGTTCACGGGTAAATTCATCCAACGCGCCAAATGGCTCATCAAGTAACAAAATATCCGCTCCGGTTTGCAAGAGGCGTGCCAAGGCAACGCGTTGTTGCATGCCGCCAGACAGTTGTGCGGGGAACGAAAACGCAAAGTCCTCAAGCCCGACAAGCTTTAAGAGATCTAAGGCGCGGTTCTTGTCGGCCTTAGAAGGTGTTCCGTTGATTTCAGTTGGTAAAAGCACGTTTTCCAACGACGTTCGCCAGTCAAGCAGCGTCGCCTTCTGGAACATCATGCTGATATCGGCGCGGGGGCCATTGACAGGCGTGCCGTGGACTTCGATTTCACCTGACGTTGGTTCGATCAGACCAGACACCAATCGCAGCAACGTGGACTTGCCACAGCCGGATGGGCCTACCAACGACACGAACGATCCGCGCTTGATGTCAAAATTCGCATTTTCCAACGCAACAACGGTGCCCGCAGCAAAGGTTTTCCCGACATTAAGACCAGACACAACAACGTCGCCTGCGGCAGCCATGGATTGTTCATGCTTAACCATGACCCACTCTCCATTTTGATCCAACTGAAATGTAACCTTGATATATCACGATGTGGCCTATTCCTTTATCTAACGACGGTGCGGCTGTTGAGGCCACGCATGATTTGGCTTTGCGATTTGCGAATGTGCTTGCCGGACAAGCGCGCGGCCTTGCGGCCATCGCGGGCCTGCAGCGCGTCAATTATGTCGTTATGATCTTTGAGGGCGGCAGCCATAGCCGCAGCCTGCTGGCGGCGTGAAGACAAAGACACAATGCAAAGCCGCTCATAGTTATCCATCAGGCTTTGCATAACCGCCGATTGGCGGGCGTTGCCCGCGAGTCGGCAAATTTCAGCGTGAAAATCGCGGTTGTAAGCGGCGAAGGAACGCAATGTTGCCATATCCGTCACGCGAAATTTGTTCAGGGTTTCAAGATCTTTGTTTACGGCTTCGGCCACGATTTTCTTGACGGCGGCCTGCTCTAATGTTTCGCGCAGGTCCAAGATGTCATGCGCGTCACCGACAGAGATGGGCACGACACGGTGGCCTTGCCGTGATGCTATTTGCACCAGACCTTCAAATTCCAGCTTCTGAAGCGCATCGCGGATCGGAGATTTTGAAACACCATATTGCTGTGCAAGCTCGCCTTCGCGCAATTCTGACCCAGGCTGGAGCGCGCACGACATGATAGCGTCACGCAGCTCATCAAATATGCGATGGCGTATTAGACCGGTTTGCATGCAATCCCCCTGATATTCCACAGAGCGTAGGTGAGGGCTTTAACTTAGGTCAATTCATACCTTGTTATAGTCAGTATCGAGAATCCCGATAGCAGTGTATGGCCCTAAAGATGAACTGCCTCCCCTGTTTCGGCGGACTGCATGATTGCGTTTAAAACCTTAATATTGTGCAGTAATTCGAAGTCGGAATAAGGATATTCGGCCTCACCACGGATCGCCGCACCAAAGGCTTCTAGGTTAGCTGTGACACTATCAGTCCAGTCAAAAACCTCGGTTTCGGTATCCTCAATGCTGCGATATCTTTCCATCGTGGACTTGCCACCCGGCGTGTCTGGGTGCGTCGCATTGCGAATCTCTACCCACATTTCGCTGCCAAATACATGGGTGCGAATGAAATGGGGGGTGTGCAGAATTGCCTGCAAGGTCGCTGTCATTCCTGCCTTGAACTGCAACTGGACGGTGACAACGTCACCCGTTTCCCAACCCAAACTGCGGTCGGCAGTAAAGGCGTGTAGCGACGCGACAGGGCCATAGAACGCGATCAGAAGATCGGTAAGGTGAATGCCCATCTGCGTCATTCCCGCTGCTGGGGCAAACGCCTTTGAGGTCCGCCAACTGTCGGCCGTCAGGCCAATCAGCTTGTCATGACTGAACGCCATTTCCGTGTGCATGATCGTTCCAAGTGCGCCGTCATCTAGCAGTTTGCGCAGGGCTAGAATTGCGGGCTCAAATCTGCGTTCATGGCCGATGCCAAGGACAAGTCCGCTAGCGCGACAGCTTTCCACGCTTTTACGAGCATTGGTGGCAGAAAGGGAAAGTGGCTTTTCGCAGAATACATGCTTTCCAGCATCCACAGCCTGCGCGATCTGGATATCGTGCAGATCGTTGGGCGAGGTTAGGATCACCGCCTGTACTGTCTGATCGGAAATAGCATCATCATAACTGGAAACAGGTGTCAGGCCGAGGGCCGCGATGTCCCCGTGCGCGCTAACCATGGGTTCCACAACGCAGCGCAAATCGAATTCTGGATGGTCCTTTAAACGTCTCGCAATATGCTGACCCCACCAGCCAAAACCAACCAAGGCCGTGCCAATCATGTCTTTTTACCCTTTTGCGCATGAACTCCGACAAGGGAGCAATCATAGTCTGCCCAACCATCATCCGCAGCGGCCTGTGCCATCGCGAGAGCTGCAGATACCACACCAGAAGGCCCGCCCGTTTTCTCGGCAAGGTCACACATCAATTTCAAATCTTTCACGCCGTTGGTCATGCTAAGGCCCACCGCGCCGGGGTCACCCTCTGTCATCATCTTCAAAATCGGTGGTACACGTTTTTGGGCCGGAACAATGGCGCCGGAACTGTCGGTTAGGATATCAAAGACGAGGGCTGGGTTGATCCCTTTAGATAGGGCCAGACTGGCAGCCTCACCCAATGCGCTCCAGTATACCATCAACGGAAGATTTACGGCCAGTTTCATAGCCGCACCGGCCCCCGTAGGTCCTAGATATTCCAACCTGCGTGTCATCTTGTCCAAAAGTGGGCGCGCAATGTCAAACGCTGACTGTTTGCCAGCTGCCAAACCCATCAATTGTCCAGAGCGGGCAGGGACCACATTACCACTAACTGGACATTCAAGGAATAGGCCACCTCGGGCCTCTACGGCCTGTTCCAACGCGATGACTGTTTCGGGTGAGGTGGTGCAAAGCTCAATGACCGTCTTACCAGTAAGATTCGCTTCCAAAATCCCACCGCGCCCATCATAAGCTGCTTGCAGGGCGCGATCATCTGCGAGAATGGACAGCACGAGGTCGGCTGATTCAGCGACAGCGCATGGCGATTTCATAATCGTGCTGTTAGGAATCCCCTCGGCCTTGCTGGAGGTTCGGTTCCAAAGAACGAGTGTTTCGCCCACCTCGCTGAGGTGTTCCGCGATTGGTCGCCCCATATTTCCCAAGCCTACAATGCCAACGGTCATGCCAAAGTTCTCCATTGTTGCGTGTTTTACCTTTTCACAAAAACATGGGATGCAGAATCATATTTTCTGATGCAGCGGTTCGGGATTTCCTATATCGTTACCAGAAGTTTTATCGGCCAGAATTTTGGCAATATGCTGGATCAGACAGTCTACAAGAAGGCGGGCGGCCTGTGGTTGTGCGGCTTCTGTTTTCTCAACCAATACATAGTCCAGGCTGATAGGCGGATCCTTGATCGGGTTCAAGCGACGCACGTCGCCTAATCGATCTCGATGACAAATCGCCCAAGGTAGGATTGCAACCCAATCTGTTGCGCCTATCATTTCGAGAGTTACCAACATGCCGTCCATTTCCAAAAGCTCAGCAACATGAATTCCGTGCGTGTTCAGTAACGTATCAATCCGTTTGCGCCGGACATTTAAGCGCGACGGAACAATCAATCGGGCGCCTTGCAAGGAGGAAAGTGGCACTTCTATCATATGATCATGATCTGAGTGAGATGTTGCATTCGATACAAGCATTTCACGATCACGGCCAACAAAACGCGCAGTAAGCCCAGACGGTACGTCTGTCGAAGGTACGAGCGCAAAATCAAGCTCACCGTCCAGGACCCGGCGCATCAGCGAGTAGCTATACTCTTCCAGCAACGACAGCTCAACATCCGGAAATTCTGATTTGAACTGTGCAAGTGCGGGAATAAGAGCCGATCGTGTTAGCGACGGGATCATGCCAAATCGTACCAGCCCCGCGACTCCACCTTGCATTTCGCTCACGGATTTTTCTGTCGCCATCAAGGCTTTTAATATACTTTGCCCCTCGCGGTAGATGATCTTACCGGCTGGAGTTAGCATGAGTTTCTTACGCTCACGAATTAGCAATTGAGTGCCGAGGGTTAGTTCAAGTTCCTTCACTTGTGTAGACATTCCCGATTGAGTTGTGTTTTCCCGCTCAGCTGCCCGACTGAAGGATTGTTCTTCAAACACAGCTACAAAAGCCTGAAGTGCACGTATTTTTATGCGAGGATAAGTCATTTCATTCTAACTAATAAACCGATATTAAGACTTAAGTAGCATCAAAAATTCAGATAAGTCTAGCAAAATTGTAAAGATCGATGGTCCAGTCAAGAGCACGCCAACTCATTCAAAAAAACCACACGTTGAAATGGGCAGGGTGTATTTGTAGGTACTTTCAAGCAAAACTAACTTGAGACGGGGCGGGCGGTTTCGTAGCCTCGCCGTATGATAAAACGCTCTCCATTCAGGTCCTTTAAAACGAGCCCAGACATCATCCGCGTAGCTGTGATGCTGTACGTTCGTTTTCCGCTCTCACTCCGTAACGTGGAAGATCTT
>CALFSV010000244.1 GCA_937916485.1 uncultured Paracoccaceae bacterium | reverse complement strand
CTCACAATGCCTAGCAAACGTCTATCTTTGGGCGAGGTGGAAAGCCTTAGTTCACGCGCAGCTCGGGGTTTTGGATTCGATTGGGGTACGGCAGAAGAGGTTGGATATTCAGCACGTATTTTAGCGCAACATGGTTTTGATAGCGCAGGCTTGCTGACTAAGTATTTAATGTCCGACGTTGCAATGCAAACAATCCTGAACCGGACAAGCCAGCCCGCGGCACAGCTGGGCCAGTGTCCCTTTATATGCGGTATTGGCATCTCGGATTTCTATTTGACACAAAGCGGGCTTGCAAATCAGCCTGTGTGTGTGAATTCGGTTAGGTTTAGCGCGTTTTTACTACCTTTTCTGTCACGGTTAAGTACAAAATATGATGTTTGTATCCAAATAGATATTGGCACCCATTTGTTTTACTGCGACCAAGGTTTGATTGGGACATTGAGTGAAACAGAGGCACGCTTTTCAAATGATCCAAATTTCGCACCGAATATTGTTCTTACTAAAGAAAACGCTCGGGTCGCAAGAATAACTGCCCGGAAAATCGCCTCCATAAACGTATCAGAAAAAACAATCACAATGCTCGAAGGGTGGATGCATCGCACCTTGGTGCCCGCATCTGATGCTTCGCGCCAAGGCGCAGGAGCTGCAGGGTCAGATAACTTATAAAAACAAAGAACAGCCGCGCCTTTTTACATATTCTCTAGCCTTCGGTACTATAGACAGCGCCCTAAACCGGTTACGTCTATTGTTCGTTAGACCTATGGCGAGATTTTCTTCGTGCAGATGGACCACACAAATAGGCCCCCTGGAAAACGCGGGAAAAATGACTGCGGTCAGAAAAGCCTGTAGCTTGTGCAATTGCCTCAATCGTCATGTTTGAATGGCTCAATAAGTCGTCTGCCTTTTTCAGCCGTATCGTACGATAATATCGCATAAGGCTCATACCAAGCCGATCTTTCGCGACACGTTCGAGTTGTCGCTCACTGATTTTACTCAAAAAAGCAAGGTCTGCCAGGGTCAAAGGGTCGCCAATATGATTTTGGATCAACTCTAAGGCAACATCTAACGCCGGATGACCAAAGACAGGCATACTAACTTGATGTTCTTGTTGGGGTTCCTCTGCTTTTCGAATAGCCGTATGAATAAACCAATTGCTCACAGCGCGCGCAAGATCTGCGCCGTGATGTTTGGTGATGATCGCGCACATCATGTCTAATGGTGCAGTCCCCCCTGCGCAGGTAAAGCGATCACGATCGATTACGTAAAGCCGCCGCTCAACATTGGCGTCTGGATAGATGGCACGGAGCTCATCTAAATGCATCCAATGAATTGTGTGCCGCCGATCCTGCATTAAGTTTGCAGCCGATAAGATCGCAGAGCCGCCAGAAATACCTCCCAAAGCTACACCGCTACGGGCCAGCCTGCCAAGTGCGGCTAGGACCGCCTTATCCGCGAAATCAAACGGGTTGCCCCCCGCTACAACAAATAAAAGATCAAGGTGCACCCTCAAATCACTGAGCGCTATAGTTTCAAAGCTTGCGCAAGAAGAGCTTTCAACCAAACCGCCACGCGCTGACACAAAGATAGGGTCGTAGATTGTTTCGCGGCTAAGTAAATTCGCAGCCCTTAAGGGTTCCACCGCCGATGCAGCAGACATTAGCGCAAAGCCAGGGTGAAAGAAAAATCCAAACTTTCTTGGTTTTAAGACCGTCAAAAGTGGGCTCCTATTTCATAAACCGTGTCAAATATGGCGAAATTAGTAACAAAAATGTCTAATATAGCAACATAAATCTTTGAAAAATATGCGAAATTCAGTCCATCAAGGAGACTTTACATGCGATATTCTGGTTTTCGTGTCATCAAAGAAGCTCTCATGGGCCATTCAGGCTGGAAGCCCATTTGGCGGACACCCGATCCGCAAGCACATTATGATTATATCATAATTGGTGGTGGGGGCCATGGTCTTGCAACCGCATATTATCTGGCAAAAGAATTCAAACAAAAGCGGATTGCTGTGCTTGAAAAAGGTTGGATAGGCGGCGGAAATGTAGGCCGCAATACGACGATTATCCGATCGAATTACCTTCTTGATGGTAACGAACCTTTTTACGAGTTCTCGTTAAAGCTTTGGGAAGGTCTTGAACAAGACTTCAACTATAATGCAATGGTTTCACAGCGTGGTATCTTAAATCTTATCCACACGGACGCACAAAGAGACGCCTTTATAAGGCGCGGCAATGCTATGATTTTAAATGGTTCTGATGCTGAAATGCTAACCACCGCGCAGATAAAAAAGCGCTATCCCTTCCTCAACACAAATGACGCGCGCTTTCCCATCAAGGGTGGGCTTGCTCAACGGCGCGGCGGCACAGTGCGTCACGATGCTGTCGCTTGGGGCTATGCACGCGGCGCGGATAGCCGAGGCGTTGATATAATTCAAAACTGTGAGGTAACTGGCTTTAGAATTGAGAATGGTAAATGTCTTGGCGTTGAAACATCACTCGGCTTTATTGGGGCAACTAAAGTTGGCTGTGCTGTCGCAGGATCATCTGGCCGACTGATGTCAAAAGCAAATATGCGCCTTCCAATTGAAAGTCATGTATTGCAAGCCTTCGTTTCCGAAGGACTTAAGCCAATCATGCCGGGCGTAGTAACCTTTGGTGCAGGACATTTCTATTGCAGCCAGTCCGACAAAGGGGGGCTTGTTTTTGGTGGTGATATTGACGGGTATAATTCCTATGCACAGCGCGGAAATCTACCCGTCGTTGAAGATGTTTGCGAAGGCGGCATGGCAATTTTTCCAGCGCTTGGTCGTGCACGTATTTTGCGAATGTGGGGTGGGATTATGGATATGTCGATGGATGGCTCACCAATCATCGATAAAACCCATATCGATGGCCTCTATTTCAACGGCGGTTGGTGTTACGGAGGGTTTAAGGCCACACCAGCCTCTGGTTTTTGCTTTGCCCATTTGTTAACCAATGACGCCCCACACCCCAAAGCAGCAGCATACCGTTTTAATAGGTTCGAAAAGGGGTTGATGATTGATGAAAAAGGAATGGGCAATCAGCCCAATTTACATTGATTACAATGGGACAGGATAAACAAAATGATCATTAACCATCCCCTACTTGGCCCACGTGATAGCGCTGAATTTATCTATTTGGGCGACGCAAAACTGATTGATCGCCCAAACTGGCAAGCACCAACCGCTGCAAAAGACTTCTATGAGTACGCTTACCTTCGCGATAACCCAGCCGGTTGGCACGATGAGCTGTGGTTCCACGAAGCTGGTGACAGGTCTTGGCTCGTGGTTACGCGCAACACACTCACGCATGAGATTTCCAATGTCGCGCTGGCCCGCGATGTTGCCCGCTTGAGAGGTCGTAGCAAATGAACCAGGTTAATCGTTTAAAAGGTGGCCAGATTGATAGGTCTGTAACCCACAGTTTTAAGTTCGATGGCAAAACATTTGAGGGACATCAGGGCGACACCTTGGCCTCAGCCTTACTTGCTAATGATGTGCGACTTATGGGCCGATCATTCAAATATCATCGCCCACGTGGCGTTCTAACTGCCGGATCAGAAGAACCCAACGCTTTGGTCGAACTGCGCAATGGCGCTCGTCAAGAGCCGAATAGCCGGACAACCACGATTGAGCTTTTTGATGGTCTTTTGGCAAAAAGTCAAAATCGTCTTGGGCCACTAAAATACGATCTTTTGGCAATAAATGATCGGTTTTCAAATTTCCTAACTGCTGGCTTTTACTACAAGACCTTTATGTGGCCTGCTGCCTTTTGGGAGAAGGTATACGAACCAATAATACGTCGCGCTGCAGGCCTAGGATCACTATCTCAACTCGATGATCCAGATGTCTATGATAAGGGCTTTTTGCACTGCGACCTGCTTGTGATCGGCGCAGGCCCTGCAGGTTTGGCGGCCGCTTTGACGGCAGGACGATCGGGCGCTGAGGTTATTCTTGCGGACGAAGATTTTCGCATGGGCGGCCGATTGAATTGCGAGAGCTTGACGCTTGACGATCAGTCAGCCCCAGCATGGGCAGACGATGTTGTTGCAGAACTAAAAAGTTTACCGAATGTCCGCGTGATGCATCGCACGACGATCATCGGCGCATTTGACCATGGCATTTATGGCGCTGTAGAACGGATAAGCGATCACCTAATTGTCCCTGATTTAGGGAAACCACGACAAATTCTTTGGCGAATTTACACCAAGCGAACAATTCTAGCCACTGGGGCAATCGAACGCCCCATTGCATTTGAAAACAATGACCGTCCGGGCATCATGCTTGCATCGGCGATCCGCACTTATGCCAACCGTTTTGCCGTTGCCGCGAATAAGAAAATTGTGATTTTTACGAACAACGATGACGGCCACCGAACAGCAAAAGATCTGCATGCAATGGGGGTGGAAGTTTGTGGCGTTATTGACGTACGGGCCGATGCTCCACGAAGTCTAGACTATGAAGTGCTGCACGGACAGGTCGTCGACACCAAAGGGCGCCTTGGCCTGAACCAAGTAAAAATACGCTTAGAAAATGGCAATATACGCAGTCTAGATTGCGGTGCTCTAGGCGTGTCAGGTGGTTGGAATCCTAACGTACATCTTACCTGCCACCAACGAGGACGCCCAACATGGAGAGACGATATTGCGGCCTTTGTACCTGGAGTTGATCTACCTTTGGGAATGTCAGTTGCAGGTGCTGCCAGCGGCATAATGTCAACCACTGGCGCT
>CALFSV010000243.1 GCA_937916485.1 uncultured Paracoccaceae bacterium | reverse complement strand
GTCGTAATTCACCGCATACCCCCTGGTTGCCCCAAGGGGCATTCTTCGTTCAGGCTTGGTGCCCATTCAGAGGGAGAGTCAACGTGGAAGGCGGCGCGACGTCAATAGGACGTCGTCAACAAACAATCTGTTTGGCTGAGATAATTAGCCGGCAGCGCGCATTTTAAGCTTCATACCCACCAGCTCATACATACTGAGCCCGGTCATGGAGCTGATTTCTTCGAGCGGCAAAGAGGTTTCTTCGAGCAACACACGTGCGTGGCTTCTCGGTTCGCGCTTGCGCCCGTTCCGCCGCTGCACACGGTTCGCGGCTGCGGCCGCGCGACGGCGTTCGTCGCCGTCCAGGCCACGCTCGCGCGCTTCCTCAAGGGCCGCATCACGGCGGATCTTATCCTCGTCGACCCAACCTTCTGTCATCCGCGTTTCCGTATCCGGGTCGCGGGCGCGTCCAGACGGCTTGCGCTTGCGCGGCGCCTTGGGCAGTTCGGGTACCGGACCACCTGAAGCGGCTTCTTCCAGCGTCATCCCACGGGATTTCGCCATGCGTTCGGCAGCCGCCAGAGCCGCCGTGCGTTCACCCTCATAGGGGCTCTCATTGGCCAGCAACAGCAGGTTATGGAAGCGTTTTCGTTCCGCTTCGTCGAATGGTCGTGCGTCGTTAATTGGTACACCTATGGCGTCTTTAAAGAATTGCGGGTGAGTGTATCACGAAGCGAATGCTTTGATGACACTACTGCGACAAGAATTACGAAATGATTAGGGTAATGTTAGTGCCGGTCATACAGGTCGTGATCGTGCCCGCCAAGTGGACTTTTCGTCCCACTTCAAAGAACCCCGAACTTGGCGCCACTGCCAAAATCACAAATCCGGCCAAGATAATGCCCCCTGAGCCCCAATTCGGTGATCAGCCAAGCCCGTAGGCTCAGCACAATCACTCACAACCGATTGAAAATATTATATGATCTCTGACTTTGAGGGATTTCGAAACAACGCTTTATGCCCCCGCAGTTCGCCGCTTCAGGCGTTCGGTTCGGGAACGCGCTGCCAGAGCTGTTCGATGATCACCGTTTCAAAGAGGCCTTCGCGGGTATAGGGGTCATTCGCATGGAATGCTGCAACCGTGTCGCGGTCCGGGGCCTCAAAGACCAGAACATTTCCTGTGACATCGCGAATATCCACATCACCTGATGTGTCTACGCCATCGCGCACCAATCCGCCCCCGAAGGTGATCATCGGCAGGAACGGCGCCTGATAGGCCGCGTGTTCGGGTTGAAGGCGCGCACGAAGGTCGGCCTGTCCGGGTTTGTCAGTTCGCACCAGAGTAAACAGCATATGATCCTCCCCAAACATGGTCCGGTTTTACAAGACTGCTCGAAACCTACGACGCAAATATTACAGCGCCTTCCGGATCTTTTGCATCCATGTTTGCGGCACAAGCCCGGCTCCTCGGGAACTGAACCTTTACGCGGGTCCCGATGCCCAGCTTGCTGGTGATCATAAAGTCTGTCCGTCGTCATATAAATTGGAACAACTGGCGGGCTGATCCAAGGGAGGATCTGGCTCATCTGGTTTAAGATGTTAGGCGGCGTATTTGCGGTATTGCAAGCGCCGGGCCTTCATCGTTTTCCGTTTGATCCTTTCCCGTTGTTGTAAAATGGCTTGGCCCCGCCCGAAGTAGACGTCTGCAGGGGTAAGGTTGTTGATGCTCTCGTGGTAGCGTTGATGGTTGTAATGATCGACGAACGCCTCGATCTGCGCCTCAAGATCTGCCGGGAAGAAGTAGTTTTCCAGCAGGATGCGGTTCTTCAGCGTCTGATGCCATCGTTCGATCTTACCCTGAGTTTGCGGATGATACGGTGCACCCCTGACGTGCTTCATCTTCTTTTCATCCAGCCATTCCGCCAGCTCACCAGAGACGTAGCTGGAGCCATTGTCCGATAACAGTCTCGGCTTGTGCACAACATGGGCCTGATCACAGTCCGATGCCTGCAAGGTGAGGTTCAGCGTCTCGGTCACATCGCTGGTCTTCATGGTCGTGCACAGCTTCCAGGCAATGATATAGCGAGAGTAATCATCAAGGATCGTCGATAAGTACATCCAGCCCCAGCCGATGACCTTCAGATAGGTGAAGTCGGTCTGCCACAGTTGATTGATCGCGGTCGTCTTTTCCTTGAACTCATCAGCAGCCTTGATGACGATGAATGCACGGCTGGTAATCAGATCAAGGGATTTAAGCAGGCGATAGACGGAAGCCTCTGAGACAAAGTAGCTTTCTGTATCAGTGAAGCGTACTGCCAGTTCGCGAGGAGACAGTTCCGGCACATCCAGGGCCAGGGCAATGATCCGCCGGCGAACGTCATCAGGAATGCGGTTCCAGACCCGCGATGGCCTGGGCGATTGATCTTCCAGGGCCTCCGAACCACCAAGCTGATAGCGGTCATACCAGCGATAAAACGTGGTGCGGGGGATACCTAGCTTGTCCAGCGTCTGCTTGATGGGCAGGTGAGACTGCTCGACAAGGCGGATGATCTCAAGTTTCTCAGATGCGGGGTATCTCATTCGTCGTCTCCCCCATCCGCGGTCATGCTTTTTTTAAGCAACCTGAGCTCCAGGGTCTGCTCAGCAACAACCTCCTTCAAATCACGTGCTTCACGGCGAAGGGCTTGAACCTCGCCCGTAGAAGCCGCACGAGCCGTATCACCCGCAAGTCGACGCTTGCCAGCTTCAAGAAACTCTTTCGACCACTTGTAATAAATGCTCTGCGCAATGCCTTCCCGGCGGCATAACTCCGCGATCGTTTCTTCACCACGCAATCCGTCCAGCACAATGCGGATCTTTTCTTCTGCCGAGTATTGCTTGCGCGTTGCCCGGCGGATGT
>CALFSV010000242.1 GCA_937916485.1 uncultured Paracoccaceae bacterium | reverse complement strand
TGGGGTCGAGCGCACGTAGAAGCCTTGTGGAATAGCCACCTGCACCAGCCTGACGCCGACCGACCTTTCGCCTTCGACAAGCGTACACAAGATCAACAGGCGATTCCGGCTGGCCAACGCCTTGAGCAGCGCCTCAGCCTTGTCCGCGTTTTCTTGGATCTGCTTTACTTTCATATATTCGCATATGCGACGGTATGAATTTATTTTAAGCCCTGACCGGATTTTTCCAGCGCGCCTTTTTTGCTTTGACCCTACCTGCAAACGCGGTACGGTTCGTCATGGCGCAGCTGACCTCCATTGAAATCCTATTGCCTGAACTTCGGGCCTATGCGATAGCCATTTGCCATTCCCGCGAGGAGGCTGAAGATCTTGTTCAGGATGCTGTGGAACGGGGGCTGCGATCAGGTGGGAGGCCAGACCCGATCGGGGAACTACGGCCCTGGATGTTCCGTGTCATTCGCAACCTGCATTACGATGAGCTGAGAAAAAGGCGCGTGCGTCGGGAATATTTCGCGGCCGAAAAACGTCTATCCAATGAAGCGGGTGCGTCGGACACCGCGCGGGATGTGTTGATCCGGCTGGCCTTTAAGAAACTGCCGCCCGAGACCCGCGAGGTTCTGTGCCTCGTTGATATCATGGGGTTGAAGTACGCCGAGGCGGCGAAAGTGATGGATGTGCCGAACGGAACGGTGATGAGCCGGATCAGCCGTGCCCGCAAGGCGTTGCTGGAAATCGTCGATGGGGCCGAAACGGCAAAGCAGGAAGTGACGCGGAAGACATGAATGAACTGAACGACAAGGACTGGGAACAGGTCAACGCTTACCACGATGGTGAGTTGTGCGCGGCCGACATGCGCGCGTTCGAGGGGCGGCCTGCATCCGAGCCCGCGCTTGCCGCAGCGCTTGAGGACGTGCGGAACGTGTCCGTCAGCTTGGCGGCCTTGCGACCGGACCTCGTGCATTCGGAATCTATGCCGGAAACTAGTGCCGCAAATAGTAGCTGGCACCCCCGGCGCTGGCTGGCGGGCGGTGCTGTCGCTGCGGGAATTGCCTTGGCTGTGGTATTCGGACCCGCTTTTGTCGCCACCCCGACAGCTTTTGACATTCACGCTGAACTGGCCGCTGAGATGTATGACGTCGAAACCGCCGATCTGCGGCCCGCCGCGACAGGCGGTGCGGTGGGCGTACCCGACCTGTCCGTCGCAAACCTGACGGCTGTTGCCTTCCGCACATCGGACAACGGCGAAGTCATGCATTATGCGGGTCAGAATGGATGCAGGTTGACCTATTTTCGCGGCGCGTCCGTTTTCCCAGAGAGCAGCGACACACCCGGTCAGCAGATCGCAACCTGGCTGTCCGGGGATCACCTTCGTCATATAGTCGTCGCGACAGGGATGGACCGCACGCGGTTCGATGCTATCGCCAGTTATCTGATGCTTGAAACCCGCGAACGTGTTTCCGAAAGCGTGATGGCGTCGCTTTCGGAGGCAACCCGGACGGCACGGTCCTGCGTCGGCTAGGTCAGTTGGTTTTTGCGGTGTCCGTCAAGCTGTCAAGATAGGCAATGACATCGGCCTGATCCTGCGCATCACGCAAGCCTGCGAACCCCATCTTGGTGCCACGGACTTCGCCACGCGGATTTGCAAGGAACGCGGCAAGACGGTCTGGGGTCCAATCGCCCCCGTATTCAACCAGCGCGTCGGAATAGCGAAAGTTGTCGACCGCTGCCACGGGTGCCCCGACGATACCATAAAGGTTGGGACCGACGCGATTGGACCCACCTTCGTCTACCGTATGGCAAGCCTTGCATTTCCTGAACGTCTTTTCGCCGGCAGCCGGGTCGCCCTGCGCAAGGATCTCGGCGCCGGGAGTTTCAACCTCCTCCGCATCTGCGGAATCTGTCGCTTCAGTAGCGGCATCTGATCCGGCTGCGTTCTCCGATCCGCCCGTGACCTGGGCCACGTATTTCGAAACCGTTTCGATTTCTTCCTTGGTCAGGGTTTCCGAAAAGGCTGGCATGACTCCGATTCCGCTGGTCACGGCTGCGCGCACCTGATCGACTGTCGGTTTGAATTCATCGAGGTTGGGGCCGACCTCGGCCTCCGAACCCACATCTTTCAGCGCGTGGCAAAGGGCGCAGGCAGGTTGCGCGGTTTCAGTGAAGATCTTACGGCCAGCATCCAGATCAGCCTCGGCGCTCGCAGCACCGGCCATCAAGGCAAGAAAAACTGCGCCGCCGAGTCGTGGGGTCGTTTGGGTGGTCATGTTCATGTCTCCGGTTTTTTGTTGTCAAACCGGCGGCAGAGGATGCCGCCGGTCAGTCAGCTCAGCTGACAGTCACGTCGACGGCATGGGCGCGCCAGCCGTTATTGCCATAACCCCGTTCGTTGGGCGGAAAAAACTCGGGTTGGGTAACGCCCGCTTCGTTGGTGGCACGGCTCGCCAGCATATGTGTGCCTTCGGACAGCTCCGTGATCAGCACGAATGGCCGCCATGCATAGGGGCCAAGGTCCGGGCCAAGGAACTGCGCTTCTGCCCAGTTTTGCCCCCCGTCGGTGGACACCTCGATCTTGTCCAGACCGCTGACACCGCCCATGGCGACGCCGTGGACCTGCACCTTGCCGGTCGCCGCATCCATCAGAGGGCCGGTGATCCAGGATTTGACGGCCATCTCGTACATCGACGGCTGAGAGGGATCGCCCTTTACCCCCACGGGGCGCACGCGATAGCTGGTTTGCTGGATTTTATTGGGCGATTCCTCGGCCGTCATTGCCAGACGTTTGAGATACTTGACGTTGTTCACGCCATAATACCCCGGAATGACCAGCCGCAGGGGGCCTCCATGGGCGAGGGGCAAAGGCTCACCGTTCATCTCCCACGCCAGGATAGCCTGATCCATCGCGGCCTTTGGAACCGACCGTTCGACCTGGATCGTCTCGGGTGGAAGACCTTCGGGGATCTCTTCGCCACCTGTACCGGTCAGGAACACGGCGCCCGCATTCGCACCGCCCATCGCGTCAATCACGGCGCGCACCGGCACGCCGGTCCACACCACGTTGCCCGCAGCACCAACCGACCACTGCGAGCCGCTGGTTTCATGATCGAAAAAAGCGCGCCCGTTGCCCGAGCATTGCAGCACACAAACCACGGTTTCGACCGCGAGCGTCTTCATCTCGCCCACAGTCATCTTACCCGGGTTCGCGACCCCGTCGATCTCGACCTCCCAGGCATCGCGATCTGCGACGATCTCGTCGGGTGGGGCGGGCAGGTTATTGCGTATGTAAAGCTCGGTACTGGGCGTGATCAGCTCCGAACCTTGCGCGGCGCGCTTCGTCTCAAGCGTCTGCTTGGAATGGACGATCATGTCCTCGGCGTCTTTCCATGCGACGTAATCTGGCAACGGCTCCCCGTCTGATTGCGCCATCCCCGGTGCCCCGACTGCAGCAGCCACCATCGTGCCCGCTGATCCGATCAGGAAATGCCGACGCTTTACGTTTTCTATGATTTTCATGTCTTTCCTCCCGTGGTTCGAAGCATTTGCACTCCACGGTATGCAGCAGCTTCATGCGTGACTAACGTGTTGGGGATGCATTTTATTCCCGCGGAACGGAAAAATATTCGCGAAGCCCCAAATAAGTGGATGCACGTGGCCGGGTCGGCTGGCCAAAGGACGGTGCCCGCTTGTGCGGCCGCTCTGCTTGCCGGATAACCCATTTTGGTAATTGGGGTCGTGCGGTTCCGATGCTCAGTCAGTTGGATATGGGGGGCGCACGGCTCCCGGAGGCTGCGCCAACAGATCAGAGCCATAACCGGCAGGGTTGTCGGATGGAAAAGCGTAGGAGCCGTCGCGCAATACAAGAATAACCACTGCCGAAAGTCCCTGGGAAGACCCGTATGTTGTATTCAACCGAGGGGCAGGGTCAGAACGTTGCGACGGATCAAGATCGATGGATGCGGTCAGGTGCCGTGTCAGCGCAGTCGGCGCCACGTAATTGAGAAACCGCACGGCTACGCAGTTTGTCCGGAAATAGATGCCCGCCATCGCGCGACTTCCAGATAGCTGAACCACGGCAGCAGCGCCTTCGACGCTGGCACCGTCCTATTTCTATATCTGAGAAACACGCCGCTGCGACCGCTCAGACGGTCGCCGCTCCGATGGCGAAAAGCTCATGTCGTGGTAACGTAATTAGTGAGACTCACGGTTGATTTTTTCGTTTGATTTCAGCCGATCATTGGTAACGCTATTTCTGGGATGGTTAGCTTATTCGTGAGATGGTAACGTCAACCATAGGACTGTCCGATTTGTGGATAACTGATGAGGGTGTGACTACTGGAAGATGATGCTCAAGACATTGCAGAAATGAGAGCGGAGGTCTTACGGCGAGCTTAGCGACCCCGAAGGAGCGACTAACATTGGGGCCCTTATCCCGTTTTTTATGATGGTGTTGATGGCCAAGGGGTTCATCGTCGCGACGCCGTTCATAGTAAGAGCGATTTCTGGAAATATCATGATGCCTGCGCTGTCGGGCGGAGTGGGCGGGA
>CALFSV010000241.1 GCA_937916485.1 uncultured Paracoccaceae bacterium | reverse complement strand
GAGTGCAGAACCCCCCTGTTGAACACTCACAATGTGCCTCAAAATCTGTGAGGCGCCCTGCATATCATATTGCGATAAGTGCCTATAAGGAAGCCCTGCCTGCTTCAAACGGTTGCAATCCAGTATAGCAAAAATTTAATTCATAAAAACTTTAACAAATTGTAATAATTTCGTTACACAGAATAGCTATGTAGAGCTTAGCAACTTTTTTGGGGGAAAAATATGCTAACTCATGGTTCTCATGGCACTGTAATTGTTCGAAATAATGAGAGCGGGGCTCTCACACAAGCCATTCTTATTGGTAAATCGTCTAAGAAGTTTGATGTGAGCTTAAAAGGTGTCCCACTTACCTTCCGACGGGTCAATAATAGATACGTTTCAACCTACTCAGATTTAAGTTTTGAGTTGGTTAGTGGATAAAAATTACCTATCCATTCGCGTATCGACAGACCTATAGCGCGTTACGCAATCGGACAACCGACAGCGCCAATCTATCCATCCTATCTATGGACCCTATGTCATTGCAAAAGACATTGACGATCAGGGTCAAATAAAAAGAAAGATCTGCCACATGACCGTCTATGCTCTAAATGGCCTCGGCCGCATTGGCAAACTTGCGCTAAAACCCCTTTTGGCTCGGGGCGCTAAGATTGCTTGGATCAACGACGCGGTTGGGGACCCTGAAATGCACGCGCATCTGTTGGAGTTCGATACAGTACATGGGCGCTGGCGCGCAGACTTCACCTATGACACTCACAGCGTGTCAATCGATGGCAATCGCATTCCGTTTATCGGGACACGCGATATTGCAGACCTCCCTCTTGAAGGCGTTGACGTGGTGATCGACTGCACCGGTGTTTACAAAACCGAAGCTAAGCTCGCGCCGTTTTTTGAGGCCGGCGTAAAAAAGGTCGTCGTCTCTGCCCCTGTCAAAGATGGTGATGCGGCTAATATTGTATTTGGTGTGAACCATGACAGTTACGAGCCATTGCGGCACAAGATTGTCACCGCGGCCAGCTGCACAACGAATTGCCTCGCCCCCGTGGTGAAGGTCATCCACGAAAACTTGGGGATTAAACATGGCTCGATCACCACAATCCATGATGTGACGAACACGCAAACGATTGTGGATCGCCCCGCCAAAGACCTGCGTCGTGCGCGATCGGCGCTCAACTCTCTGGTCCCAACAACGACCGGCAGTGCGACGGCCATAACTCTCATCTACCCTGAACTCACGGGGCGGTTGAATGGGCACGCGGTGCGGGTGCCTTTGCTCAACGCTTCGCTGACCGACTGTGTGTTTGAAGTGGAACGTGAAACCACCGCGGTGGAGATAAACGCCCTCTTTAAAGCCGCGTCGGAAGGTGAATTGAGCGGCATTCTTGGCTATGAAGAACGTCCGCTGGTCTCAACAGATTATACCAACGACGAGCGTTCAAGCATTGTTGATGCGCTATCGACCATGGTGATCAATGGCACGCAGGTTAAAATTTACGCGTGGTATGACAACGAAATGGGCTATGCACATCGCTTGGTAGATGTGGCCTTGATGGTCGGAGATAGCCTATGACGACAGCGCGTCCCGAGGGATTGGCGGCCTATGTTGCAGTGACCGCGTCCTATTGGGCCTTCATGCTGACAGATGGGGCGCTGCGAATGCTCGTGCTGTTGCATTTTCATACCCTGGGTTTTTCGCCCGTCCAGTTGGCCTATCTGTTTGTGCTTTACGAGATCGCGGGGATCGCCACAAACCTGAGTGCAGGCTGGATTGCAGCCCGTTTCGGGCTGACGTCAACACTCTATGCTGGCCTTGGCTTACAAGTTATCGCATTGCTTGCCTTAACGCAGCTCGATCCTGAATGGGCAATTGGCGCATCTGTCGTGTTTGTCATGCTGGTCCAAGGCGCAAGCGGCGTCGCAAAAGATTTGGCCAAGATGTCTTCCAAATCTGCCGTCAAACTCCTCGCGCCGGCAGGTCATATCGGATTGTTCCGCTGGGTTGCCCTTCTCACTGGATCGAAGAACATGGTCAAAGGGTTCGGTTTTTTACTCGGTGCGGCGCTGCTTGCAACGATTGGATTTACCGGTGCCGTATTGGGCATGGCAACCGTCTTGGCAGTGATTTTAATCGCAGTGCTCATCTTAATGCCCGCGGGCCTGCCCAAAGGCAACCCAGGGGCCAAATTCACCGAAGTCTTTTCCATGTCGCCCAATGTAAACTGGCTCAGCGCCGCCCGCGTCGTCCTGTTCGGAGCGCGGGATGTTTGGTTTGTCGTCGGCATTCCAATCTATTTCTATGCAATCTTGTCGGATGGGACCGAAGAAGGCAATCGCACGTCGTTCTTTCTGATTGGAACATTCATGGCCATTTGGGTCATTTTATACGGGTTGGTACAGATCAATGCGCCGCGTATCCTGAATGCAAAATCGCGCACCACTGCCGAGCTGATTTCTGTGACACGCCTGTGGGCTTGGGCGCTTACGTTGGTGCCTGGAGTTCTGGCCGTGGCGGCACTTTTGGCGAATGGCCCGCAACATTGGCTGACACTGGGTCTAGTCCTGGGCCTTTTGCTCTTTGGCGCACTATTTGCGATAAACTCCTCGCTCCATTCCTTTTTGATCCTGCTGTTCACGAAAGCAGAGCGGGTCACACGGGACGTCGGGTTCTATTACATGGCAAACGCGGCTGGCCGTTTGATTGGAACGCTTGCGTCGGGACTAACCTATCACATTGGAGGGTTGCCCCTAATGCTTGCAATCGCCGCGAGTATGGTCGCATTATCCGCAATGGCAGTGAGTTTTCTAGTACCAGAAGAGGAAACCATGGGATGACGCAGCTTCGCACAATCAACGGGGCTCCACTGTCATCTTTGTGTTTTGGCACCATGCAATTTGGCGGTACCGCCGGTGCAGATATGAGCCTGGCCATGTATGATGCCTGTCGCAAGACCGGTGTGAACCATTTCGACACGGCACATGTTTACACTGGCGGAGCTTCCGAAACCCTGTTGGGACAGTTCATCAAGAACGAGCGCGAGAACATCTTTGTCGCCACCAAGGTGGCCTATACGGGCGGTGCCGGCAAAGAGAACATTAATGCAACATTTGCAGCGTCGCAAATACGGCTTCAGGTGGATTGTGTCGATCTGCTATATCTGCACCGCTTCGACGACGAGACCCCCTTGGAAGAAACATTTGAGGCGCTCGCGCGATTGCAGCAGCTTCGAAAAATTCGTCATATCGGCGTCTCCAACTATGCCGCATGGCAAGTGGTTAAAGCTCAGACAGTTGCCGCAAAAATGGACACCCGCATTAATATGATTCAGCCAATGTATTCATTGGTCAAACGCCAGGCTGAAGTGGAATTGTTGCCGATGGCACAAGCCGAGGGCATCGGTGTCGCAACCTATTCTCCCCTCGGCGCGGGGCTGTTGACGGGCAAAAACACCCAGAGCGGGAATGGACGTCTTGCCACTGATCGCCGGTATGCCGCGAGGTATGGCCAGCCTTGGATGCATAAAACAGCCAAGGAGTTTGCAACACTTGCCGCACAGATGCAGGTGGATCCCGCGACACTTGGCGTCGCATGGGCGGCATATCATCCAAGCGTAAGCTGTCCAATTATCAGCGCACGAACAGTTGATCAGTTACGACCATCACTTGCCGCAGCACAGCTATCACTTAGTGCCGAGCAATATGCGTGTATTTCAGCCCTCAGCCCAACACCTGCTCCCGCGACAGACCGGCTTGAGGAATTATCGTAGTGTTTATGCGAAAAGGTGATCAACGTGTCCCTTTGCATGCGCAAGTTTCATCCAGAATCGTTGCTTAAAAATCCCGCGTGTCTTGTCATCCAAAGGCGCGGTCAATCACCGGGATGGCGTCAATTAAATTGGCGCTCAATAGTCTCAGTCGTTTTGATTGGGCAGGCCTTCATATCTGTAACTTTCAGTGGAAAGA
>CALFSV010000240.1 GCA_937916485.1 uncultured Paracoccaceae bacterium | reverse complement strand
AGCGCATAGATTCAGGCTGCGCCAGTAATCCGATGCGAGTTCTCATTCGTCTGACCGCACTTAAATATCGCCTTAGACAGGCGGTGCAGCACGCTCTGTAATCAGCTGACGAGCAGTTACCCGTTCACGGTGGATCATATACAAACCTGCACCAATTATTATCACTATGCCCGCAAGGCTGATCGAGTTGGGGAAATCATTGAACACTAGGTAGCCCAGTAGTGTTGCCACAGGTAACTCTAGGTACTGTAGTGGAGCAAGCGTGGACGAGGGCGCTAAAGAGAGCGCGTAAGTCATCATCATATGGCTTAACGTGGCGAAAAAACCCACCCCTAGCAGCCAAAGCCAATTAATTCCGGTTGGCCGCACTAATTCAAGAAATTCAAAACCTGCGCCTTGGCCAAAAACAAGCATAGGTAGACACAGTAAACTTGCAAATGTGCCAGTATGAAATTGCAAAGTTATTGGATGCATTTGGCGGGATAAACTACGTGTGACCATCATATAGCAGGCAAACCCAACGGCTGTAGCTACCGGAAAAAGAGCTATGGCACCGAATGCTGAAAAGCTGGGTTGGATTACCAACAAAACGCCTACAAATCCCACTGCTGCGGCTCCCACGCGACGAGGGCCAACTTCCTCTTTCAGGTAAAATTTCCCCACCAATAGCACGATGAAGGGTGCAACAAATACGATTGCCAACGCATCGGCCAATGGCATGACGCGGATGGCCGCAATGAAGCAAATTGTTGATGTTAATAAAAAGGTCGCGCGCAATAACATTGCCAGCCATTGTTTGCGTGCAACCTGGAAAGGTAACCCCATGAGCCAAACAACCGGCGCCATAAGTGCGCATTGCACAATAAATCTTGCAGTGGTGATCTGCCCCACGGGTATAGTGTCAGAAGCCAACTTGGCCGCTACATCCAGCAAGGGTGCTGTAATGCAGAACCCAAGCATGAGGAACACACCAGCAAGAACGTTATCAATCGAGGGTGCGTAAGAATTGTTGTTGATCATAAAACGCCGTTATCGTTTCCTTAAACGCGCGTCTATTCTTTAATGCGAACCTTCAAAATTCATTTGCGAGCTATGCCGTAAAATGTCAGGTTGATATTTGTACTTTGAAACGTGCTAGACTTTGTCTGACAACCCCCGCATCAGTGTTAATCGAAATATCCAAGGATGCCATATGACTGATTATTCGTTCGAATTTACTCATGCAATCACCCGTCGTCCTGCACGCAGTGTTGTTAATGGCCTGCGTGCTAAAGATCGTGGAACGCCAGATTTTGATCAGATGTTAAAAGATCACGCACATTATGTGGCAACTTTGCGTGAGACAGGTGCAGAAATTATTGAACTTCCTGCACTAGATAAATTTCCTGACGCAGTGTTCGTCGAAGATGATGCTCTTTGTCTCAAAAGTTGCGCAATCCTTATGCGTCCAGGAGCAGCGTCTCGCATGGGCGAGGTCGCGATGATAGCGCCTGCTATTCGCGCGCAATACGATGATATTTTTGAAATCACTGGTCCAGGATTTATCGAGGGAGGTGATATTTTGACAACTTCTCGCGAAATTTTGATTGGAAAATCGGCAAGAACAGATGCTGCAGGCGTAGAGGAATTGAGAGCGATTGTTGAACCGCGTGGATACGTGCTCCGCGAAGTTCAAACGCCGCCAGATGTGCTGCATTTCAAGACTGATTGTTCTTTGCTTGACGGAAACACGATCCTGTCTACCAAGCGACTGGATGCCTCTGGGTGTTTTGAAGGGTACCGTGTGTTACACACCGCAGATGGTGAAGAACCTGCGGCCAATGCCATTAGGTTTAACCAATTTGTCATCATGGCTGCCAACTTTCCCAAAACGGCCCTAATGCTGCGGAAAAACGGGTATGAAGTCCGTGAGATCAACAATACTGAATGTGCCAAAATTGATGGTGGGATGTCCTGCCTAAGCTTGCGGTTTTAAGCCACACTCATGCGAAAAATTTAAGCTCAACTACTTGATGGTTGTTCCTATTTGTATGGACAGCACCCCAATCACTTTTCAGTGCGCATCGAACTTTGCCCAAAAAGATGCTTCATGCTCGTGTCTAATTCTCAGTGCATCAAGGTACCGCTCATGACTTGGAAATGAAGCGAATGTATCGACCTTGGGTGCAACGGCATCACAATCATTTAGGTGGCTCGCCGCATGCCCGTATCGCGACGTACGACCCTCAGTAAGTGCGAAGGTAATCATTGCTCGCCAAAGCAATGTCGCTGCGAGTGGATGTCGTTCTCTAAGAGCATCAGCTACCGTTGTAAGCAACTCGTAGTGGTCACCCTCCAGTTCATTAGCACGTGCCTTTATCAATTGGGCAGCCGTTGATAAATCAGACCACTTCAAACAGAAATGCAGAGCTTCCAGAACATCAGGATATGTTAGCGCATAAGCGCGGGCGCGATCTTCAGCTTCAACATCCTCAAAATCAGCTAGTCCTTTCAGAAAAGCCCGCAAGTGATCGACGCTCAGTCTATTCTCAAAACAAAGCCAACGGTGTGCTTGTGCGCCATTATGGCGACCAAGTACCGTCAAGGTCGAGATATAAGCATCATCCCATTGTTCTTGACCAAAGCTGTCCCCATCATCTGCAACATTACTTAAAAGTACCAAAGCGTCCTTGGCTTTGCTATCTTTAAGCAAGAGCATAGCAACGTCAGCAGCGACGACCTTGTTACGTAGATCTTCTGACGAATACAGCCCGATATAGGCATCCGTATCCCCACTCGCTGTTGCAATTTCTTGCAGGCATTCTTGAACAAAGCGCTGCTTCCGTTTGGCGCTTTGATCTGCCTCGCCCCGTAATTCACGCAAGAAGAGAATGGCGTCATGTTCAACTTTTGATTCAAAGAGCGGTGTGTCAGCAAAGCGCTCAACATGCGCCTTGAGATATGACAAGCCGGCCTCGCCAAGCGTGGGTGCCAAAATACTGATGATCCCGTCCCATTCGCCATATGCATTATCAGAAACTACCCTCCAAACACGATCGGCAAGTGTTTCAGCATCAAGAACTGTGCAAGGCGCTATATCCGCAAAATGCAGGATTGCAGATCGGAAGACCTCACCAATATCACCGCGGCGGTCATCTGCACGTTCATAAAGCGATGGTGCGATTTCGATAAATTGCCACAAAAGATTAAACGCTGTTATCGGATCATCTGGTGCAATTTTATTTACGATCATCACTACCTGTGTATCGAGGTCTTTTACCAGCGCTCTGCGTTTACGCCAGCTTACGTAACTTTTGGATTTGCGTAGGGAGGTTAGCCGTTTGCGGACTTCATGCGCAAGTTCTGTTGCACCGAGTTTATAGCTCAGTTCGAGACGCAGACGGCGTTTGATATCTGCGCTACCTTGGCTGACCTCTATTAAAAGATCGGCTAGGCGATCAGCGCCAAGATCGGCGAGATTGGCCTTGTTCAGATTTTTTTTAGACATGCGTTCAACTTAGCCGTTTTGTACAGCGCCGCCAGTGGAAAGCGGAGCCACTTAACCCAATCGCTTTAGTTGAGCCGCAGAAGGCAGGTCCGGGTCCCCCTATCCCAAGGCCCCGCGTCTCGGACCACGGGCCTTAAGTATTAGCCTTTTAAATTCATTGAGGGATAATTTTGTTTGGTAACGCCATCTATACCCACGCACCAATTTCAAGCTGAACCGTGCCGCGGCTCTTGCCGAGTGGCGTCAATTGTTGATCGCATAGATTTAAGCTGTGCAAGAAGTGTGATGCGAGTTCTCATTAGTTTGACAGCACCCCACTAGAG
>CALFSV010000239.1 GCA_937916485.1 uncultured Paracoccaceae bacterium | reverse complement strand
CATTGGCCGGTTTTGGAAAGGCTGATGTATAGATTAACTTGCTTGCATGTTTGATATCGCAGCCCAGTGATATCGCCAATCGTCTATCTTGCGTTTGCATTGAGAAAACTGGGCGCTCGGTTGTTCGTGCCAGGGTGAAAAATTTCTCCCCATCGGTTAGTTCTACATATTGCGGTAAAATAACCCCGGGCGTCCGGAAAGCCGTATGCAGATTCCAAACAGGGCACGACCCGCCATGTTCAGCTATGTTAAAGCTTGTGGCGTTAAAGCGTTTTGTGACATTGCCAGCCTTATCAACGCGCAGAAAGAAAAATGGAACACCTCGCTTGGCCTCTCGTTGCAAGGTGGTTAGCCGCTGGCAGACCTGTTCGAATGAAACGGCAAAGGCTGAGGCCATGCGGTCGATGTCATATTTGCTTTGCTCCGCCATTGCGTGAAAAGCATCATATGGCATCAATAAAGCCGCAGCGAAGTAATTTGCAAGCTCGACATGACATCGCGCAACGGCGCGTTGCGATTCGATATTACTGTCGGATGTAATGCCGCTTAAAATATTTTCTGACTCAACAAAGCATAGAATATGCGCCAACTGAAATGTGCGGTTTTGATAATCCAGGGCTTCGGAAAGTTTAATAACGCCAGCGCTAGCATCAAAAATACGCAGTGTGTCTCTCATTTTTTCAACTGGCTGTGTCTCAACCATTATGCCGTGCTTGGTAAAAAGACGTTGTTGAAGCATGCTTTGCATTTCATATGGCTGGCTTGGTTCTTCTTCTCTAAGCGCGTCAGCTGCTTGTTCCAGTACATCAAAATAATTGAAATGATCTCGAAAGAAATCATGAATGATTGCTTCTGGCGAGGTTGTCAGCAACTCGGTGGGCATTCGTTCATTGCCGAATTTCATAATATTGTCCATTGCGGTGCGATGGCTCTGGTGAAGCTTGAGAAAATTCTGGACGAGAGATGGCGCATGATCGACCGCGGCGCGCAATTCCTGTAGGTCAGGTTGTCTGGCTGCAAATAAGGGATCCTGCATTGCGTTGCGCAAGTCAGATAGCAGGTTTGCGCTCTTGTCCATGACAACATCGCGCCAATCGACATTGTAGTTGTCGGCCAATGCCATCAATATCGAAACCGAGAGGCTTCGTTGGTTTTTCTCCAGAAGATTAATATAAGCGGCACTGACCCCAAGCACGCGTCCCATTTCAGCCTGTGTTTGGCCCTTTTCACGCCGGAGCTGACGTAATTGTGTTCCAATAAATGTTTTTTGCATTTTTGAATGGCTCCATTCAGGATATTAACAAATTAACAAAATATACATTTGTTAATTAAACACTATACACAATAACACTAATTTTAGTGAATTTAAATTTATTTTGTTTAACCCTTAACCCTCAACACGACGGAGGAAGTTATGATTGGCTACAAAACATTGGCTGTACCTGGCCCGACAAATATGCCCTATGAAGTGCAGCGCGCAATGGAAGTGCCGCTTGAAGACCACCGCGCCCCTGATTTTCCAAATTTCACATTGCCGCTTTTTGCTGATCTGAAAACGATTTTCCAGACTGAAACGGGGCGCGTTTTTGTGTTTCCTGGTTCGGGAACGGGTGGCTGGGAGGCGGCGATCAGTAACCTTTTGTCTGCCGGCGATAAAGTCTTAACCTCTTCCTTCGGCCAGTTCTCAACGCTTTGGGTCAATATGTGCCGCGACTTCGGACTGGATGTACAGAATTTTGATGTCACTTGGGGCGAGGGCGTTCCGCTTGAAGACTATCACTCTGCCCTCGCGAATGACAAAGGTCACGCAATCAAGGCAGTGCTCGTGTGCCATAACGAAACGGCAACTGGCGTCACGAGTGATGTCAGGGCGGTTCGACAAATATTAGATGACCTTGACCATCCAGCCCTCCTTTTTGTAGACGGGGTCAGTTCGGTTGGAAGCCTGGATTTCCGGATGGAGGAATGGGGTGTTGATGTCGCCGTATCGGGATCGCAAAAGGGCTTTATGATGCCAACAGGGCTTTGCATTGTTGGGGTTAGCCGTAAGGCTTTGGAGGCATGTTCAACATCCCGTTTTCCGACCGGTTATTTCAGTTTTCAAGAAATGATGAAAATGAATGACCAAGGCTATTTTCCATATACGCCAGCTGCAACGCTTTTGCGCGGATTGCGGGCTTCAATTGATCTGTTAAAAGATGAGGGACTGTCAAAGGTCGCTTCGCGCCACAACCGATTAGCATCTGGTGTGCGAGCTGCCGTTGATGCTTGGGGACTTTCGAATTGTGCATTGGCACCAAAATGGTATTCGGACACGGTGACAGCGATCGTGGTTCCGAAAAACCATAACGCCAATGATGTTATCAATGCGGCTTATCATAATTATGGCGTTTCGCTTGGTGGTGGTCTTGGAAAAGTGGCTGGCAAGGTCTTCCGTATTGGCCATTTGGGCTGGTTAAATGAAACGATGGTTTTGCGTGCATTGGGTGGCGTTGAAATGGCTATGCGCGATGCAGGTATTCCGTTTCAAGCCGGCTCAGGCGTTGGCGCTGCCGTCGAGTATTACACCGATACCCGCCAATCTTTAGGTCTGGCTGCTGAATAGTAATTCGACTTATGGCTTGAAACGGCGTTGTTGTCGCTGCATTTGACAATGGCGGCTAACGGGGTGGTAAAAACATCAGCCCAATAGCCCCTGGTGACATTTAATTGGACGAAGAGGCGATTATGCTGGATTTTTGAGGCAGGCCGTAGTGACCCAAGACTCTTAGATAAGGGGCAAGGCTGATCGGGTTTCTATAGTCTGAAAGGCCTTGTTCCAGTTTTTTAACAGGGTGGGCGCCAGCACGCGCCTGCCAGCATGCAAGCGGAACGGCTTTGCGTTCGAGACGCTGTGATTAACTCCAACTCACGGTGTCTTTGGCGTCAAGCGCTGTTATCAGCGTTGTGGTGTAAACGATTGTATGATCGCATAAATCATAACGGCGGCTTAGTTTTTCTCGGGTGGCTTTCTCTTCACTCGTTTTTGGTATTTTGGATCGTTCCCACATTGATAAATCGGGCCTTCTGGTTAGCAGAAGGGTTGATATGCTGGTTTTGTCAATCTGTTGTTGCCGCCAAAGTCCGATCACTTGAGAGTCAAAGCTGCTTTCAAAAGACGGCCAAGCCTCCGCGCACAGCTGTAAAAATTTGTCGTAATTCTTTTTTGGGGTTTCAAACCAGCGAAAGGCATAATTTCCCTGTTTAACGGGTGGTTCGCTAGATTTTGGGCGTAGTGTCGGTGTAAGAAACTTTGTTGTGTGGCTTTTTATGAATTTCAAACCGCTAAAAATATTATCTGATCTGAATGATGCGGTTCTCATATCTGGCCAAACCGAAATCATCGTCAAAACATCTCGTGGTAGGCCAATTTGGCTTCGCCAGATCCCATAGAGAAAAGCTTGTCCATCAGAATTCCTGAAATGACTGGATTTTTGAATCTGTTCGGCAACCTCTGACCAGTGTCGTGGTGCACAGCTAACCTCATGATGAACGTAAATTTTGGACATTGTTGCCTCAACTCCGACGGCATCAGACATAATGAAAAGCTCCAATCATTGTCTCACTCAATCGAAATCGACTACATCAATATTGGTTAAATCTTATTGCCGGTCATGCTTGTCATTAAATAATCATCTGCTTTCGCCTTTAAGGATTTTGCAGACATGGCCTCGCAAGGGCGTTTGCCGGGATTGGTTGAAAGTTCCAATGTTGTACGGTTTAGCTCATACCGCGTGTTTGAAAAACCTTCTCGGTCCAACCAGGAAATTGAATTTGCGCTGATCTCTGTTCTGAGGGTTTTGCTCAAACGGATTTGATTGTTCTCAAACCTGATACGGGACACGCTTTGGCGATCTTCGGCAAACAAAAAGAACAAAGGTTTTTTATCATCCTTTGAATTTTTGTTTTCACAAAGGATTCCAACTCCATTTTTGAATGGTTCAAATATATCACTTCTGGCCGACTGAATTCCCGTAAAACAGACCAGTGCGATCTGCAAAGCACAGACAGAGAATAGGGTAAGTTTGCGGATCATTTGATTGCACCTAAGTTCGATAATTATCTACTTTGCCGAGTAATAAAATCAAAGTCCAGACCTCTATTCAATGCGATCTGGTCTGAACAATTGATACCAAAAGCGCTACGCAAAAAATGTCAATTTTGATCAAGCGTAAACGCTCACCAGAAGCTGCAAACCAACAATGCCTAAAATAAAATGCAAAAGCAGATAGAATTGCTGATCACTCATCAAATCACTTATTTTGCGCCCCAGAATCACCCCAATAGGGATGGCGGGAAGAAGCAATAGCGAGACAATGACGCTTGATTTTGACAATATATCAAGCTCCCAGTAAAGGGGAACCT
>CALFSV010000238.1 GCA_937916485.1 uncultured Paracoccaceae bacterium | reverse complement strand
TAGAACAGCAGCCGCCTATGTCACCTCAAAGACGGCGGTGATCGGTCTGACCCGCGCGATCGCCGGCGATGCACGATCACTGGGCTTTCGCTGCAATGCAGTCTGCCCCGGATTTATCGAAACAAATATGACCCGCGGCGCCTTCAAGGGCGATCCGGCGCGGCGTGATCAGATATTGGGGCGCATCCCGTCGCATACAATGGGCACGCCAGCACAGATAGCCGCAACCGTGGGGTGGCTGTGCTCCGACGCCGCCGCCTATGTCAACGGTGTTGCTCTGCCGGTCGATGATGGCTACGCCGTCGCGACCTGAGTGCATCCGGTTTCAGCCCGCGTAGGACCCCAAGACAAGGCCCCTCGCGCCCAATCCGCTGATGGCGAATAGCCCGCCGGGCGCATGTTGACCGGCAAGTTCTTTGTCGCTGCGGCGGTAGCGGGCGGTGGTGACATAAAGTGTCTCCAGATCGGGTCCGCCGAATTCGCAACACGTGGGCAGGTCACACGGCAGGTCGACCTCTGAAACCTGTTTGCCCGAAGGATCGAAAGCCAGCACCTTGCCCTTGAACGGCACCGTCAGCCAATAATTGCCGGTCGCATCCACCGTAGCGCCATCGACGATATAGCCCTGCTCACTCAGGTCGAGGAACACGCGCCGGTTTTCGAGTGTGCCGGTTTCAGCATTATAGTCGAAGGCCCAGACAAGGTTGGTGTGGCTGTCGGTGAAATACATGACATGGCCGTCAGGGCTCCAGGCCAATCCATTGGCGCAACCGATGCCATCCAGCATCTTATTGACCGTGCCGCCTGCGTCCAGCCGATAGAGAGCGCCGATTTTCTCGGGTGGTTTACCCGGTGCCTCGAACATCGTGCCGGACCAGAAGTGGCCGAACCGATCGGGTTTACCGTCATTGAACCGCGTCTTGGCCAAATGAGCCTCGGGGTTTGCGATGGCCGTGAAAACGCTGCTGTCCGGGTCGAAGAAATAGAATCCACTTGCCATCGTCAGCACGAGGCCACCTGCGGCGCGAAGCCCGATACAACCGAGGTATTCCGGCGCTGGCCAGTTTCGGCTCCCGCCGCTCGCGGGGTCATAGCGATGGATCGTCGGTCCATAGATATCGATCCACCACAGCACAGCGGCGTCAGGATCCCAAATCGTCCCCTCGCCCAGTTCCGCGCCGGCCTCAACGACACATGTAATGTCCATTCTTTACCCCTTCACCGCGCCGGCGCTGAGCCCGGCATAGCTTTGAAACACCATCGCAACGTCTCGGTCCTTTGGGCTCAGATCGTTGACCACCATCCCGTCGATCCTGATTTCGCCTTCGCTGGCCTCTTCCAGACCGGCGATGATGCGCATCGTCGTGGTCTTACCGCAACCCGAAGGCCCCAGAAGCACCAGGAACTCGCGGTCAGGAATTGTCAGATCAAACTTCTGGACACCGACGGAGTTTCCCCAGCGCTTCGAGACACCGCTCAGTTGAATTTCCGCCATGACGCCCTCCCGGTTCCATACGGTTGAAGAAGGCTGTCAGAGACAGGATCACTTGGCAAGTTTAGATTATGCTATTATATTATTTATGCGCATCCTGAGTATTTCCATGCCCAATGAAATTGGTCAACGTTCCCGCCTCAAGGATCCAGCTTTCTTCGCAAGACCCGGTCACCTTAACGTCCAATCATCGCCGGGACCCAAGTCGAAAGCCCCGGAAAATAGCACAGCAACAGCAAAACCCCGAGCTCGGCCATAAAGAACCAGCGCAGTTCCTTCCACATCTCGCCAATGGTGATATCGCCAATCCGGCAGGTCACAAACAGACAAACGCCAACCGGCGGCGTGATCAGGCCCATGGTGACGGCAATCAGCATGACCATCGAGAACTGGCTGTCATCGATGCCCATCTGACGCGTCAGTGGCAACAGGATCGGTGCCAGCAGGAATAGCGCTGGACCCGCATCGAGAACCAGCCCGATCACGATGAAGAACACCGCGCAGACAACCAGGAATGCAAACGGATAATCGCTGAATATCGTCAATAGTTTGCGGGCGTCCGCCTGGATACCGCCAAGGATCAGCACGTAGTTGATGATCTGAACCGTGGCAAAGATCAGAAACAGCGAAGCGGTCAGGCGCGCGGCCGTACGGAAAGCCAGTATAGTCGATGAGAACGTCAGTTCGCGAAACACGACAGACCCAAGGAATATGGCAAGGACCACGGCGATCCCGCCGGCTTCGGTTGGGGTAAAGACGCCCGAGACTGTACCGAACAGGATAAACCCGGGCAGTGTCATCACGATCAGCCCGTCGCGCAGGGCCTTTGGCCGCTCGCGGGGTGGGACGGTCATTGCGCTGACCGGTAGCTCACCCCGCACCGATTTGAAGAAAACCACGACAGCGCAGGACACACCCAGCAACAGCCCCGGCACAATCGCCGCCGCAAACAGCGTCAGCACCGACAAGTCAGCAAGGGCCGCATAGATCACCATGATCACGGAAGGCGGAACAATCGGACCAATGATAGATGACGCAACGGTCAAAGATGCTGCAAAGGCCTTGGAATACCCCTCTTTCGGCATTGCGTTGATGAACACGCGACCCAACGAGGCGATATCAGCGATGGCGGTACCGGAGATGCCGGCGAACAAGATGGATGCAACGATGTTGGCATAAGCCGTGCCGCCGCGGATCCGTCCAACGATAAGGGTAGAGAAGCTGATCAGCCGGTCGGACAGGCGGGCGCGCACCATCAGATCGCCGACAACGATGTAAAACGGTGCGGCCAGCAGCACAAAAGTATCGAGCCCGGCGAACATGCGCGAGGCGACATTCAAGAGGTTCAGATCGTCGACCCAAAGACCGACCATCGCAGCCAGACCGAATGCAAAGGCAATTGGCAGACCGCCGACGATCAGTATCGCCAGAGCGACGAACATCAAGATCATAGGGCGGGATCCTCGTGCTGGATCCTATCGTCCCTGCCGGTATAGACATCCCAGGCTTTGGTCAGTTCGGCAATCAGTATCAGCGCACCTCCCACGGCAATGGCGCCGTAGACCCACACCATCAAAATCCCTGTGCTGGGCGCAGTTTGCATCCCGTTCTTGATGCAATACCGAATGCCTTGCCACAAAACGCTCGCGGCAAAGACCGAGGCCAGCAGGTGTAGCGATGTTTCGTGAAGGCGTTGCACGAATGGCGAGCCTCGGAACCGCATCAGATCAAGGCTGAGATGTTCGGCGTGATGGCTGGCCGCCGCGGCCGCCAGAAAGGTCAGCCAGATACAGGCGTAGCGCATGACTTCCTCGCTCCACGACAACGAGTCGACCAGCACATAGCGCATGAACACAGCCACAAGGTTCAGGACCGTCACTGCAATCAGAATGAGGCCGCCGAGCATGTCAGCGAGTTCAAGCAACGCATTGACCGCCTGTCGCACACCTGGTTTTGGCATCGGGGACTCCCCTTGAAAGCATGAGGACGACGGCGCCATTATTGGTGCCGTCGTCCTCGATCTGTCAGGTTCAAACTACCGGTACAGACGTTCTTCTGCTTCTGTCGCAGCCGCCAGAACCCTGTTCACCGCCTCGGCACCAATTTCCGAAGCGAGGAATTCGACCACGGCAGGCTGCGCCACTTCGCGAAACATCAGCTTCTCGCTGGGCGAGGTGACATGGATTTCCATGCCCAGTTCGCGCAGGCTGTCGACTGCGACGATGTCGGTCGCAGTCTTGAGCGCGTTGGCGAGTTCGCTGTGCAGCGCCACCGCTTCGTGCAGAATCTTGCGCTGATCCTCGGTCAAGCCGCTATAGGTTTCATCGTTCACAAGGATCAGGTGGAAGCCATAAACGTGCTCGTTCACGCTCATGTATTGCTGTACTTCATACAACCTGCCATCGAGCACGGTGCCTGCTGCGTTTTCCTGACCGTCCACAACGCCAGTGCGCAGCGCCGGAACCAATTCCGGCCATGCAATCGGAGTGGCCGAGGCACCCATCGCGCCCATGAACTCAACGTAGACCTGACTTTGCATGGTTCGCATCTTCAGCCCGGCCATGTCCGCGGGCGTCATCACTTCACGCATGTTGTTGGTGATATTACGGAATCCGTTCTGCGAGAACCCCAGCGTACGAAGGCCGGTAGCTTCGCGCATTTCCTCGGTCATCTGGTGAACCGTGTCGGTCTGGGTGAACTGCCAGGCCGCTGGCGACGAGGCGAACAGATACGGGATCTGGAAGGCCTGCATCGGCGGATAGAACGACCCAAGGACGGAATCGTCGGTCAACGCCATGTCGAGCGTCCCGTTCTTCACTTGCTCGGTCACCTGAAGCGAGCCGCCGAGCGTGTTCCAGAATATCTCGATCTCCATTGTGCCGCCGGATTTGTAGGCAACGTAATCGCGCATTGCGCGCAGCCCGACCGACATGCCGTCTGTCTCTGATTCATTTGCACCGACCGAGAACCGCAACGTAACGTCCTGCGCCATTGCCGTCCCGCCCAGACAGGTCACGCCGATCGCGATCGCAGCCAGTGCCGAGAGCAATCCACCGCGCACAGGATGTACGCCCTTCATTGAAATTTCACGCATTTCATTCCTCCCTAATTGTGCTTTCATGGACCTGAAACATTGGTCCGCCGTGTTTTTATGACGTGCAGCGCCGCCTCCCACGGCTCTGGCGGCAGATTCTCCGTGCACCTGCTATCGTTTATGCTATTATAATCTTACGATACTGACAAGTGAATCCTACGACCAGGAACCTGTCGCGGCGCAGCTATGCAATGGCCGAGCGGTCGCCTGACATCAGGTATGGAACATGGCCTTAACGGCGATCCGGTCGCGATCCGGATCATACAGATTTGTTCGGGCAAACCCCTGGCGCCATCCATGGCCGCCCAGTCGAGCTAGCGCCTATTGAAAGCGAAACTCAGACATCTTCGGGTGCTTCGATGCCGGCAAAATGGCAGGCAGAAAGAGCGCGGGTGCCTGGTCGCGGGATCAGATCGGGTTCTTGCTCCGCGCAGATTCCTTGCGCCATCCAGCAGCGGGTCCGAAAGCGGCAACCCGTGGGCGGATCGACGGGGCTAGGCACATCGCCCTGCAGAATGACGCGATTGGACCGATCAGCATCTGGGTCCGGGGACGGCACTGCAGACAACAGGGCTCTGGTGTAGGGGTGGGTTGGATTTGAATAGATATCATCGGCCTCCCCGATCTCGACAATCTTTCCCAGATACATGACCGCGACCCGATCCGAAATGTGACGGATGACAGATAGATCGTGCGCGATGAACAGGTAAGCGACGCCGGTCGCTTTCTGAATGTCTTCCAGAAGGTTTATGACTTGCGCCTGAACCGAAACGTCCAGCGCCGAAACCGCCTCATCGCAGATAATGATACGTGGGTTCATGGCCAGCGCGCGGGCGATGCCAATGCGTTGGCGCTGGCCACCGGAAAACTCATGGGGATACCGGCTGGCACTGTCAGCCGACAGGCCCACCTGTTCAAGCATTTCGATCAGCCGCCGTTCGCGATCCGGCTTGGGGACAATCCCTGGATGCACCTGCCAGGTTTCAAAAATGATCTGCCGCACCGACATGCGCGGGCTAAGGGATGAGTATGGATCCTGAAAGACGACCTGGATATCCCGTCGCAGGCTCCGCAATCGCCGATTGTCAAAAGACAGAATTTCCTCGCCTCGGTAGCGCACGCTGCCATCGGTGGCGGGCGTCAGGCACATCAAGGTGCGAGACAGGGTGGACTTGCCACAACCGGATTCTCCGACCAGCCCCAGGGTTTCGCCTTCGTACAAATCAAAGCTCACGCCATCGACGGCCCGCACCAGTTTTGCCTCACTCAGAAAACCGCCACTCTGCGCGAAATGCTTGGTCAATCCGTCGACTGAAAGGAGCGGTTCCGGTGTCGTATGTCGATCAGACATGCAGAAGCCCCTCGTCCTTTCGATGGCAGGCAACCGCACGGTCGTTGCCACTTGCCACAAGCCGTTCCATCAACGGCAGGACTCTGGAACACACGTCCATTCGCCAAGGGCAGCGCTGATGGAACGGGCATCCGGAGGGAATGTCATGGGGGCTCGGCGGCGACCCCTCAATGGGTTGTAGCCGATCATGCGGGCGGTCCAGCCGCGGGATCGAGTTGAGCAAACCAGCGGTGTAGGGATGACCCGGCGCACGGTACACCTCGCGCAGTGGCCCCCGCTCCATCACGCGCCCCGCATACATGACGACGATGTTGTCGGCGACATCTGCCACAACGCCCATATCGTGGGTGATCAGCACAAGTCCCATGTTCTGCTCTGACTGCAATTCACCAAGCAGTTCCATAATCTGCGCCTGTACCGTCACGTCGAGGGCCGTGGTCGGTTCATCTGCTATCAGGATCTCCGGTTCGAGTGCGATCGCGCTGGCGATCATGACCCGCTGACGCATGCCGCCGGAGAACTCGTGCGGATACGATCCTGCGCGCTGTGCCGCGGCCGGAATCCGCACCTTGTCCATCAGCTCGATTGCGTGTTTCAGGGACTCGCGATAGCTCATTCCGCGATGCAGCCGGAACACTTCGCCAATCTGCGCGCCAACAGTTTGTGAGGGGTTCAGGGCCGCCAGGGCATCCTGAAAGATCATGGCGATATGTTCGCCGTTGATGCGGCACCGCTCTGCGGTGGGCATCGTCAGCAATTCCTTGCCTTTGAAACGAACCGAGCCTCCGACGATCCTTCCGGCAGGGGCATCGATGATCCCCATAATTGCCTCGGCGCTGACGCTTTTGCCTGAGCCGGATTCACCAAGGATGGCGACGGTTTCACCCGCCCGAACGGAATAGCTCAGGTCGGTTATGGCACGGACCACCCCCTCCATCGTCTGGAATTCGACCGAAAGAGTCTCGATCTCCAGCAAGGGGGGTGCCGGATGCGTCGTTCGCGCGCTCAAGCCTTGTCCTCCGGCTTTTCCGCGACAACGGTCTTCGCAGCCATCGCTTTTTTGCCTGACAGCCAGCGCCAGCGTTGCACCGGGTCGGACAGTGCCCGCAACCAGGTGGCGAACAGATTGAGGCTCAGCGCCGTAAGGAAAATCGCAGTGCCGGAGAATGTCACCAGCCACCATGCATTGCTGATGTAGGAGCGCCCACTTGCCACCTCGAGGCCCCAGGACGAGGCTGGTGGCCGGATCCCGAAACCAAGGAAGCTGAGGGCAGATTCTGCCAGGATCAGCCGCGCCACTTCGAGCGTGGCCAGCACGACAATTGGCGACAGAAGATTGGGAAATATATGTCGGGTGATGATGCGGAAATTGCTGGCGCCAATCGCTCTGGCACCGTCCACGAAGGGTTCCTCCCTTAGCGCCAGCGTCATACCGCGGGTCACGCGCGCATAGATCATCCAGCGGGTCAGAGCGAGCACCAGCACCAGGTTCACATAACCACCGCCGACGACGAACAGGACGAAAAGTGCTACCAGCAACGTCGGAAATCCAAGCATCACATCGACGACACGCATGATGAGGTCATCGATCCAGCCGCGATAGTAGCCAGCGATCAGTCCCATCATGACCCCGAAAGATCCCGATACGACGGCGCTCAACACACCAATGCTGACTGACACCCTTGCACCCATCATCAACCGACTGAGCAAGTCCCGGCCCAGTGCATCAGTGCCCAGAATATGCGGGATACCATTTGCAGAAGGCGTCATGGGCGGGCGATTGCGCATTGCCAGGCTCTGAGCCATCGGATCGTGGGGCACCAAATAGGGCGCGAAGATCGCAACAATCATCAAGAGCCCCAGAAACAGGCACGCAAACAAGGTGACCGGATCCCGCAACAGGCCGATCATGACCGAGCGGAAGCCAAAATGGACCTTGCTCTTGGTCGACGGGACGTTTGTTGCGGCTTCAGTCACGGCAATCTCCAAGTCAACTGTAGCGGATCCGTGGGTTCAAATATGCATAGGCAAAATCAACGAGCATGTTCACAACGATAACAAGCACCGCAACCACGAGAACCGTCGCTTCGATAAGTGGCAAATCGCGGCGCTGGATCGCCTGAATAAGCAGCAGGCCAATGCCCGGCCATGCGAACACTGCTTCAACAACGACGGCTCCGTTCAGGACCGAGGTGGTTTCATCGCCGGCCATAGTAATGATGGGAACGAATGCATTCTTCAGGCCGTGCCGAAAGATCGCTTGCCGGCGGCTCATGCCCTTTGCCCGCGCGGCGCGGATATAGGGCTTGGACATCTCGTCAAGCATTGCGGTTCGGGTAATCTGCGCAATACGTCCCAGCGGACTGGCAGCGAGGACGAGGGCTGGCAGGACGATGTATTCGATGCCGCCGTAGCCAGACGTCGGCACCCAGCCGAGATTCACCGAAAAGATCAGGATCAGCATCAGACCCAGCCAGAAATCCACGACTGATACACCGCTCAACGACGCTACATTTACAAGCCGGTCGGCCCAGGAGCCGGGTTTGAGGACTGCCAATGCGCCCAGCAGAATGGCGCTTGGCAGTGCGATTGCCATCGTTGCTGCCGCGAGCAAAAGTGTGGCCGGTAGTCGGGCAAGAACCAGTTCCAAAGCTGGCACCTGCTGCCAGAAAGAGTTCCCGAAATCGCCTCTTAACGCGCCCCCCATAAATGCGAAGAACTGCGTCAGGAGTGGCTCATTGAGGCCCAATCGCTCTCGCAGGTCGTCGAATTGTTCTGGGCGGGCATCCACAGGAAGCATCAGCGTTGCCGGATCGCCGACCATACGACCGACGAAGAAGACCAGAGTGACCACCACAAGCATAACGATCAGTGAATGGACCGACCTGCGTAACACGTAGCTTAACACCCGGATTCTCCTCGACTTACAAACGAAATTTAGACAAGAATTGGGGCCGTCCTCAGACAGCCCCAAGAGCTAACCTAACCCCCAATCAGTCGGCGAGGCTCATGTTTCTGACGATCAGGCGATGATCGAGAGGAACGTCCCATGCGAGGTCTGCATCAATGCCGTAGGCAAGATCGAGATGACCCACGAAACCCATATAGGCATTGTCCTGGATCAGTGCCGAGATCGCCTGGAGCCCGCTCGTCCGCTCCGCGCCGGTCAACGTCGCCGCCTCAGCAATCATTGCATCGAGAGCCTCGTCGCAAATACCAGACGTCCCCCGGTCGCATGTCGCATATGTCTGGAATGACGAGGCCGCATCCATGAAATCGTTCCCGATCGGGTGCATGGTAATGTAGTTGCGGTCGGGCCCAGGTTTTTGACCATATTCCGGATTGTAGATCGACGCTTCCTGGATCTTTACTTCGGCTTTGATCCCAACGTTGACGAGCATGGCCTGCGCTGCCTGTGCAATCTCTTCGATACGCGGAATCGCTGCTTGGCGGACGTTGATATAGACCACCGTGGAATCAACAGGCACGCCATCGGCGCGGGCAGCATCAACGAGCGCGCGCGCTGCTTCGGGATCGTAGCTGACGGGTTCGAGTGACGGGTCGAATCCGTTCGATGCTGGTCCGACGATCTGCGCGGCTTGTGTCGCGGTCCCCCCCATGATCTCCGAGATGATCGAGGGCACGTCGATTGCGTGCAGAACGGCTTGCCGAATGCGCTGATCGCCAAGAACCGGGCTTGGCGTGTCGAACCGTATGAACAGGGTTTCGACACTCGGGGCCGAGACACAGTCGGTTCCGTCTTCTGCAACCAGCAGTGCACATTGATCCGAGTCGAGGAATGTTCCGATGTGGGCCTCGCCGGTCTGGACCATGCTGGTGCGAACGCCGCCTTCGGAGCGGAACATGATGCGCACGGTTTCGAATTCGGGCGCCGTAACCGATGGATCGCTTAGACCCCACCAATCAGGGTTGGCTTCAAGCAAAAGGTACTGACCGCGCCGCCATTCGCTGAGCCGATAGGGGCCGGTACCCACGGGCTGGGTGTCGTAGGTATCTCGTGAGTCCTGGACCGCCTGCATCGACGGGATGCCGGTAAAGTACATCCGTTCGGGAATAAGTGGATCGGGTTCCGTAGTCATGACACGGAGCGTGTATTCACCCACCGCCTCTGCGGTGATCTGCGGGCCCATGAACTGGCGCAGTGAAAAATCTTCTTCTTCACTATAGCTGAAATTGAGCCCAAACGCGGCGCTTTCCGCATTGAAAGGTGAACCGTCGTGATACGTCACACCCTGACGCAGTTCGAATTCCCACGTTGTCGGATCAATCTGAGTCCAACTTGTCGCCAATTCCGGAACAAGCTCGTTGGTCATAGTGTCGCGCGCGACAAGGACCTCGAATACGTTCCTCAGCCCCGGCGAGTTGACCTCGGAACCAGTCTCGTAGCTGGACAGTTTTGTGTTTTCCGAAGTTACGGCGATCAAAAGCTCCTGCGCGGCAACTGCTGACGCGGCGGTCACAAGTGCGGTGGCGGCCAAAATGGCTCTCGGGGTACGCCCCGAAATACGACAATGGTTCATATGGTTTCCTCCCAAACCTCGCAAATCATATCCAAGGGCCGCTGCCGGATTCGGCGGCCACACCCCAATTGCCATGCGAGGGACAAGCATTGGGTCTGATAGACTTTGATTGAACATGCTAGAATCCCACCATGTCGCCAAATTCAAATGAACGGCAGACCCTGCACTACGTTGATGCAGCACACCCAAATGGTCAAAAATCACGCCCTTCACTCTCCCGAAGCGTCAGGAGATGCGTCGGCTGAGCGTTCCTCCAAAGCAGCTCAGTCAATCTCACCCACATCATGATACTATTATAACTCCATAATAATGGCAAACGATTCCTGCCGCAAGCGTTTCTGGTGCAAGAAATGCACTTGAACTGGCTGGGTTGGCGACGTCTCCGCCATTGGAGACCCCGGGCAATTCGGTGGCACTTCGGGGGCCGTACCGGTCTTTG
>CALFSV010000237.1 GCA_937916485.1 uncultured Paracoccaceae bacterium | reverse complement strand
TGATCAATGTGGCTTTGGCCTGTGGCTTTGCCTCGCCCTCACATTTTTCGAAATGTTACCGAGCTCATTATGATACTACCCCTTACCGCGAACGCGGCGCGCAATCGTCGCGGTTATCACATTAATTCAGCCAGTTGAGCCCATAAACTGTGTTTTAGTATTTTTTATCATTTGCCCAACTTTCAAAAGTATATGAAGTTTCATAATATCGAGGAAAATGGACTTTGTGTGTATGAAAAAATATCAAAGTCCAGGGAGCGTGTCCGGTTCACCGCACACAGATGCGCCTAAATGGCCAAATCCCTAGAAGCAAAATGCCGGGACACTGGGCCCCGGCATTTATTTTTTGCGCTATTGACAGACTTACTTAATTAATGTCGCCGCCCAAGCACCATCTACAACAGAGCTCATACTGAACAGGCCAGCAACGTCGCCGTTTTCATCGAAGTCTTGGTTTCCAGCTGCCCCTTCATAGTTGATGTCGCCACCCTTTGCGAGAATACCTTTGGCCTTTTCCCATTCACCTGGAAGGATAACTTCGCCTGGTGCGCTTGCAATTTCACGAAGTGCTGCTGCAATGCCTTCACGGTCAGCGGAGCCCGCTTTTTCGATTGCCAAAGCTATCATGAATGTCGCGTCATATGCGTTTGGAACGAATGGATCAGACGCAGGGACGCCCGCCGCATCCGCGATGGCTTTCCATGCTCCAAAGGCTTTTGTTGTTGGATCAGACGCAGAAGTTGTGAACGTGGTTGTACCCAAGTTCTCTGAACCTATCTGATCAATCACTTCATCAGACAACATGCCGTCTGCACCGATGAATGTTGTGAACGCAGATGTTTCTAAAGCGTTCCGCATCAATGTAATACCGCCAGAACCATAGTAAGCAAAAAGTGCGAGATTGTCAGATGTCGCGCCCAAGGTTGCAACTTCGGAGCGGTAGGAAGCTTTGCTTGGCTCGTGTGCCTCGTTGGCTGTAACCGTGCCGCCAGCAGCTGTAAATGCCTCAGAAAAAACGCCGGCGATCGCAACGTTATAGTCGTCGTTCGCATAAGAAACAGCAACATCAGTGATGCCTTTAGCAATCGCAAGGTTTGCTAATGCAACACCTTGGTAAGCGTCAGAGGCAGCAGTACGGAATACAAGGTCTGTGCCATTCTCCATGTTTGTGATCGCAGGTGATGAGGCTGAAACAGATAACGTCACAACACCGGCTGGAATTGAAACTGACTCAGCTTGCGCAATCGCAGCACCTGAACACACAGGACCAACAATAGCAGCAACAGAGCTAACGTTGATCAACTTGGTCACAGCATCTACTGCCGCAACAGGATCACAAGCGGAATCCGCACGAATGACGTTGTACGCTTCTCCACCAGAAAACATGCCGCCTTGATCGTTAATGTTCTGTGCAGCCAGATCAACTGCCTGCGCCATTGGGGCAACAAGATCAGGGATAGGGCCCGTCAAAGCCATTGGATTGCCAATGTTGACGTCAGCAACAGCAGTTGTTGCTAACATCCCTAGCAGTGTGTTCGCGAATAGTATTTTTTTCATGTTTAGTCTCCCAGTTCCCGCGAGTTATTTATTTGACCGAGGCGAAGCGGGTCTCACCTCTGGCAGTATCCCTGCAGGGTACTTTTGTAACACTACCTGCATCAGAATTCCAATTAGCATCATCCGCAAAAATCCGGCGCGTGTCGCGAGTAACCCTGTATCAAAAGTCTGGAACACATAACCGGCCAAGTCAATAATACCACTTATCATCAATTCGCTTGCAGACCAGATGGTCCAGATAAGGAAAGCCCCCAGCATTGCACCACGATTATTACCCGACCCACCAAGAATTAACATCACCCAAACAAGGAACGTGACCTTCGCAGGATCAAATGTATTCGTCGGTTCTATCAGGCGCAAATGCTGAGCAAACAGTGCTCCTGCGAACCCCATGATCGCTGCCCCAATCACAAACGCTTCGACGCGGCGCGCAGTTACGTTCTTACCAGCCGCACGCGCTGCCGGTTCGTTTTCACGGATAGCAGTCATCATACGCCCCCAAGGCGAGATGCGCGCGCGCTCTAACATGCGATAGATGACGTACATGCAGAAGAGAACGGTCGCAGCAAAACATGGCTGCCACCACCAATGAGGGAGTGCGTCAAAGAATACGGCCCAGCCGTCTGGAGTGTTGAACCAACTCATTGGCCAACTTGAATAGAACCGTTCTTCTGAGAAATGTTCCCAAGCGCGCGGGATCTTGTTGATGCCACGCGGGCCATTGGTGACTTCGGTTTCGTTCTTCAGGATCAGCTTGATGATTTCAGCAATCCCGATAGTCGCAATCGCGAGATAATCCGATCGTAAACGTATGCATATCAGACCGATCACACCCGCAATCACGGCAGAGGCGACCATCGCTACGAACATCCCAACCGGTAAAGGTAGATCCAAACCACCATAGTGGAACGTGCTTTCAGCAGTTGTCAGCAGGGCATAAGTATAGGCACCAACTGCGGCGAATCCCACAATACCTACGTTGAAAAGACCCGCGAACCCCCACTGTACATTAAGCCCCAGCGCAAAGATTGCGTAGATACCGCCAACAGTAGCCAGCGAGAGGAAGTAGAGCAAATAGCCTAAATATGCCTCCATTAGAACGACCTCCCCTTGAACAAGCCCTGCGGCCGCACAATCAACATGACGACCATAATCGCGAAGGCAACGCCTGTCTTGTAACCAGGGCTAAGAAGAGGCGCATCGCCGATCCACGGATAGGCGGAAAGCTCTTCTGAAAGCCCTATGACAAGCCCACCAACTACAGCGCCATAAGGTTTACCAATGCCTCCAAGAATGGCGGCGGCGAACATAGGCAGCAACATGCGAAAGCCCATCGTCGTTTCCAGCATCTGGATATCCATCGCGAGAAAAACACCAGCGGCAATCGCACAAACGCCGCCAACGATCCATGTAGCGCGGATCACCTGATCCACGTCGATGCCTGTAACATGCGCAAGATCAGGACTGTCTGAAACCGCACGCATCGCTTTACCTATCCGCGTGCGATTGAGAATGTAGCTTAGCACAACGACAAACAAGATCGTGCCAGCAAAAATAAACAAGTGCTTGTTCGGTATCAACAGCATCGCACCAATGTCACTGCTCCACCCCAACAGGCTTGGGTTTGGTTTGGCAATTCCCGGCACAAAGGTAAGCTGGTTTGGACCCCAGATCACTTGTACAGCACTACGCAAGATCAACATCATACCAAAGCTGGCCATAACTACTTTAATGGTGTCAGCCTTACGGAAGGGCTTGTAGAAAAACTTATCGGTCCAGAAAAACAGATAGATCACCACGATAGAGGCTGGAATTGCAGCCAGCAAAGGATGCACTGCAATCCCTAATATTGCCGTAGCAATCGCCATAATCGTCCATGTTAGGTAGGCCCCCATCATCATCAATTCACCATGCGCAAAGTTGGCAAAACGCAAAATACCAAAGGTCAGCGTGATCCCAATCGCACCCAGCGCGTATATACAACCTAATACCAAACCGGGAATGAAGTAGAAGTTCACGAATTCAAAACCAAATGATTCCCACATATCAGTGCCCCCCGCCCAAAAACATGCGCGCGATTTCGCGATCTTCAAGCAACTCCTTACCTTTCCCAGTGTAACGGTTCGCACCGTCCACCAGAACATAACCACGATCCGCAACACCAAGCGCTTGCTTGGCATTCTGCTCAACAATCAAAATAGGAACACCTGTTGATTTAATTTTTTGGATTGTTGTAAAAATTTCACCACGATATTTTGGTGATAACCCAGCAGTTGGTTCATCAAGTAACAAAATCTTCGCATCAACCATCAGCGCCTTAGCCATCGCAACCATCTGACGTTGACCGCCAGACAGCGACCCCGCCGCTTGGTTCCTTTTTTCACCAAGGTCTGGGAATAGCTCAAACATCTCTGCGAGGCGCTCTCGGATGCCTAAGGGACGTGTCCACGCCCCCATCTCAAGGTTTTCTTGCACGGACAGGTTCACAAAAACGTTCTGCGTTTGCGGCACGTAAGAAATACCAAGACGCACTACTTCAGCCGCTGGCGTATTGGTGATATCTTTACCGTTCAATTCGACATTGCCGGAATTAATGGTAAGCAAGCCAAGCACTGATTTCATCGCCGTTGACTTGCCAGCACCATTAGGACCGATGATCGCTACAATTTCATTTGGGTTAACAAATATGGACACGTCATGCAGAACCTCTGTCTGGCCATAACCTGCGTACAAGTTGTTTAGAGATAGAACGCTCATACTACTTCACCACCGAAATAGGCGTCGATTACGCGTTCGTCACTGCGTACCTCGTCCATTGTGCCGTGCATCAAGACTTGTCCTTCTGCAAGCACCACAACTTTGCCACAAAGACGCGCGATCATGTCCATGTCATGCTCTATAATACAAAAAGTATAGCCACGCTCTTGGTTCAACTGTTCGATCATGTCTGCAACCTTGCGCATTAAAGTCGGGTTCACCCCAGCGCCTGGTTCGTCCAAAAGAACGACTTTAGAATCGTTCATCATCGTGCGGCCGATTTCAAGAAGCTTCTTTTGACCACCAGAAAGATTGCCCGCAAGTTCATCAACAACATGGGTCAAACCCAAAAATTCCAATGTCTCACGAGCTAGTTCGACAACCTCTGCTTCGCGCTTTCGCACTTTAGCACCTGCGAACCAGCTAGACCAAATGCTTTCACCTACTTGCCGAGGGGCTGCAACCGCCAAGTTTTCAAGGGATGTCATGCGTGCATACTCGTTGCTTAGCTGGAAGGTACGCATCAAGCCCTTGTGATAAAGAAGATCGGTGCGCTGACCGGTCACGTCTTCACCAAGCAATTCAATGCTACCAGCGGTAGGTGGTAATTCACCCGCAATCATATTGAACATCGTAGTCTTGCCAGCACCGTTTGGACCAATAAGACCAACGATTGCGCCCCGCTCTACATTGAGATCGACACCGCGTACCGCATGAAGGCCCCCAAAGTTCTTTTTGAGCCCTGAAACGCTGAGCACATTGTCACTCGCCGCCATACATTATTCTCCCTTAGAAATCCAAAGCGCGCCATAGGCTTATCGTGACTCTCTTAGCGCATTTAATGGATAAATGGCCATGCAAATAAATAAGCAAGCTTTTTTCTCTACAGCGAATTATTGCGATAGGTACCAAGCGTTGCCCCTGGCAAACAAGAATACAAAACGTTCCTGAAATAGACAACCAGTAGGACATACGCAACGTTGGGCTGACAAAAGTGTTATTAATTTGATAATTTTTATGTACTTATGTCGGTAAAGGCGGCTCTTGAATCTTATGTTTCAACTTGGCCCTTGTCTTTCATTTAGATATGAAATGAACGACGATATTACTCCCTCATCAAAACACCAATTCGGACCACTATGATCTCACCACAAAAAAGCTAAAGTCGGGCACACGCTGGCAAGCAATAGGTGAAATCGTATGCATGCCAACCGTCAGTGCTTAGTAAAAGCAATGTCTGCTTGCTCAATGGACACTGAACGCCTCCCCCCCTCTAATTTCACAATACCAACACTGAATGGCCCGGTCCCAAGACGCTGGGCCTTTCGCTTGGCATAGCGTTCCGATATCTTGAGGGACAACTAGAGCTATTGGGTGCAGCAATCCCTGAATAAATCTAATTTAGACTAATGTTTGATTGCGGGTAATGATTTACGATAAAATTTTATTTATTTTCATTTAGTTAATACATTATCAATAATTCAACGGTTTCACAAGGCAATGCCCAGCGCTTTGTAAAAAATATATATTGCAAATTGCATCGTGGGTGAAGATTCTTATTTGTAGTTCGGCCAAGTATCAGCAAGCCGATAGCCCTCGGGCCATGGATCGCTTGGATCCAACATGTGTTGGTGTGTACCCGTTACCCAACCACGACCACTTATCTGGGGTCGAATTGCTGAAGTTTCCCCAACTTTTGTTTCGCCCAAGATTTTACCCTGAAATTTCGATCCGATGATCGAAATTCCTGTGAAGCGGTCTCCAACAGTCATCTCGCCCTTTGCATAAAGCAAAGCCATACGAGCAGAGACAGCAGTTCCTGTTGGTGAACGATCTAGCTTTCCTGGTTGGATGGAGACCACCGATTTTGCATGAAGGACACCGTCAACATGTTGCAACATACCCGCAAATAGACAGAACGAATGGTGTCTCCAATCTGGATTTAGCGGATGAACAAAACTCAATTGTTCATTTGCAGCATTTGTGATTTTCACGCCCAGTTCAGCGAGATTTTGTGCCTCGTCGGATTTCAGCGAAAGCCCAAGTGACGCCTGATCAACTACGACGAAACTGTCGCCGCCAAACGCCGTGTCCACCATGACGGTTCCTATACCTTCAATTTCCAGAGGTGCGGCTATCAGGCCAGCAAATGAGGGCAGGTTTTCTACTTCGATCAACTCAGCTTTGCCATTGGCGCAATACGCCCGAACGCGCACAAGGCCACCTGGGGCTTCAAGAACCATTTCTGTTACAGGCTCTTGCATTGGGATAATGCCTGTATCCAGCAAGACGGTAGATACACAAATTGAATTTGAGCCAGACATTGGCGGTGTATCCTCCGGCTCCATGATGATCCAAGCCGCATGAGCCTCTGGATTCTTGGGTGGCACCAATAGATTAACATGGCGAAACACACCGCCGCGCGGCTCATTGAGCATGAAATTGCGAAGCACGTCATCCTTGGCAATCCACTCGCGTTGCTCCCAAATGCTATCGCCGACCGGTGGTGCGACTCCACCAATAATTACGTCTCCAACCTCGCCCTCGGCATGACAAGAAACTGTGTGAATAACTTTTGTACTTCGCATGCTTCGACCTTAACGAATATTAGAAGACATTTCCACTGATGTAGCAGCCTTATGTAATGGTCCAAAGCATTTTCTGCTGCCGAAATTATTATGCATATCAAAGTAGTCAAAAAAATTATAATACCAATATTTATAGTCGACAGTCTAAGGCGCGGACCCCCAAGTTAGTGGTTCCTTGTTCCGTGACATTGAGCCCAGCTTTAGTTGGTTGCTGCACCCACTTTCTGCTAGATCCACGAACTACGGACCAAATAACGCCATCCTACTCGGATTGAGACACAGCAACGCTAGCGGCAAGACGTGGGTGTCCGCTCTAAAACGTATGCGCAGAGGCAGATTTAAGTACTCGTTTTCACACGGTAAAAATCTAGCTTTGTTTTCTGGCGCCAACATTGACCGTGTAGTCATGGCGAAATCGTTGACTGTAGCAGCCTTGCATCAACTGCGGGGTATTTAATCGATTAGATAAGTTTTTGAAACACCCTCATTTACCTGTAAGTCCGTTTGTCGATCTTCGCCACAGCTGTTGTGGGCGGGCTAGGTAAACATGGGGTTAATATTGATCTTGGTGCTCAGATTTGCGCCGAAAGGCTTGATCCCTGAAAAGTAGCTCTTTCCTTTCGCCG
>CALFSV010000236.1 GCA_937916485.1 uncultured Paracoccaceae bacterium | reverse complement strand
CTTAACCAATCGTTCCTCTTGGTTGCATAAGGGGCAAACGGCCCCGTTGGTTGCGAGTGTGAGCGGTCTAGCCAGACTTGTGAGCGCCGCTATAGCCAGCCGCACGCACGGTAGTACCGCTCTGCTGTTGTGGTGACGCGCTGGGTGACAAGGCTTCGTGGGTCGACGCTGTCGGCCCGGATGGGGAAGTCGGCGCCAAATTGGGTGGCGATGGCCGCAGGCAGCCCGGCAACGGTCAGGTTCGCGATCAACTTGCGAATTGCCTCGGAAACGGTGGGCTTGTCCCAATAGTAACGAATGCGGTCGCTATAGCTGAACAATTGCAGGATGCGGATAGCTTCGGGCGTGCCCTGGTAGTAGTTCGACCAGTCGGACGGGGCGTCTTGCATGGCCCGGACAACGGCCGCCATCGCGCGGGCAGGATCGGGCAGGTCAAGAAGCGCCTCGATCTGGTCGAGGGCCATGATCCCTTCGCGAAAGCGAAAGGTGATCTCGGGCCCGACCTTGAGGATGACGGAATGGTCCGCGACCAAGGCGGCAAGGTTGTCGGTGGCCTGATAGTCGGTCGAATGCGCCTCGAACGCGAGACCGTCATATTGTCCGATGGCCTTGGCAAGGCCGGCGGCCTTGTCACGATGGTAATGGAAGATGCTGTCATGGGAAAAGTCGACGCCGGGCTGGACCACGACTGCGATCGCCCGGTCGATCCCCTGCGGGACCCCTCGCCCAGCAAACGCGATCTTGTGAGTGTCGATCGTCGCTGCCAGCCGGGCCGGTGTCGTGACGGCGATGCCTGCCATATCATCCGCCTCGCCACCCGGCACCGGAACCTCCGTTCCGATGACATAGCTTAGAAGACCGGGGTCGGGTGCATGGGCTTCGGCCACCGCACAAAGTTCTGCTGATCGTTCCGCAACCTGTTCAAAGCTGGGCACAGGCTCGCCCCCGCAGGACATGCTGGCGTCCAGATGGATCTTGGTAAAGCCAGCCTCGACATAGGCTTTGACCAGTGCGAGGGCCCTTTCCATCGCGTCCGCGGCAGGCAAATGCTTCCATGGATTGGGGCCCAGATGATCGCCGCCAAGGATAAGCTGGTTTGCGGCCAATCCCACCGCGTGGGCCTTATGACGGATATTTGCCGCGTAGGCGGCTGGGGTCAGACCGGTATAGCCCCCGAACTGATTGACCTGATTGCAGGTCGCCTCGATCAGCACGGGCAGGTTGCGCGAGGCGGTAAAGCCCAGAAGATCGTCCAGGACGTAGGCGTTGGCGGTGCAGAAGCTTGGCAGGGCCCGCGGCGTTCCCGACCGGTTCAGGGCGACGAGTTCCTTGAGGTCCATGATCAAACTCCTGCAGGTTCAAGATACGGACGAATGTCGGCCAGGGTGGGGTTCCACTCCATCGGACCGCGCCGTGTGACGTGAAGGGCCCCAGCCACATTGGCCGCCCTCAAGGCATATTCGAAGTCCTGCCCCTGGTCGAGCAGACCCAGAAGCGTGCCGCAAAAGCAGTCTCCAGCCCCTGTCGGATCGACCTCGTCCACCAAAAGGGGCGGCACCGTGATCAGGGGCCCGCCGTTCGACCCGATCGCGCCCATGGCCCCGCGCTTGACCACAACCGCCTTTTTGCCAGCGCCAAGCATCTCGCGGATGAATGCCTCAGGCGTGGTTCCGGGATAGAGGGCCTCAAGGTCCTCTTGGCTGGGAAGAAGGATGTCGGACGCTGCCATGATCTGGTCGATGCACGGCCGGATCGACGGGTCTTGCATCAATTCCGGACGGATGTTGGGGTCAAAGCTGACCTGACCCACGGTCCGGGCCTGATCTACAGCCTCAAGGATGACGGCCCGCAGGCGCGGATTGCCAAGGGATGCGCCCGAGACATGGAGGAGGGCGCCGGGCATGATGACGGGCGGCACCTCGATCTGATCAGCCGCCGTGCCGTCAAGATGGAACACAAACACCCGGCTGCCGTCCGGGTGGTACGAAACGAAAGCAGTGCCCGTCGTTCTGCCAGTGCTCCGCGCGATCTGACGGACATCAACCCGGTCAGTCTTAAGGCGGTTGACCAACAAATCCCCGAACGGATCGTGCCCGACACAGCCGAACAGCTGCACATCCGCCCCAACCCGGGCTGCTTGATCGGCAAAGATCGCCGGGGCGCCACTGGGGTAAGGGCCGGAAAACGCTACCGTTCTGGCCAGGCCGCAGCCGGGCGCATGCGACACGAACTCTACCAACAGTTCGCCACCGGTTATGATCATGGGTCCCTCGGAGTGTGCCTTGCCGTCCTGTAGACCGCCCAAGACCCATACAGACGTACAGACAAAACTTCCATTGCCGTCAGTACCTTGTTGCCACGATCGAGGACGGGCGACTTGGCCCCGCGCGGGCATCAATCTGCCGGTCGAAAGGCATCAGGTGTCTTGCTTTGATATTGTTTCCAAATGCGAAACAATTAAGAATCAAGTTTCCATTGTGGAAACAATAGAATTTAGAATTTGCTGAGCAATTGTTTTTGCAGTTTACCCGGATTTTGCTTTACCCGACGCCCCCTGCGTTTCCTGTGCTGAATTGCTTGTCCGTCGTCGAATGATTTGGAACAGGCGGCGTGATTTTGGTCTGGAGGGCT
>CALFSV010000235.1 GCA_937916485.1 uncultured Paracoccaceae bacterium | reverse complement strand
GCTCGAGCGCGGCACCAAGTTCGAGGATCTGACCGCGGTCTATTCCAAGGTCTCGGGCCGGCGTTCGTTTCCCAAGGCGTGGGGCAAGCGCGCCGCCGTGCTCGAAGGCATGGCGCAGGATGCCGAGACGCGCGGCCGCCATGTCACGGCGCGCCAGCTCTATCACCGCGCGGCGATCTGCTTCGGCCGCGCCCAGCATCTCGTGCCGATCCACAACCAGCCGAAAAAGGTCGAATGGTTCGAGGGGCTGTATCGCTGCTTCGACAAGGTCATCGCTGGCTCGGACGGGTGTCAACGCCGGAGTAAAAATGCATCAGCCGGCCGGAGTAAAAATGCATCGGTTGTGATCGACAGAAGGCCCCCGCGGGGGCCTTCTGTCGATTGCAGTCAGTCGGGGTCTGTGGCGCTGTCGTCGGGTGTTTGGGCGCTGACCCGGGATCGTTTTCTGGATTGATTGAGGCGGTAACTTTCGCCGTTCATCTCCAGGATATGGACGTGGTGTGTCAGTCGATCGAGCAGAGCCCCGGTCAGGCGCTCGGAGCCGAACACACTGGTCCATTCGTCGAACGGCAGGTTGCTGGTGACGATGGTCGAGCCGCGTTCGTAGCGGTCGCTGAAGACCTCGAACAGCAGTTCGGCGCCGGTCGGTGAGAGCGGCACATAGCCGAGTTCGTCGACGATCAGCAGCTTATGGGCGGCGAGCTGCTTCTTCAGTCGCAGAACCCGTTTCTCGTCACGCGCCTCGAGCAGTTCGTGGACCAGGGCGGAGGCGGTGACGAAGCCGACGGACAGACCCTTCTGACAGGCCGCCAGGCCGAGCCCGATGGCGATGTGCGTCTTGCCGGTGCCGCTGTTGCCCAGGGCGATGACATTCTCCCGGCGTTCCACGTACGCCGAGCGGGCGAGATCCAGCACCAGGGCCTTGTTGAGAGAGGGCAGCGCCCTGTAGTCGAAGCTGTCGAGGCTTTTGACCGCCGGGAATCGGGCCGCCTTGATGCGGCGCTCGACCATGCGCCGCTCCCGGTCGATCAGTTCCAGTTCCGCCAGGCGCTGCAGATACCGGGTGTGGTCGACACCCTCCGTGGCGCACTGGCGCGCCAGCTTGTCGTACTCTCGCAGGAAGGTCGGCAGCCTGAGCGCCTTCAGATGATGGGCGAGCAGGATCTGCGGCGTCTGCGCGCTCATGACGCCCCTCGCGTCAGCAGGCCCATGTAGGCACTGGCCGACGTGGTCGCCACCGCGGCGCGCGGCAGATAGGGATAGATCGACAGATCCAGGCGCGGCGGGCGGCGCTCGATGCGGCACAGCAGCAGATGCTTCACGGCGTCGAAGCCGATCACGCCGCGCTCGAGGGCTTGCGATACCGCCGCCCGAACGTCATCGGGTGCGAACGCCTCGAGCAGCCGCAGCACCTGGACGTACTCGCGCTTGCCCTGCTTGCCCATTCGCGCCTCCAGCAGGCGACGGAGATCCATGAACACGGCCGGAAGCTGCCAGCCGGCCAGCGGCGCGGCCTGGTCCAGGGCATTGCTCTTCTGCTCCAGCAGGGCCAGGTAATGCAGCGGATCGAAGACGAAGTCCTCGCGCTCGTACGAGCGCGGGTGCCGGGCAATGACCTCCGCGCCGCGGCTGATGACCACCTCGTGGACATAGCCGCGAACCAGCACCTCGCAATGGCCGAACCGCGTCGGCGCGGAGTAATCGGTTCCCCGGTAGCGCACCAGCGACAGCGAGCTGACCCGCCCGGGGCGCTTGTCGCACGCATCGTAGGGGGTCGCCGGAAGGCGCCGCAGCACGGCACGATCGCGTTCCAGCCGGTCGCCAATCGTCTGGTCATGTCCGCGCAGCCGTTCCGCCCAGCGCTGGCGACAACAATCCTCGAGATGGGCATTGAGCGCATCGAAGCTGGCAAAGCGCGGCATCGGCACCAGGAAGTTCCGCCGGCAATAGCCGACGAGCCCCTCCACCTTGCCCTTGTCGTTCCCTTTGCCCGGACGACCGAACCGGTCTTCGAACAGGTAGTGCGAGCGCAACTCGCTGAACACCCGTGTCCGCTGGCGCCTGCCGTCGCCCAGGATGCGCGCCACCGCGATCTTCGTGTTGTCATAAAGCACCGACAGCGGCACGCCGCCGAAGAAGGCGAACCCCGCAACATGCCCGTCGCAGAAGGCTTCCGTCGTCTCGCCGGGATAGGCCTTCACAAAGCAGGCGTCCGAGTGCGGCAGGCTCATTGCCAGAAAGTGGATCTTGCACTCGATCCCACCGATGACACCCAACGCCTCGCCAAAATCGACCTGCGCATGGCCGGGTGCGTGCGCCAGCGGCACGTACATCTCGCGCTGACGCTGCCGGGCGCCGCAGATGTAATCCTTCACGATGGTCAGCCCGCCTGTGAACCCGTGCTCGTCGCGCAGCCGCTCGAAAACCCGCTTCGACGTGTGCCGCTGCTTCTTCGGGCGCGCCTTATCATCTTCCAAAATCCGGTCGATGATGCCGGTGAACGCATCGAGCTTCGGGCGGACCGGCGGCCGCGTCCGCACGTAGCCCGGCGGCACCGAATAGCTCAGCATCTTGCGGACCGTGCGCGGGTCAATCCCAAACCGCCGACCCGCCTCGCGACGGCTCAACCCCTCGATCATTACCGCGTAACGAACGCGTGCATACAGTTCCACTCGCTTCATCCCCCGCCCTCGACAAAATCATCAAAGGGCTATCGCTGACGGATTTTTACTCCGGCGCAACCAGACGACCCGGCCGCTTCACTGAGGGATTGTTACTCCGGCGTTCTCATCACTTCAGACTTGACCATGAGGCACCAATTTTAACATCAACCAGACCGCCGGTTGGCGCATCCGGGAACGTTGCGGCAAATGCCATGGTCATTTCTTCGGCCAGTAGTTCGCCCACGGCCTCGGCATCCTGTGCATCCGCCTCAAGAATTAGCTCATCATGGATCATCGCGACCATGACGGCGTCATACCCATCACCGTGGAGCCGTCGGTACACGCCAGCAACAGCACGCATCATGACGTCCGCACAAGCCCCCTGAACCGGCAGATTGCAGCACTGAGTGTATCGTATGCCTCTCGGCTCCCAGGCATTCTCAAACACGCGTCCAGCCCCAATGACGATGTGGCGGCGCTGCTGGCAACGGTCGGCATGTTGAGACATCCATCTTTTGAGGGTGGGGTAGTTTCGGAAGAACGCCCGCAAGGCTACCTCTGCCTCCCTTGGTGTCATCTCAACCCGGTAACCGTTCCACGCTGCTGCGGCCAATCCAGCCCCACCCATGCCGTAGATGCTCCCGAAGTTCACGGGCTTGGCGCGGTTGCGCTGTTCCTTGGTGACGGCAGTAGGATCAACGCTGGCCATGGCGGCAGCGGTGAGTTGATGCAGGTCCAGGCCGTCGGCATAAATCCTGCGTAGGGCCGTATCCCCACTTATCTCGGCGACAGCCCGGAGTTCCATCTGGGCATAGTCCGCACCTATCAACAACCGTCCTTCAGGTGCTTTAAATATGTCCCGGAAGCCGGGTGCCAGACGCTCGCCCGGTATTTGTGTAAGGTTGGGGCCGCTGCATGCCCAGCGGCCCGATTTGGTTCCGGCAACGTTGTAGCGGGCGTGCACGCGCCCCGTCACAGGGCCTACCTTCTCCTTCAGGCTCGACCCAAAGGACGACAACAGTTTCTCCATACGCCTGAGCGACAGCAGCGGGCGCAAGGCTGGCAGATGCGAGGCCCGCTCCAGGTCGCTGGCCCCGGTGGCCAGCTGCCCGGTCTTCTCAGTACGGGGCCACGCCGCCAGGTCCGCCTCATCCAGGCTGCACTCAAGCCAGGCCCGGATATCAGCCGGCTTACCGGGCGGGGGCATCCCTGTTTCCTTCTCCCAGTCGGCCCGGGCAGTGGCCAGCGCAACGGACCAGCCGGCAATCTGCACGTCCAACGCAACTGTATCGATGCCAATGCCGCACCAGGCCATCTCGACAGCCGCAGGGACAGCGTCGCGCTGCAACATATACGCATCCCACCGGTCGCACGCTTCAAGATCAGGTTTGAGCTTCGCCCACAGGAGGAATGCACCCACGGCGTCCAGTGCGGCGTAGGCCAATTGATCACCCGACAGCACCGCTGCCCCCCAATCAGAGACCTGCAATCCCTTGGGCATCTGCCAGCCCAGATATTCCGCAACAGCCTTGACCAAGCTGCGGCGGTGAATCCCCAGCATCAACCCTGCCCCTTGCATG
>CALFSV010000234.1 GCA_937916485.1 uncultured Paracoccaceae bacterium | reverse complement strand
CCCCCCATGTGACTGGAGGGATCGTATCATGAAAAGTGGCCCGCACCAAAACCAAAGGTCACGATGCGGGCCAGCGATGACGCGGTGATCAGGCTGCGATCACGTCGACCAATTCGATCTGAAAGGTCAGGTCTTTGCCGGCAAGCGGGTGATTTGCGTCCAGAACAACGACCTCATCCGTCACTTCGGCAACCGTGACAGGGATGACCTGGCCGGTTTGGGTCTGCATCTGCAACTGCGTGCCCGGATCGACAGGGATTTCGGCGGGAATGGAATCGCGCGGCACGTCCTGCCGGGCCTCGGGGTTGGTTTCGCCATAGGCCTCGGCACAGGGGACCGCGACGGTCTTGCTTTCGCCGATCGCCATGCCGGGCAGCGCCTTGTCCAGCCCGGGGATGATCTGGCCCGAGCCCACCACGAATTCGAGCGGATCGCGGCCGGAGGAGGTGTCAAAGGTTTCACCAGTCTCAAGGGTTCCGGTATAGTGAATGCGCACAGTGTCGCCCGTCTTGACTTGCGTCATGATCTTCTCCGTCTGGCTTGTAGGGAATGGGTTTCGGGCCGCCCCATGGGCGTGTTCTCCCGTCGGATGGGACTGAGCCTATCAAGGCTGGCGCGGGGGTGCAAACAGGCAGGCTTTCCCCCACCCGCCGGACAGGGCAAGGTGCCGGCCAATGACTACTTTCAGGGACCCTGCAATGCCGATCACCACCTGCATCTTTGACGCCTATGGTACCCTTTTCGACGTCAACGCCGCGGCGCGTGAAGCGGCATCGGAACCGGGCCAAGAAGCCCTTTCCGCCATCTGGCCGCAGCTCGCCCGGGACTGGCGCCTCAAGCAGTTGCAATACACCTGGCTGCGCGCCGTTGCGGGACGACACACCGATTTCTGGCAAGTCACGCAAGACGGACTGGATTGGGCGATGGAGGCGGCGGGCCTTGAAGACCCGATACTTCGCCAGCGGCTGCTGGACCTTTACCAAACCCTGTCTGCCTACCCCGAAGTCCCTGCCATGCTGTCAACCCTGAAGGCGCGGGGACTGTCGACGGGAATCCTGTCGAACGGGTCGCCCAAGATGCTTGCCTCGGCTGTAGAGAGTGCGGGGATCGGGTCCCAACTCGACGCGGTGCTATCGGTTGAAAGCGTGGGCGTCTTCAAGCCCCATGCAGATGTCTATGATCTTGTAGAGGCGCACTTTGGCTGCGCCAGAACCGAAGTTCTATTCGTCTCGTCTAACGGCTGGGACGCGGCGGGGGCGGCAGGCTACGGCTTCACGACTGCCTGGGTCAACCGAATGGCAGAGCCTTTGGACCGCCTTTACGCAACGCCGCACCATGTTTTGCCCGACCTTACGACCATTGCAGAGCTTTGCTGATGCCCAGCTACACCGCATCTGATGGGATTGCCCTGCACTATCTGGACGAAGGCGCAGGCATGCCGCTTTTGTGCCTGGCCGGGCTGACCAGGAACGGTCAGGATTTCAACCACGTCGCACCGCATCTGAACGGGGTCCGGCTGATCCGACCTGACTACCGGGGAAGAGGTTTGTCCGACTGGGCCGACCCCTCGACCTACACCCTGATGCAAGAGGCGCAGGACGCCCTCGGCCTTCTGGATCATCTTGGGATCGACCGCGCGGCCATTCTTGGCACGTCGCGTGGCGGACTGATCGCCATGGGCATTGCCGCCGCCGCCAAAGACCGGCTGATCGGCGTCGCATTGAACGATGTCGGGCCCGAGATTGCGCATGAAGGCCTTGATACCATCGCGACCTACATCGGGCGCAACCCTGCCCAGCGCACCTATGAAGAGGCCGCAAAGGCACGGGCCAAGGCGATGACAGGGTTTCCCAACGTGCCCCATGCCCGCTGGCTGGACGAGGTGCGTGCCCAGAACAGGGAAACCCCGGACGGCCTTGTCATTCGCTACGATCCCCGGCTGGCCGAAACCTTTGCCGCGACCGGTGCCCAGCAGATCCCTGACCTCTGGCCGTTCTTCGATGCGATGGCCGGCCTTCCCCTCGCCCTTATCCGGGGCGAAAACTCGGAACTTCTGACACTGGCCACCGCGAACGAGATGTCGCGCAGGCGGCCTGACATGATCCGGGCAGATATCCCTGACAGGGGCCACGTCCCTTTCCTTGATGAACACGGCGCGTTGACTGCGCTGAACACCTGGCTGGAGCTTTGCAAATGAACATCGACATGATCCGCGCCGCCGCCCTCAGGCTTGAGGGGAACGTGGTACGCACACCCTTGCTGTCATCGCCCGGCCTGGACGCCATCGCGGGGCGCCGGGTTCTGGTCAAGGCCGAGGCGCTGCAGGTCACGGGGTCGTTCAAGGGGCGTGGTGGCTGGTCGGCCATCTCGGCCCTGCCGGAAGATGTGCGCCAGCGTGGGGTCATCGCCTATTCGTCGGGCAATCACGCCCAGGGTGTCGCCCGGGCCGCACAGGCCCACGGCATTAGCGCCGTCATTATAATGCCGTCCGACGCCCCCCAGGCCAAGATAGAGGGCACCAAGGCACTGGGGGCCGAGGTTGTCTTGTATGACCGGGCCACCGAAGACCGCGAGGCGATCGGCGATAAACTGGCAACGGAGCGGGGATTGACCCTGATAAAACCCTATGACGATCCGCAGGTCATCGCGGGTCAGGGCACAACCGGGCTTGAGATTGCCGCCCAGGCAGCCGATCTTGGTGTGACCCAAGCCGACGTATTGGTCTGCTGTGGTGGTGGCGGCCTCACCTCTGGGATCGCGCTGGCGCTTGAGGCTGACGCCCCCGGCATGAGGGTCCGCCCGGTCGAGCCACAGGGGTTCGACGATGCGACACGGTCCCTCATCTCAGGCCGGATTGAGAAGAACGCGACAACCTCCGGGTCCATCTGCGATGCCATCCTGACCCAATGTCCCGGCAACATCACCTTTCCCATTCTGCAAAAGCTCTGTGGACCGGGGATCATTGTCACCGATGATGAGGCAAAACAGGCCATGATTGCGGCCTTCCGGCACCTCAACCTGGTGTTGGAACCGGGAGGGGCGGTTGGCCTTGCCGCTGCCCTCTTCCATGGGAGTGAGGTCGAAGGAGACACCGTGATCGCTGTCGCCTCGGGGGGGAATGTGGACGCAGCACTTTATGCTACTGTGCTGGCCGGGGCCAAGTGACCATTGGTAATGGCTTTCCTGACTTAGTCAGAGCACGTCAACAGGCTAGGCTTTGGTCATTCCTGACTGCTGCTTTATGTTGTCGAGGTCCGTCGGACCCTTTTCTGGCCATTCAAATGATAGACTTCATTTTCAAGCCCGTCTGCCTCATTGCGCTGTGTGCCGTGGCCTATGCAGGTGCCACCTTCGCCATGAAAAGCGCATCCATCGCCTCAACCGGAGTGATCTGGATTGTCATAGGGGTGGCCCTCAGCTTTGCTGTGCTGGCCGAAGTTGCGCTCTTGCGGCAGCACTCTCTTGGATTGACCTACATCGCGATCCTCGGGGCAGAGACCCTTATTGTTCTGACCTTAGCTTTCCTGATCGGCGACGGTCTGGGGCCACGTGATCTTGCCGGGGCGGCACTGGTTCTGACCGGAACCGCCATCATCTGGTCCTGACATCCCCCCTGCGCCCGTTGACGCAGGGGGGCAAAGAACGATAGCTCGCTCAAGTCACTTCGACGCGGGAGCGAGACTTCAATGCACGAGCAATTCGTAGAGCGTGATGGCGTCAGCCTTTATGTCCGGGTCGATGGCGCGACCGACGCGGACTCTCCGACAATTGTTTTCGCAAACTCGCTTGGCACCGATACTTCCCTTTGGGATCTGGTGGTGCCGCTGCTCCCGACCGAGCTTCGGATCATACGGTATGACAAGCGTGGGCATGGCCGCTCATCCGTCCCAGCTTCACCCTATTCGATGGGGGCCCTGATCGCCGATGCAGAGGCGGTCTGCGATGCCCTTTCGGTGCGCGATTCCGTTTTTGTTGGCCTGTCCGTCGGAGGCATGATCGCCCAAGGTCTTGCCGTCAAACGCCTTGACCTGATGCGGGCTGTTGTCTTGTCGAACACCGGCGCCAAGATCGGGACCAAGCAGCTTTGGGACGACCGGATTGCCACGGTCCTGTCCAAAGGGCTGGAACCACTCGCCGATAGCGTTATGCCGCGCTGGTTTGGCAGGGATTTCCTCAACACCCCCGCGATGGAGCCTTGGAAAGCGCTGTTCCTGTCTACCCCTCCACAGGGATATGCCGGGGTCTGCGCTGCCATCGCCGGGACCGACTTTTTTGCAACCACCGCCAGCCTACGCCTGCCCGCCTTGGGGATTGCCGGATCCGAAGACGGGGCCACGCCCCCCGATCTGGTGCGCGAAACCATTGACCTTATCCCCGGCAGCCGGTTCGCACTGATCCCGCGTGCCGGACACCTCCCCTGCGTCGAGGCCCCCGAGGCCTATGCCAGACATCTGATCAACTTCTTGCAAGAGATCGGTCATGTCTGAACCGGCAATGCCATTCGCTTGCGCGACATAGGCTTCGGACGGCCGCTGACTTTCAAAGGGATATTCTCATGTCTGCCTCCATCTACGACAGCGCCATGTTCCGGGACCTGTTCCTCGACCGCGAAATGGCCACGCTCTTTACCGACACGGCAGAGCTGCGGGCGATGCTGCTCGTCTGGGGTGCCCTTGCCCAGGCGCAAGCCGCTGAGGGCCTGATCCCCGAGGTCAGCGCCAAGGCAATCCAGCGGGCCGCGATGGAGATCCAGGTCGATCCCGCCGCGCTGGCCAAGGCCACGGGCCAAAACGCCGTCGTTGTCCCCGCCCTCGTCACCGCCTTTCGCGAAGAACTGAAGGCACCAGAGCACGCGCAATGGCTGCACTATGGGGCAACCTCGCAGGACATCATGGAAACCGGGCTGGTCCTGCGCCTGCGTCAGGTCCTCGCCCTATACGAGACCCGGCTGATCGCAACGATCAATGCCCTTGGAAAGCAGGCCGAGGCTCATGCCGATCTGCCCATGGCAGGCCGGACCTATGGCCAGGTCGCCACGCCCACCACCTTTGGTGCCGTGTTGGCCAGTTGGGGTAGCCCGCTGATCGAGCTTCTGAACCAGCTGGCCGTGGTCAAGGCCAACCTGTTGAAGGTCAGCCTCTCCGGCGCCGCCGGCACGCTGTCTGCGATGGAAGACAAGGGCCCTGCGGTTCGGGCCGGTTTGGCCAAGGGCCTTGGCCTGTCAGACCCTGGGCAAAGCTGGCACTCTGCCCGCCATCCCATCGCCGGGCTCGCGGCGTGGATCACCCTCGTGACCGGCACCCTTGCCAAGATGGCCGAGGATCTGGGGCTGATGACCCAGACCGGGCTGGGCGAGGTCCGCCTGCCCAGCGCCGGCGGGTCATCCACCATGCCGCAAAAGCAAAACCCGGTGATGCCTTCGGTCATGGTTGCCATTGCCAGCCATGTTGCTGGTCTGAACGGCGTGATGCAGGGGGCCATCGTCCACCGCCAGCAGCGGGACGGCGCGGCATGGGTCAGCGAATGGATGAGCCTGCCGCAAATGTGCCTTGGGTTGGGCCGGTCCCTTATTCTGGCGCAGGAACTGGCTGAAGGGATCGCGCCCGACCCCGCCGCAATGCTGGCCCAGATCGACGACGGAACCGGTCTGATCTATGCCGAGGCACTGTCGTTCAGGCTTGCCAACACCTTGCCACGCCCGCAGGCGCAAAGCGTGGTGAAGGCCCTGTGCAAAGAGGTCCTGACAAGCGGCCGCCCCCTGCCGGAACTGGCCGCAGCAGCCTACCCGGAGGCGGATTTATCCAACCTATTCGCCCCGGGGTTCCAGCTTGGCACGGCACCTGCCGAGGCACGGGCCTTTGCCGCTGCCGCGTCGCGGGTTGCAAAGTAAACCAAACGGTCTAAAACGTGCCGACATCCGGCGCGGAGCCCCCCACATGACCAAGAACCTGCCGCTCACCTTCATCTTCATCACGGTGGTGATCGACGCCATGGGGATTGGTCTTATCCTTCCCGTCATGCCCGACCTCATCCGCGAGGTGAATGGCGGCGATCTGGGGCAGGCCGCCCTTTGGGGAGGCATCCTGACAACCGTCTATGCCGTCATGCAGTTCGGCTTTGGACCCTTGGTCGGTAACCTGTCGGACAGGTTCGGCCGGCGCCCAGTTCTACTGACATCCTTGGTGGTGATGGCGATCGACTACGTCGTCATGGCCTTGGCAGGGGCAATCTGGCTTTTGTTCATAGGACGGATCGTGGGTGGCGTGACCGCGGCCACGCAATCGACTGCCATGGCCTATGTCGCGGACATCTCTAAGCCAGAAGAAAAGGCAGCCAACTTTGGACTTATCGGCGCGGCCTTTGGGGTCGGGTTCGTGTTCGGGCCCCTGATCGGCGGGCTCTTAGCCAGCTACGGAACCCGTGCGCCGTTCTATGCGGCAGCCGTCCTTGCCGGCGCCAACTTCCTGTTCGGCTACTTTGTCCTGCCCGAAACAGTAACCGATCGTATTCGCAGACCGTTCTCGCTGGCGCGCGCCAACCCTTTTGGCGCGTTCAAGCATATTGGTGCCTTGCCGGGGCTGCGACCCATGCTGGTGCTGATGTTCTTCTACGGGGTTGCCTTCTTTGTTTACCCGGCAGTCTGGGCCTATTACGGCCAGATCCGCTTTGGCTGGGGGCCGGGCATGGTCGGGGTCTCGCTGGCTGTCTACGGCATTTCGATCGCTGTGGTGCAGGGTGTTCTCATCCGTCCGATCCTCGCCCGGATCGGGGATCGGAAGGCGGTGATCCTTGGCCTGATCGTCGAGGTTGCGGCATTCGTCTTTCTTGGCTTTGTCCAGGCCGGGTGGATGGCTCTGGCCTTTACGGTTGTCGCCGCCTTTGGCGCGATTGCCGGACCCGCGCTGCAAGGGATCATGTCCCGAACCGCCCAGGACAACCAGCAGGGTGAATTGCAGGGCATTCTGACGTCGATCAACGCGATTGCCGTGATTATTGCACCGCTGATCATGACCCAGACCTTCTTTTTCTTTACCCGGGAAAACGCCCCAATCTATTCGCCAGGTGCGCCATTCCTTCTGTCTGCGGTGCTGACCGTTGTCTGCATCGGCCTGTTCCTGATGGCCCGACCGACCGCCACGCAGGGCGTCGCCACACAACCGCCGCCGGCCGCCTGATCCCGACCCATGGGGTCGGTTTCAGAAGCGCAAACCCGTTTGGCCAAGCTCAATTCTTAGCCGCGAAGAACACATAAAGGAGGCCCGTCATGGCCCGCATCACCGCCGCTGTCTGTCACGCCTTTGGCCAGCCCCTGACTGTTGAACAGGTTGAGCTTCGCGACCCCATCGCAGGCGAGGTCGAAGTGACCCTGGCCGCGGTCGCCATCTGTCACTCGGACATCACCTATCTGGACGGTGGCTGGGGAGGGTCGCTGCCAGCGGTCTACGGGCACGAGGCCGCTGGAACGGTGTCTTCGGTGGGCGACGGCGTTCGGGGGATCAGCGTTGGCGATGCCGTCGTCGTGACCCTGATCCGGTCTTGTGGCCATTGCGCCCCCTGTTCCTCGGGCAAGCCAGTGATGTGCGACACCTCCTATGATGGCGATCACGGCCCGCTCAGAACGGCGGACGGGGGCAAGCTGCATCAGGCCATGGCCTCTGGCGCCTTTGCCGAAAAGGTGGTTGTGGATCAAAGCCAGGTTGTGCGCATCCCCTCCGATATCTCGATGGAGGCGGCATCCCTGTTGGCCTGCGGCGTGATCACTGGCGTGGGGGCGGTGGTGAACGCGGCGAACCTGCGGGCCGGACAGGACGTGGTTGTCATCGGTGCCGGCGGCGTCGGGCTGAACGCCATTCAGGGTGCCCGGATCGCCGGTGCGCGCCGGATCGTTGCCGTGGATATGTCCCCCGAAAAGCTGGCCATCGCCAAGGAGTTCGGCGCGACGGACGGCGTGCTGGCAACGGACCCAGAGCCTTGGAGGGCCGCCAAGGCCGCTATGGGCCGGGGTGCGGACGCGGTCTTTGTCACTGTTGGGGCCATCCCGGCCTTTGATCAGGGTCCGCAGTACCTGGCCAAAGGGGGCCGGGTGATCATGGTGGGCATGCCCCATTCGGGCGCGATGTCGACCTATGAGCCGGTGATGGTTGCCGCCGCCGGTCAGGGCATGATCGGCTCAAAGATGGGCGATACGGTCATCAAGCGAGACATCCCCTGGATGGTCGATCTGTACCAGCAGGGCAGGCTGAAACTGGATGAGCTGATTTCCGGCCGCTGGACGCTGGATCAGATCAACGAGGCGATCGCCGATACCAAGACCGGATCGGCCCGGCGCAACGTCATCACGTTCTGATCCTCAGAAGGCGTCGTCCCATCCAAAGGCGACAACAGGTTCTTCCTGTCCGCCCAGCTTGCGATAAAGGCCAAGGGCCGCGATGTTGTCAGGCTCTGTCGCAAGCCATATGCCTTGGCAGCCCCTGTCCCGCGCGATTTCCATCAATCGCGCGGTCAGCGCACTGGCGATGCCCCGGCGCAAATGACTATCCCGGGTGCCGACTTCATTGATGAAAAACGAAGGCGGCTTGTCCGGATGCAGCAGTATGGCGCCTGTCGCCATGGCCACCACGAGGTCCCCGTCAAAGGCCAGCACAATCTCGTGCAGCGGCTCGTTCAGGAATGCGCGGGCCTGTTCGGGGATCACCGCCTCATCGAACAACCCGTCGGGAACGGACAACAACAGGTCCAGATCGGCTGGACCAAGCTGCCGTATCGTGATCCCCTCCATGCAAACACCCTCCGACTTATGGGACATGCCCTATGAAACTCGCCGATCTCGACATCATCGTGACAGCCCCGCCCGCCCCCGGCTGGGGGGGCCGCTACTGGATATTGGTCAAGGTGACCACCGACACCGGCATCACCGGCTGGGGGGAATGCTACGCATCCTCTGTCGGACCGCAAGCGATGGACGCCGTCATCCGCGACGTGTTCGGGCGTCACATGGCCGGCGAAAACCCCGAGAACATCGAGCTGATGTTCCGCCGCGTCTATTCCTCGGGCTTTACCCAGAGGCCGGACCTGACGGTCATGGGCGCATGGTCCGGGCTTGAGATCGCCTGCTGGGACATTCTGGGCAAGGACCGCGACCGTCCGGTCCACGCGCTGATCGGCGGGCAGGTGACAGACCGGGTGCGCGCCTACACCTACCTTTATCCCACAGCACCCAGCCATCGGCTGCCCGATTTCTGGGTCGATGCAGACATGGCCGCCGAAAGTGCGGTCGCGATGGTGGAAAAGGGCTATACGGCCGTCAAGTTCGACCCGGCCGGACCCTATACCCTGCGCGCGGGCCATATGCCTGCAATGTCGGACATCTCGCGCTCTGTCGCCTTCTGCAAGGCAATCCGCGAGGCGGTGGGCGACCGGGCGGACCTCTTGTTCGGCACGCATGGCCAGTTTTCAACCGGTGGGGCGATCCGCATGGGGACCGCTATCGCCCCCTATTCTCCGCTGTGGTTCGAAGAGCCTATCCCACCCGACAACCCCGCCGAGCTTGAGAAGGTCGCCGCCGGAGTGCCCATCCCCGTAGCCGTTGGCGAACGGCTTAGCACCAAAGCAGAATTCGCGCAGGCCCTGCGTCACGGCACCTCGATCCTGCAACCGGCCCTTGGCCGGGCGGGTGGCATCTGGGAGGGCAAGAAGATCGCCGTTCTGGCCGAAGCCTACAACGCCCAGATGGCCCCCCATCTTTATGCCGGTCCCATCGAATGGGCGGCCAACGTCCAGTTGGGTGCCTCACTACCCAACCTCCTGATGGCCGAAACGATCGAAACGCCGTACCACAGCGCCCTGATCAAAGGGACATTGACGGTCGAAGGGGGGTATATCCCCGTCCCACAAGGCGCGGGCCTCGGGATCGAGGTCGACGAGGCGCTGGCACGGGCGCATCCCTTCAAGGGCGACGGGTTGCATCTGCAAATGCAGGAGGCCCCGGTCAGCTATCACGAGGTCAATGTGTTTGAAGGCGGTGCGCCCTCAATCCCGGAATAGGCACGGCCAAAGCGCAGGCAAGGCGCTGGGAAGGCTGGTAACTTGCCCCTTCCCTATTCTCCTGCGCTCGGTCAGTCTCGGGCCATGACTACCCGGAATTCCCTTGTGCGTCGGATGGCGGCCCGCGCTGCTGGACACGCCATCACCCTTTTTGCCCGGATCATCGCAGCGCCTCGCGCCGACTGGCGAGGCATTGCGCCGGAACAAAAACAGCGGGTCTACTACGCCAACCATGTGTCCAACGGCGATATGCCGATGATCTGGTCGGTTCTGCCCGCCGCCCTGCGCCGCCAGACCCGCCCTGTCGCAGCGGCCGACTACTGGCTCAAGACCCCTTTGCGGGCCTTTGCCGGGGCCGAGGTGTTCCGCGCAGTCCTGATCGACCGGCGACCCGAGGCCCGCACCTCGGACCCGATGGAGGCGATATTGGCCGCAATTGCAGAAGGGTCATCGCTGATCATCTTTCCCGAAGGCAACCGGAACATGACCGACGACCCTCTGTTGCCGTTCAAGGCGGGCCTGTACAACATCGCCAAAGCGCGACCCGACGTGGACCTTGTCCCCACATGGGTGGCCAACCTGAACGCCATCCTGCCAAAGGGCGAGGTCATTCCCCTGCCCCTGATCTGCACCGTGACCTTTGGCAGCCCGGTCCACATTCAGCCGGACGAGGGCAAGGATGCCTTTCTGGCCCGGGCCAGCACGGCGCTGTCAGACCTTGCCCCACCGCCGCACGACCGGGTGGCAAAGGGCGAAGAGGCCCGGCCGTGACCAGTACGACAGGTGACATTGCGCTGCTGGTCATCGGCACTTTCGCCCTGCTGACAGCCCTGACCTTTCTTGGTGAAGTGCTGGCCCTGCGCAGACCGGGACCGGTGGTGGAAACCTACCGGACCCGCGTTCACAGCTGGTGGGCGATGGTCATCCTGTTCGGCCTTGCCCTGATCTTGGGACAGGCGGGGGTGACCCTTCTTTTTGCCTTTGCCGCCTTTGCCGCGTTGCGAGAGTTCCTTACTTTCTCGACCAAGGCGCGGGCCGACCACCTGTCGCTGGCGTTGGCCTTTTTCGTGGGCCTGCCCCTTCAGTTTCTTTTTATCTGGCTTGGATGGACCGGGCTTTTCACCGTTTTCATCCCGGTCTACGCCTTTCTTCTTTTGCCGATCGTGTCGGTCTTGAGGGGCAACTCGGACCGGTTCCTGATGCGGGTGGCCGAGACGCAATGGGGGCTGATGATCTGCGTCTATTGCGCCAGCCACGTCCCTGCCCTGATGACCCTTGATATTCCCGGCAGCGGCGACCGATCGGTCCTTCTGATTGCCTTCCTGATCATGGTGGTCCAGCTGGGCGACCTTCTGGATTTCTGGTTCGGACGGCGGATCGGGCGCCGCAAGATCGCGCCGGGCCTGTCGCCCAAGACCTGGGAAGGGATGCTGGCCGGCATCGCCTCTGCCGCTGTTATCGGGGCGGTGTTTGCCTGGCTCACACCCTTTGGCGTTCTGGGGGCGGCAGGCATGGCGGCCCTTGCCTCGGCCACCGGGATGTTCGGTAACCTGGTGCTAGCGGCGATCAAACGGGACAAGGGTGTCAAAGACTGGAGCCATCTGATCCCCGGGCAAGGCGGGTTTCTCGATCAGTTGGACAGCGTGCTTTTTGCGGCGCCGGTCTTTTACCATGTGGCGCACCTTGTCTGGATGCCCTGAGCCTTCAGCCCCGGGACATCACCAGAAGGCCCGCGATGATCAGGGCAAGGCCTATCACCCTATGGGCCTGCACTGGTTCGTTGAGGAAAACGATGCCCGAAATGCTGACCATGACAAAGCTGATGCTGACAAAGGGATAGACCAGCGACAGATCGGCATGCCGCAGTGCGGACAGCCACAACAATGTCCCCACGCCGTAAAGGGCAAGGCCCGTCAAGACGAACGGCGAAGTCAGAAAGGCCATCGCCTGCTGCATGACACCCGCATCGGGGGCAAGATCCAGCCGGTTGACCCCCGACTTGAAGGCCGTTTGCGCAGCCGCCAACAGCGTAACGCTTATAAAGACAAGGGCAAAACCCAGAAGGCTCAAAACAAGGCCCCCCCTATGGGAAAGCGTTGCGCCACAACGATGAGGACAACACATAGTCCGATGATCATCCGGCTTTGACGGTCCTTGAGGGCAAAAACCACCGGGTCATCGTCGATCTTGCCCCGCTTGGCCCAGATCCATGTCCGAAAAGTCCATTGGGCGAACAGAGGCAGCAACAGCCAAAGGACATAGGGGCTTGCATAGGTCTCTGTCACCGCGTCGCTGTTGAGAAACAGGGACAGCGTCAGGATCGCGAGCGCGCTGTTGGCGATCCCGAACATGGCGATAAAGTCGATTTCGTCGGTCTCGTAATTGCGCTTTCCGATCCGACCAGTGCCGGTGCTGCGCGCCACCTCGATATAGCGTTTGAGGTAGGCCAGCCCGAGGAAGAAGAACAAGGCAAAGTTCAAAAGCCATGGCGACAACGGCACCGAAATTGCGACGGCTCCAGCCAACAGGCGAACGGAATACAGCAGGGCCAGAGTGACGACATCGACAGTCGAAAACTGTTTGAGGTACAGCGAATAGGCCATCGTCAGCCCGACATAGCCCAACAGGACCAGACCAAAGGCGGACCCGATCAGGCCAAAGCCGCCGACAAGACCAACGCCCAGGAGGAAAGCCGCCGCCTTGACGCCGGTGATAGGCAACAAGGTCCCGGCTGCGAACGGCCGGTTCCGTTTGGTCCGATGGGCACGGTCAGCCTCTATGTCGACCAGGTCGTTGAGGATGTAGATCGCCGAGGCGCAAAACGAAAACATCAGGAACCCGATGATCACCATGATCAGATTTGCAGGCTCGGCATAGCTTGCGGACAGAATCATCGGCACGAACAGCAGCGCGTTCTTGGACCATTGGTGCGGGCGCATCGCTTTGAGCAGGACGCGACCGGTCGGAACCTGATCCTGAACCAACACTCCGCCGTCGGACAGGTGGGTGGCGTCAGGCGCAACGCCAATCGGCGGATTGACATAGCCCCTGGCGGCAGCTGCGTCCCAGATCGGTATATCGTCGTTAGAATTGCCAATATACTCAAAGTCATCGCTGCCGGCGTCCTGCCGGATGGCATCCAGCTTGGCCCTACTTTTCATGTTGCGGCCGGGTTCCGACGCAATGACAGCGTCAAAGATGCCCAGATGCTCTGCGATCCGATCGGCAGCGATCCGGTCGGCTGCAGTCGCCAGAACGACCCTTCGACCGAGGGCACGGGCGGCCTTGGCGTGGTCAATGACCGCCGCAACGTAGGGCAAGCTTTCTGGCACAAAGTCGACATGCTCGGCCAGATAGCGCTTGACCCGTGACCACTCTCTCTGGGCCAAAAGGCGGGTCAGGGCGCCAAAATGCTCGGGCCGCGCGGCGGCCTGCACCAACATTTCCTGCGCCAGATCGGACCGGATCAGCGTCCCATCCAGATCAATGTAGAGCGGTATGGACTCTTCCATATGCGGTTGTCTTCCTGCCCCTGCGGGTCCGGACCCGGACCCGTCCACAATGCTTTGCCACTGATGAAGCCCTTCTACCGTCAACACATGAGTTTGGCAGGGCAACCGTATGTCATTCTTGTGTCAGGCCGAAAATTGTCCGCTGGGCAGTCACATTGCCCCGATATTGACCCGGTTTATTCGCATTTGGGGACGTTTGACCGCCTAGGATGATGACGTAATCGGTTAGGCTTTGGGCCAAGCCCTGCACCATACAATAAGGACCCCACGACATCGGGCAGGCCCGACCGGCACCGCAGACAAAGACAACCGCTGGCAGGAGAGCGTATGACAACTCGTCGCCAAGAATGGGCCAATCGGACAATTCCGATGGTGCTGATCCTTTTTGTGCTGGCTTGGGGCGTTCGTCTTGTCGGCGTCGATGTTGGCTACTTTTTCGGCGACGAACGTATCAACGATGCGGCCCGGGCCATGACTGGCCAGTTGATCCCCGGCCAGCATTTCTATCCGCCCTTTCTTAATTACATCAACGCCGCTGCCTTTGCCGTTCTTTACGCAGGCGGGCGTGTCCTTGATGTCTGGCCCGATACGGCGGCGTTCCGGGCGCAATACTTTTCCGATCCTCTGCCCTTCTACGTCACCGCCCGCGTGGTGGTTGCCGGGCTTGCCGCACTGACAGCCCCGGCGTTCTACCTTGTCGCGCGGGCGCTGCGGATCGACGGATGGTATGCGGTGGGCGCTGGACTGTTGGGCCTGATGTATCCTTTGGGGGTCTATCAGTCGCATATCGCCAAGTCGGACGTGGCCCTTGCCAGCTTTGCCGTCCTGACCCTCCTCGCCCTGATCCGGCGACATCAGCCGCAGGCAGGTGGTCGCGAGGATGTCGTGCTTGCCGTTGCTGCAACGATTGCCATCAGCTTCAAGCATTCGTTCGTGTTCCTGCTCTTGCCGCTTGTCATCGTTCATATCATTGCCTTGTGGCGTTCGCGGTCAGGGGCCGAGGCCGGCAAATCTTTTTTGCGGGCCATGCTGACGGTGGGCCTCCTTTGGCCCATCCTGAACATCGGAACTGTTTTGGATTTTCAGGAGTTTCTGGCCTACCAGCGGATTCAGAGCCTGATGTCTCATTCCGACGGCAGTTTTCTTGAGGCGGTCCGTCTTTTTGGCACCCTGGCAGCAGGCCAGGTCAGCGGGATCACCATCACGGGCGCCCTTCTTGCCCTGACCTTTCCGATCTAACTTCAAAGCGGGCTTTGCAGGTTGCCTCAACGCGGGTTGCTTGCCGGCATTTGGGGGGCGATTGTCCTGTCAATCTTGATCGAGTTGATGATTGTCGGAACCCGCCAACCGGTTCACCTGTGGTTGCCGCAACTTGCCTGCCTGCTATTGCTGGCGACTGCTATGATCATGGATCTGATGCGAGGGCGCCTTGCGTGGATCGGGTCTCTCGCCTTTGGTGCAACCGTTGTCCTGTCCGCGTGGGGCGTCGTATCCGTCGCCACCCAGGCCACAGCGGTTCCGACCGCGACCGAGGTCGAGGCGATTTTGATGAAGTCCTACCGGGACCGCCGCATCATCTCGTATGACCGCTTTCAGGTCCCTCAGGCGGCCGAGGCTATTGCCATGGTCAGGACACGAAATGAGCGGCTGGCCGAGCGTTACGACGTCATCCTTCCCGATGTTGCGCCCGAACGCACGACCGGTAAAGGGAGCGGGGACGCTCTGTTCCACATGCAGATGCCCAGTGGGATGTTCGGCCTCGAAGATGTTGCCGAAGACGACATGGAGGGCCTCATCCGTCCCTTTGCCTGGCCGCTTCAACCGCAGGAATGGCAGTTGGACTACTGGCTTGATCAGGACTTTACCTTATTTTTGGTCGAGGATTTTGACTACCTCTCGCGGGTGACGCCCTCAGCCCTTTGTCGTAGCTTCTACCAAGAGTTGGCGGACAGATGCGCCCTTGTGGACACCATACCGCCCCGAAAACCCCTGTTTCTTGAAGGGGAGGTCAGCCTGTTTGACTGCATAGAACTGACCGAAAGCGCGCAGGCCCGGAACGACTGACTGCCGTGGCCTCCGGTTTCGACTTTGACGACACCGGCTTCGGGACATAGGCTGCAAATCTTGTTGGATAAACAGCGCATGAGGTTTCGCAGCGTGGTGGCGAAAGCATCATCCAAAGGTCAGAAAATTGGATACCTGGTGCCGCAGTTTCCGGGCCAGACCCATATCTTCTTTTGGCGCGAACTGGCCGCGCTGGAAAGGCTTGGGGCCAGGGTCCGCTTGTTCAGCACCCGAAAACCGCCGCCAGGCTTAATCTCGCATTCCTGGTCGACCGAGGCGATGGAGCGGACAACCTATTTGGGTGAGGCCGGTCCCATCGCCGGTTTACGCGCCCTGCCCCGGATGCCCTATGGACAGATCCTCAAAGCCATTGGATCAGAACCAGCCAGCTTCTTTCGTGACCTGGCCGTAACGATCCCTGCCGCGCGCGCCCTTTGCGACCATTGCCGGGCCGACGCCATTGATCATGTCCACGTTCATTCCTGCGGTCGGGCGGCACTGATCGCAGCGCTCGCCCGCGCGATGGGAGGACCAACATATTCCCTGACCCTTCACGGTGAGCTTGACGCCTACAGACCGGGGCAACGGTTCAAATGGCAAAGGGCAAGCTTTGCCACAGCCGTCACCCGAAAGCTGATCGCGGACCTTCGATCCGCAATGCCCGAGGTGTTGCCCGACACGCTGCTCTTGCAGCCCATGGGCGTCGACATCGATGCACTTACGCGCGATCGCCCCTACGTGCCCCATGCGCCCGGCGAGACCCTCCGCCTGTTCTGCTGCGCCCGGTTGAATATCATCAAGGGGCACGTCGACTTGCTTCAGGCGGTCAAGCAGCTTCTGGAGACCGGTCAGCCCGTCGCACTAGAACTGGCCGGAGAGGACGATGAGGGGGGCGCCGGATACCGACGGGTTATCGAGCACGAGATCAAACGCCTTGATCTTCAGGATCACGTAACCCTCCTTGGTGCAATCGACGCAGAAACTGTCCGTCAGAAACTTTTATCCGCCCACATCTTTGTCCTTGCCAGCTGGATGGAAGCACTTGGTGTGGCCTATATGGAAGCGATGAGTTGCGGTGTACCCGTCATCGGAACCGACGTAGGCGGCGTGGCAGAGCTGATAACAAGCGGACAGGACGGCATCCTTGTGCCGCCGCGGGATCCGTCCAGCCTCGCTGCCGCCATCCGATCAGTGGCCGAGGACAGCGACCTGAGCCAAAGGCTCGGTTCAGCAGGGCGCGACCGCGTCGTTGCGGGTTTCAGTTCAGCGCGCGGGGCCGAAACCCTGATGCAGGGGCTGGCGTCCCTGACGGGCGGGTCCCATGACGCAATATGAGCAGGGACTGCCTGTGCCGGCCCCTAACTGCTTTCCAACAGCCCCTCAAAGACCGCAAAGTCATGTCCCAGCCTAGCAACATCCACGGGGTATCCGCTCGTGCGGTAATAACGCTCAATCGCGCGGGCGATGGTGGCAAACTCCGGAAGGGAACCTGTGAACTCCTCCGGGCTATCTGGGCTGAGCTCTGCCAGGTCGCGATAGACCCAACTCGTTTCAGGCAAGCGGGGGTCAGCCAAGGTGTCGATCATGCGTTTGCGCACATCAATCGGTTCGTGTCCTTCCGTATCGGCAAAGCCCAACGGGCTGGCGCTTGCAACATAAACTGTCTTGCCCACATGTTTGCCGGCAAACACACGCAGCGTCGTGACTGGATCTTTCGGATGCAAGATACGGTATCCGGCAGGCCTGTCGGGATCGGCAAGGCGCAACGCAATCTCGGAGTTCCCAACTGTCAAAGCCTTAGGATCGGTCAAGGTAATGCCGGGGGTCGGGTGGTCAAAGAATTCGGACTGCAGGATGTCCTCGGTCAAGGTTCTTGCCCAAACCACATCACCGCAGACAGGGGCAGAATAGGTGACAAGTTTGACATTGTCCCACGGCCAACGCCGCAGTTCTGCAGGCATCGCCGGACCATGACCCGATGGACCAAACTGGTCCCCCAGCATTACTGCACTCAGGAAATGCTGCGCCAGACCGGCCCCCATACTATGCCCCGTCACATAGATACGGCGGGGCGCACGGCCCCCTGTCCCTTGGGCCAAATGGATGAGGCTCGCGCGGATCTTTGGCATCGCGCTGCGCAATGAATGAGCGATCCCCCGGTGGACCTTGCCCACCGTCGAGATATCGCCAAACACCTCGGGTCCGATCAGGCGATATCCAAAGTCCGTGATCCAGTCGGGGTTTCCCTCGGCGTTCTCGGTGCTCAGCGCCCGTAAGGCGGCCCGCACAGCCGAACCCGAGCGGCTGCCCCGGAAAACAATGTGGATATCGTAGTCAGAGGTACCGGCAATATGCCGTTTGAGGACGAACCCCAGCATACTTTGCGATTCCGGCTGGTCAGGTTCACCTTTGTCACCTGTCCCGCCTTCAAATGCGATCAGGACATCGCGTGCGCTTCGCGCTGCCAGCAGCCCCGCACTTGCCACTTGGGTCAACCGAACCTCATGCTCTTCGCCACTCCTCGGGCGGTAGCACATCAGAACATCGCGGATTTCGCCGGTGATTGCCTGCAATGGCTTTTGTTCTGTCCAGGTTGTTTCAAGCAGGCTCAAAGCGGGGAACCAGGGTCGCAGCGTGTCGTACCGATAGAGCACCGGATCATGGCTGGGGTTGTTGGCAAAGCCCGCCAAAGAGCCCGGGCCGCGATAGCCCGCAGGTGTCGGCACACGCGCTGCCAACCTGGCAACGGAAAAGCGCGCCCAGTCGCGCGCCTTGCCCATAAAAGCATTGCGGGCGTCATCATTGCCATGCTTTTCAAAGAAGGGGTCAAATGGCCAGACGAGG
>CALFSV010000233.1 GCA_937916485.1 uncultured Paracoccaceae bacterium | reverse complement strand
GGATGCCCAGACGCTTGCCGATGTGGCGCTCCATCTGGGTGCCCAGGATCATCTCAGGGGACAACTCTTCGAGCGTCCGCTCGACCTCGAGGTAGTCATCCGTGATCAGGGCCTCGACCCCGTATGCCTTGGCCATCGCCCGCAGAGGGCGCGCCATTTCACGGTTATAGCAGCCCATACCGATCACTTCGAAGCCCATCTCGTCGCGGGCGACCCGGGCCATGGCCATGACGTGGCTGCCATCCCCGAAAAGGAACACGCGCTTGCCGGTCAGATAGGTCGAATCGACCGAGGCGGACCACCAGGGCAGTCGCAGACGGGATTCGTCATAGGCCAGCGGCTTGCCCGTGATGCGGGCAAGTTCGGCGATGAAATCGCGGGTCGCGCCGGCACCGATAGGGACAACCTTGGTAAAGGGTTGATCATGGTTCTTCTCAAGCCAGCGGGCAGCCGCCTCGCCGGTTTCGGGGTAGAGAAGCACGTTGAAATGGGCCGCGGGCAGGCGGGCAATGTCAGCGGGCGTCGCGTTCAGGGGCGCCACGACATTCACGCCGATACCAAGGTCGGACAGCAGGCCAGTTATCTCTTCGACATCATCGCGGTTGCGAAAGCCAAGAGCGGTTGGCCCCAGTATGTTGCAGGTGATGCGGTTGGTCCGGCTTTGCGGTTTGCTCAGATGCTTGACGATCTGGAAGAAGGTTTCGTCCGCCCCAAAGTTTTCCTTGCGTTGGTAGGACGGCAGTTCAAGGGGGATGACCGGGATCCCCAGGTCCATCGTCTCGGCCATGCCGCCGGGATCGTCTTGGATCAGCTCTGCCGTGCAGGATGCGCCGACGATGATCGCCTGCGGCTTGAACCGGTCGACCGCTTCCTGGCAGGCGGTCTTGAACAGGTTGGCCGTATCGGCCCCGAGGTCGCGGGCCTGGAAGGTCGTGTAGGTGACCGGCGGGCGGTGGTTGCGCCGCTCGATCATCGTGAACAGGAGATCGGCGTAGGTGTCGCCCTGCGGCGCGTGAAGCACGTAGTGCAGGCCCTTCATCGCCGTGGCGACCCGCATCGCCCCAACATGGGGCGGTCCTTCATATGTCCAGACCGTAAGTTTCATGTGGTCTGACCTGTCATGAGCATTTGGAACGAAGCGAAGCGGAGGCAGGTCATTCCGCGGCCTCCACCTTGAGGATGGATTTGCGCCGAAGCGGCCGCGAAAAGAGCCCGGCAAGATCACCGGCCTGTTCGTAGAAATGGACGGGCGTAAAGACCAGTTCGATGGCCCATTTGGTGGCCAGCCCTTCGGCCTCAAGTGGATTGGCAAGCCCAAGGCCGCAAACCGTCAGGTCAGCACGGGCGGCCCGCGCCCGGTCGAGCTGTTTTTCGACGTCCTGTCCTTCGCTGATCACCGGGCCCTGGGGCAGAAGATCAAGGTCAGGGCCGACGATGGCGTCATGGATATAGGGGCTCCCGACTTCGATCGCGGTCATGCCGCATTCCCGCGTCAGGAAGCGGGCCAGCGGAATCTCGAGCTGGCTGTCGGGGAAGAAGAAGACCGATTTGCCATTCAGATGTTCTGATGCCTGGGCGACGGCCTTGCGGGCGCGGGCGCGCGGCGCCTCTGTCACGGCCTCGAACGTCTGGGCGGGCACATCGAATTCGGCGGCGATGGCGGCGAGCCATGCGGTGGTTCCTTCTTCGCCAAAGGGGAAGGGGGCCGGAATATGCCGTGCGCCCCGCCGTTCAAGGGCAGCGTGGGTATCCCCGAGGAAAGGCTGGGCCAGCGCGAAGACCGTGTTCGGCCCTACACCGGTTTCCCCGTCGATCCGCTGGGCGGGCAGGCAACGCACGTTGTCGATCCCCATGGCCGACAGGAGGCCGATCATCTGATCTTCGACCACATCTGGCAGCGCGCCGACGACAACCAGCTCTCTTGCGTCAGACTCGGGCAGCACGGGAACCATGCAGGCCAGTGCAGCGTCTTCGCCCTGGGTGAAGGTCGTCTCGATGCCAGAGCCGGAATAATTCAGCACCCGCACATGTGGCGCATGTTTGGCGCTGAGCCGTTCAGCCGCACGGGACAGGTCGATCTTGATCACTTCGGAGGGGCAGGACCCGACCAGGAACAGCTGCCGGATGTCGGGACGCCGTGCGAGAAGCTGTTCGACCACCCGGTCGACCTCTTTCTGAGAATCGGCCAGCCCGGCCAGATCGGTCTCTTCGAGAATCGCGGTGCCGAATCGCGGCTCTGCAAAGATCATCACGCCGGCAGCAGATTGCAGAAGGTGCGCACAGGTCCGCGACCCCACAACGAGAAAGAAGGCGTCCTGCATCTTGCGGTGCAGCCAGATGATGCCTGTCAGCCCACAGAAGACCTCGCGCTGACCCCGCTCTTTGAGTACCGGGGCAGTGCGGCAACCGCCACCGACTGGCAAAGTGGGGGTGTTCATTTCGCACGTCCTTCATCAAGACGCGCCTGCCTAAGCTTCCAGATGAACTGAACGGCATTGATCAGGTAGGCGAGATAGGCCGCCAGCGCGAGAATCATCAGGCTGGTGGGGGACAGGCTATGCGTAAATAACGCATACAAATAAGCTGTATGAAGGGCAATTACGGCAAAACTAAACACATCTTCCCAGAAGAAGGCCGGGGCAAAAAGGTACTGCCCGAAAACCACTTTTTCCCAGATCGCTCCGGTAATCATGATCAGGTACAGAAGGCTGGTCTTGGCCAAAATCGACTGGGTTGCCACCTCATAGCCGTTGCCAGTGACCAGGTAGCGCAGCACGAAAACCAGCGACACAAGAAAGACCAGGAACTGGATCGGCGCCAGGAGGCCCTGCACCAGGGTCCAGGGAGAAGCGTCACGACGACGACGTTGCTCTGCCGTATAGAGACGCCCCGCTGCCTGCGAATCCACCTGAGAAATGGGAGCGTCGGCCATTGTGTTAGTTTCCCCTGACATACCTTGGCTTAAAGACTACGGTCACATTCAACAGAGTGTCAACTTTAAGTTACACCTTGTCGAGTGGAAATCTTATGCTATCTCAACCACGTTGATATATAAATTATTGTTTATAATAAGTATGTTACGGCGAGTTTGATCCCCACATCAGGCGGATATGTCAATTTTCTTTGACAATATGCTGGTCGTCTAAGACAATGATGTCTCAGACGGGTGTCGCGTGTGCGTTACACCAAAGTGATTTGCAGCCCGCCAAGGGGATCAGCTGGATGTCAGACCATCCCAAGACCATCAACAGAGGCTTCGACGCGGATGCGGGTGACTTGGTCTATTCAAGGGCGGGGCAGCATTTGTCGTGCGTTTCCGATGATGTGGCCAAGGGCCTACCGGTGATTGACGATGATCTTCTGGCCACCCTTTGTGATGCCTGCCTGGCACCATCCAGACGCGGGATCGCCGAGGTTTCCAGAGAGATCCGGAACGCCGGACACAGCGCACAAGAGATTGCCGAAGTTTACGTTCCTGCTGCTGCACGGATCATGGGTGTCCGCTGGTGCGAAGACAGCATGAGCTTTGCCGAAGTAACCATAGGCTGCTCAAGGCTTCATACCCTGTTGCGGGATGTCCAATCTGAATGGACACCCGAGGACAAGATCGGGAATGATGCGCCCTCGATGCTTATCCTGGTGGGAAAGGATGCGTTCCATACGCTCGGCGCAACCGTCTTGACCGGCATGATGCGGCGCCTTGGCGTTTCTGCCAGGCTTTCCATCGGCGCAGAGTCGAAAGAAATCGCCCAAATGGTGCGGGCAACGAAGTTTGACTGCGTATTAATTTCGGCATCCATCGGCGAAAGCCTTGAAACGACGCGCAAAATTGTGGAGTCTGCTAAAAGCGCGTCGATTGAGCCGCTCCTGGTCATCGTTGGTGGGACCATTCTGGAGGGCGCCGAAGGTCGTGCACAAGAAATTCTCGCGGCGACTGCTGCGGATCACGTAACGAACGACCCTAGTGAGGCAATCCGGCTTTGCGGACTCGAAAATTTGCGGGCGCCAACAAAACAAGTGAGTTCCGTCACACCAATGCGGCGGAGCTAATTGATGTTTGGGCGACCGCAGGAAACGGCAGCCGAGTGACATCGCGTGGTACAAAATATTGGGACAGCGGTTATATTCCTTTGATAGCCCCTGAGATTCTGGGGGATATCATCTCTGAGGTTGCGGACCTTTCCATCGTGATTTCAGACACGGGAACGATCCTGTCGGTCCTTGCGAATCCGAACAATGCCAGCTTCCAGGGCCTTGAGGCTTGGGAAGGTCGTGACATCCGCAAAACGCTTGTTCCGGACAACGCCAGCAAGTTCGACATGCGGCTGGCCGAATACCTTCATTCGGGCAAGTCAGTGCGGGCGATGGAGCTCAACCATAGTGGCGACAATGGCGGTTGGGAGTTTCCAATTCGTTACTCCCTGCACAGGATTGGCCCTGATGGCGCCATCCTCATGCTTGGCCGCGACCTTCGGCCGATTGCCGAGATGCAGGAACAGCTGGTCAAGGCCCAGATGGCACTTGAGCAGGACTATGAGGCGCAACGCGAGTCTGATACGAAATTCCGCGTCACTATGGAGTCATCCCGCGAGGCGTTCGTCTTTGTCGCGCCCCGGACCGGTAAGATCACCGAGATCAACGGGATTGCCGCATCCATTGCGGGTGCTACACGCGAAGCCCTTATGGGCAACAACTTTGCCAATACCTTTGACTTGATCAAACGCGGCGATGTGATCGAGTCGCTGAACACCCAGGCCCTTGCCGAACGGCCGGTTCCGGTCAGCGTTGTTGCACGCAAGTCCGGTGACCGTTTCAAGATTTTCCCGACGCTTTTCCGCGCATCGGGCGAGAGGCTGCTGCTGTGCCGGATTGAGCCAGAGCAAGAGGCTGATGCCATCGCAAACAGCCTGTCACAGAACCTGACGGCCCTGTACCAGCAGGGTCCCGATGCGATGGTTTTTACCGATGATCGCGGCACGGTCCTGTCCGCCAACGAAAGCTTTCTGGACCTCATCGACGCGGCCCATGATATCAGCGTCAAGGGTCGGAACATGGCCGACTACCTGTCCCGTGGCTCGGTCGACCTGAAGGTGCTGACCGAGAATGCCGCGCGAAGCGGCCGGATGCGGATGTATCCGACCAAGATGGTCGGAGAGTATCGCAACCCCCGCGCTGTCGAGATTTCTGCGACGACAATCCAGGCTGGCAGCTCAACCGTCTTTGCCTTTGTCATCCGCGACGCCAGCAGGATCGAACAGTCGCGAAGCACCAATGGTCCGGTGACAAACGACAACGTCGGCTCTGTCATGGAACTGGTAGGCAGTGCGACCCTTAAGGACATCGTGGCCGAAACGACCAATGTCGTCGAACGGATGTGCATTGAAACGGCTGTTGAACTGACGATGAACAACCGCGTCGCAGCGGCCGAGATGCTTGGGCTGTCCCGACAATCGCTTTACGTCAAGCTACGCAAATACGACCTGCTTTCCAAAGCTGGACCAGCGACCGACGAGGACTGACACAGCAGCTTGATGCCCCCGGACGGTCCACGCTTGTGCTGTTTGTCGCGGATTCTGGGCCAGAGGCCTCTGCAGGCCGAAATTGATAGCTGTCTAGTTTAGTTTACACTTGCCGACTCCGATTGTGTCACTCTAAGCTGACAGCATGACAGTTGCGCAGACCTCATCCTTTCCTCAACGACGCTGGCCCGAACCTCGGGCCACCTTGCGTCTGATCAAGCCGGTCACCTGGTTCCCACCGATGTGGGCCTATCTTTGTGGCGCTGTGTCATCGGGCGTCGCGCCGTCGGGCCATTGGGGAACGGTGATCCTAGGCGTTGTCCTTGCCGGACCCATCGTCTGCGGGATGAGCCAGGCTGCGAACGACTGGTGTGACAGGCATGTCGACGCCATCAATGAACCGGATCGGCCGATTCCATCGGGGCGGATTCCGGGCCGTTGGGGCCTATGGATTGCCCTCGCAATGACGGTTCTGTCCCTTCTTGTAGGCTGGCAGCTTGGCCCCTTCGGATTTGGCGCGACTGTGGTCGCCGTGATCTCTGCCTGGATTTATTCAGCCGAGCCGATACGCCTGAAACGGTCGGGCTGGTGGGGGCCCGGTGTCTGCGGCCTATCCTATGAGACCCTGCCCTGGCTGACCGGCGCCGCTGTTCTTGCCGGTGGCGCGCCTAGCGGCGAAGTGGTCATCATCGCCCTCCTTTACGGGATCGGGGCGCATGGCATCATGACCCTGAACGATTTCAAAGCGCTGGAAGGCGACCGGCAGATGGGGCTGAACTCCCTGCCCGTCACCTTGGGACCCGAGCGGGCGGCACAACTGGCCTGCTGGGTTATGGCGGTTCCTCAGGTCGTGGTCATCGGACTACTGGCGATGTGGGACAAGCCCTGGCACGCCTTGGCCGTGACCGGCCTTTTGCTGGCTCAAGGTGCCGCGATGCGGGTCCTGCTGCGCGATCCCAAAGGCAAGGCGCCTTGGTACAACGGAACCGGAATCCTGTTCTATATCAGTGGCATGATGGTATCCGCCTATGCCCTTCGTAGCCTTGGAGGTATAGGACTGTGACGCTTTCGTGGTTCCAGATCGTTCGGCTTGGCCTTGTCCAGATGGCCCTCGGTGCCATCGTTGTGCTGACAACATCGACACTGAACCGGCTCATGGTGGTGGAACTGGCCCTGCCCGCCGTTTTGCCCGGCGCGCTTGTGGCCCTGCACTACGGCATTCAGCTAAGCCGACCGCATTGGGGCTTTGCCTCGGACGCGGGTGGTCAGCGGACGCGGTGGATCATCGGCGGTATGATCATGCTGGCCGTTGGCGGCTTTTTGGCAGCCTACGGGGTTGAGGTTCTGCAGACCTCATTTGCCCTCGGGCTGGCGATTTCCATCCCGGCCTACGCCCTGATCGGGCTTGGCGTTGGGGCCTCTGGCACTTCGCTTCTAGCCCTGCTGGCGGCTGCGACGGCTGAACGGCGTCGGCCTGCAGCGGCAACGATCACATGGCTGATGATGATCTTTGGCATCGCGATGACCGCCGGTGTCGCCGGGTCCTTCCTTGATCCCTATTCTCCGGCCCGTCTGTTGCAAGTCGTAGCGGTCGTTGTCACCGGCGCCGTCGTCCTGACCGTTGTGGCCGTTTGGGGCATCGAACGGCGCGTTCGGGTTGTGCGTCAACCCGACCCGATGCCCTTCCGGCAAGGCATGGCCGAGGTCTGGGCCGAGCGTAAGGCGCGGAACTTTACCCTGTTCGTCTTTCTGTCGATGACGGCCTATTTCATGCAGGAATTGATCCTGGAGCCTTACGCCGGCCTCGTCTTTGCCTTTACGCCCGGCCAGTCCACCCAATTGTCAGGTGCCCAGAATGGCGGTGTCTTTCTGGGCATGCTGATCGTGGGGATTGCCGCCACAGGCTTTCGCATCGGGGCGCTGCGGTCCTGGGTCGTGGCAGGATGCCTTGGTTCGGCCGCCTCTCTTACACTGATCACCATGCTTGGAACGATTGGGCCCGGCGCACCCTTTGTTGCGGCTGTCGTCGCCTTGGGCGTCTTCAATGGCATGTTCGCCGTCGCAGCCATCGGCTCCATGATGGCGCTGGCGGGCGTAGGGCGGGAACAGCGCGAAGGTACCCGCATGGGGCTTTGGGGGGCAGCGCAGGCGGTTGCCGCAGGGTTTGGCGGCCTGACCGGAGCGGCGATGGTCGATCTTTTGCGGGTCAACCTCAATGACGTGCAGGCCTTTGGCTCTGTCTTTGTATTCGAAGCGGCGTTGTTCGTCGCAGCGGCCCTGATGGCCGTCAAGATTATGGACCGGCGCGCCACGCCGGCTGCTCTGGTTCCGGGAGAATGACTATGGACTATGAAGTGATTGTTGTGGGCGGCGGACCGTCCGGTGCGACAGCGGCAGAAGATCTGGCCCGGTCAGGCGTCAGCGTTGCTATGATTGACCGCGCAGGTCGGATCAAACCCTGCGGAGGGGCAATCCCGCCTCGGGCCATCCAGGACTTTCTGATCCCGGACGAGCAGATCGTTGCCAAGATCCAGACCGCCCGCATGATTTCGCCCACAGGCCGCCAAGTGGATATTCCCATCGAGAACGGCTTTGTCGGAATGGTGGATCGCGAGCATTTCGACGAATTCCTGCGCAATCGCGCCCATGAGGCCGGGGCGACACGGCTAACGGGAACCTACCTGCGGATCGACCGCGAGCGTGGCAAGCGTAGCGTTGTCTATCGCGACAAGGCCACAGGCGAAGAAGTCTCGCTAAGCTGTCGTGTCGTGATCGGGGCCGATGGCGCCCGGTCGAACGTGGCACGGGATGAGATCCCGGGCGGCGATCGTATTCCCTATGTCATCGCCTACCACGAGATCATCGAAGCCCCGGAAAACGGCGCGCTCTACGATTCCAAGCGGTGCGATGTCATCTATGACGGCGCCATATCGCCCGACTTCTACGGCTGGGTCTTTCCGCATGGAACCTCCGCCAGCGTCGGCATGGGATCAATGGTCAAGGGCGTCGACCTGAAAGAGGCAACTGCCGCGTTGCGCATGGCCTCGGGCCTGACCGAGTGCAAGACGATCCGCAGGGAGGGCGCGCCCATCCCGCTCAAGCCGCTGGACCGCTGGGACAATTCCCGCGATGTCATCCTTGCCGGGGACGCAGCGGGCGTGGTTGCCCCGTCTTCGGGTGAGGGGATCTACTATGCCATGATGGGCGGAAGGGTCGCAGCGACAGCCGCCGCCGCTTTCCTTAAGACGGGCACGATCAAGGACCTGCAACTGGCCCGCCGCCTGTTCATGCGTGAGCACAAGCAGGTGTTCCGCGTTCTGGGCGCCATGCAGGACGCCTATTACAAGAGTGACGAACGGCGCGAGCGGTTTGTCTCCCTGTGTCACGATGTCGACGTTCAGAAGCTGACTTTTGAGGCCTATATGAACAAGAAGTTGGTCAAGGCGCGGCCCCTCGCCCATCTCAAGATCGGGGTAAAGAACCTGGCCCACCTGAGCGGCCTTGTCTCACCCTTACGGACGTAGAAGCATGAGTATGATGATCCCCGCCTGGGTGGACGGCACCCTGACCCCGGTCGAAAAGCTGGAGGTCCACCAACGTGGACTTCGACACAAGGCCGTCAGCGTCTTTGTGATGTCGAAGGGCAAGGTGCTGATCCAGCAGCGGGCTTTGGTCAAGTACCACACGCCCGGTCTTTGGGCGAACACCTGCTGTACCCACCCCGACTGGGACGAAGAGCCGGCCGATTGCGCCGTTCGCCGTCTGAGGGAGGAGCTGGGGATCACCGGCATCTACCCTGTCTTTCGCGACCAGGTCGAATACCGGGCCGACGTCGGCAAAGGCTTGATCGAGCATGAGCTGGTCGACATCTTTGTCGCCAACGCCCCGGAAGGCATCCGTGTCGCCCCCGATCCGGGTGAGGTCATGGCGGTAAAATGGGTCGACCTTTACGACCTCGCTGCCCAGGTGGCCCGCAGGCCCTATGAATTCACCCCTTGGCTGCGCATCTACATGGCAGATCACAAGGATGCGATCTTCGGGATGATGGCGCGGGCCTGACGAGCCGGCCCCCAAGCCAACATGAAAAAGGGCTGGTACGGGTGCCAGCCCTTTTCCTTTGGTCTGTTGTTCTCCGCTAAACGGTGACGCCCATCCTGTCCGCCCGGATGCCCGCCGCCTGCATGGCGGTCGCGGCGATATCCACGGCTGTCATGCCCGCATCGGCATACATCGCATCAGGCGCCGCATGATCGATAAAGCGGTCGGGAAGGGTCATGGTCCGCACCTGGCAACGGCCGTCAAGCAGACCGTCATTGACCAGATCGTGCAGTACCATGGCCCCAAAGCCACCACGCGAGCCTTGCTCGATCGTCACCAGAGCCTTGTGATGGCGCAGAAGCTGCCGGATCAGGGCCCGGTCAAGCGGTTTGGCAAACCGGGCGTCTGCGATGGTGACGCTGATGCCTTGGGCCTGCATCACGGCGGCAGCCTTGCGGCATTCCCCCAGATGCGCCCCGAAGGACAACAGGGCGACGTCGGATCCTTCCTGGACGATGCGGCCCTTGCCGATCTCGAGGATCTCGCCGCGCTCTGGCAACTCCAGCCCTTCGCCTTCACCACGCGGGTAGCGCAGGGCAATGGGGCCTTCGTCGTAGGCAGCGGCAGTGCGAACCATGTGCATCAGCTCAAGCTCATCCCCGGCGGCCATGACGACCATATTGGGCAGTGCTGCCATAAAGCCAATGTCAAAGGCCCCCGCATGGGTCGGCCCATCGGCCCCGACAAGGCCCGCCCGATCGATGGCAAAGCGGACGGGAAGGTTTTGCAGAGCCACATCATGAACAATCTGGTCATAGCCGCGCTGGAGGAACGTCGAATAGATCGCGCAGAAGGGCTTTAGTCCGCTGGCCGCCATCCCGGCGGCAAAGGTCACGCCATGCTGTTCCGCAATGCCCACGTCAAAAACGCGCGAGGCAAAGCGTTTGCCCATGATGTCCACACCGGTACCCGACGGCATCGCCGCCGTGATCGCGACGATAGAGGGGTCATGCGCCGCCTCTGTCGTCAGGGCAGTTCCGAACACCTTGGTATAGCTCGGTGCATTGGGCAGCGACTTGGCCAATTCGCCTGTGCCAACGTTGAACTTGCCTACACCGTGGTACTTGTCAGCCGAGGTTTCGGCAGGGGCATAGCCTTTGCCTTTGGTCGTGCAGACGTGGATCAGGACTGGTCCGGAAGTCCGGGTCCGCGCCGACCGCAGGACGGGAAGAAGCTGGCTCATGTCATGCCCGTCGATGGGGCCGACGTAGGAAAAGCCCAACTGCTCAAACAATGTCCCCTGACTGCCGGGAAGGCCCATGACCAGCTGACGGGCCCGCCGGGCGTGGTCGCGCAGGGGGCCGGGCAAGGCAGCCTCGAACCCTTCGGCCATCCTGTGCATGTCGCCAAGGGGCGAGGCATAGAGGCCCGACAGGTATTTGGACATCGCGCCAACTGGTGGGGCAATCGACATTTCGTTGTCGTTGAGGATGACGAACAGGCGGCGGCCTTCGTGACCGGCATTGTTCATCGCTTCATAGGCCATGCCGGCGCTGATCGATCCGTCGCCGATGACGGCAATGGCATCGCCGGTATCCATCCCCATGTCCCGCCCGACAGCAAAGCCCAGAGCCGCAGAGATAGAGGTTGACGAATGCGCCGCCCCGAACGGGTCATAGACGCTTTCCGACCGCTTGGTGAAGCCGGACAGGCCACCTTCCTGGCGCAGGGTCCGGATGCGGTCGCGGCGACCGGTCAGGACCTTGTGCGGATAGCACTGGTGCCCAACATCCCAGACAAGCTTGTCGCGCGGGGTATCAAAGACGGCGTGGATGGCCACAGCCAGTTCGACGACCCCAAGAGAGGAACCCAGGTGTCCGCCAGTGGTGCTCACGGCGGAAATGACTTCGGAACGAACCTCATGGGCGAGGGTCGTGAGGGCCGCGTCCGACAGTCGTTTCATGTCCGCTGGTCCTGAGATGGTATCGAGGATTGGGGTCACGGGACGGTCGCTGAAGTCATTCGGCATGATCTGGGTCCTTGAAACAAAAAGGCGTCACGATGGGAAAACCCTTCGTGACGCCAGTCTCCTGTAGCCAACAGGAAGGGAACTGAGGCCGCCGCGCGAGGCATTGGCCCCAAGTATCGGACCTTTCCGGGAGGGAGGGGTCCGATCTGGCGTGGGGGCAGCTGCGTCACAACAACCGCCCCCAATCTGCTAGACCTGCGTTGTCTCCTGATCCGTGGGAACGGACAGGAAGGACATCGGGGTCGGGTCTTGAGTATCCCGGCTCCGCTCGGGAAGGCTCTGGCCGACCGCTGAGATGATCGCAATGACCAGCCAAAGCCCGAGGACCAGTAGGGCTGCGTAGCCCGCCCCTTTGAGCATCAGGTAGGTGATGTCGGCGGTGAGGCGGCCTTTGCGGGACATGCCCAGCATCGAATTGTCGTCACTCATAGCTTTGTCTCCTCTTAGTTAAGCGGGGCATAGCCATGGATCTGAGCCCAGGCATACCAGTTGTCGACAACGGTTCCGCTTAGAAGGATCCCGATACCACCGGTCAGCGGTGTCAGAACTGCGAACCACCAGGCCCAGCGGTGGATACCTTCCATGGTGGCGTTGAAGCCCATGGTCCAGCGCCAGAACAAGGCTGCCCGTTCAGAGGCCGTGCCGCGATCCACGATCTGCTCAATCTCGCGCTCACCGCCGAAACGGCTGACTGCGAGGATGGTCGCCCCGTGCATCGCGAACAGGAGGGCCGACCCATAGAGGAAGGCAATCGAGAGAGCGTGGAAGGGGTTGTAGAACAGGTTGCCATGGGTGATCGAGAACAGGTTGGTCCAGTCCAGGTGCGGGAAGATGCCGTAAGGCACTGCCTCGGACCAGCTACCCATAAGGATGGGGCGGAAAAGGCCAAGAACGAGGATCAGCCACAGCAGGGCAGCAAACGCCCAGGCCACGTGATGACCCATGTTCAGGGCGGTTGCCCGGTTGTAAGTCCGGACCCACCAGGTGCAGCACCCCACCAGGAAGAAGAACGATGCAATAAGCCACCATCCCCCATCGTTAAGCGGGGCAAACCCAAGGCCGTACTCTGGTCCCGGAGGCTCAAGCGCCAGCCAGAACAGGTCCCGGAAGAACACGCCCGGAGAGTAGTCCACTTGCGCCCAGAAGTTCATCCCGATGATGAAGAACCAAGCCGCGAAAGAGACGACCGACACGAGGCCATACGCACCCAGGTGGATTGGCCCCAATTGGGCGTTTCCGAAGATACCGGCCAGTTTCGAGAAGCTGGTTCCCGTTGTCCGGTTGCGGTTGGTTTCCGCGTCTCCGGCCATTCCCAGTTCGGCCGGACCTTGGACCTGAACCTGGGTAAAGATATTCTGATATTCAGCCATTTTTCATATCCTCCTTACAGGTTCACCCACCAGGGCAGTTCGTAGTACCAATCCCACCAGACGATCCACTCGTCGAACCAGATCGTGCCTGAGATGACGATACAGATCGCCGACCACAGACCCGCATTCAGGGCGAGGAACAGGCCAAGACGGTGGATGCCCAACGGCCCGATCGAATAGCCGATCAGATCGCGGAAGTAGGTGTCCTCATGATCGGGCGACCGGACTTCTTCGCCCTTGGTCGGGTTGACTGCGGACAACACCAGCGACCCGTGCAGGGCAAGCGCCACCGCAGTGACCCAGAAGAAGCTGATCGCAACCATGTGGGCCGGGTTATAGTGGAAGTTGCCATAGGCGTAGCCGACGTTATTCACCCAATCGAGGTGAGAGAAGATCCCGTAGGGAAATGCATGTCCCCAGGCCCCCAGAAGGACCGGGCGGATGACAACCAGGGTCACATAGGCAAAGATCGCGACGCCGAAAGCAAAGGGCACATGATAGCCAATGCCAAGTTTGCGGCAAATCTCGACCTCTCGCATGGCCCAACTCACAAAGGCACCGATGGCGCAGATCGTGATGATCTGCCACAGGCCACCTTCCATGAGGGGTGCTGCGCCCAGGCCGACCTCAAGAGAGGGCGGGTTGATCGAGATCAGCCAAGGGTTCCAGGTTGGTCCCTGACTGGCGCCGTAGAAGATCATGATCGTTCCGAGGGCGGCGAAAAAGAACGTCGTGACCCCGAAGAAGCCTACATAGAAGGGCCCCACCCAGAAGTCGAACAGATCCCCGCCGACCAGCGTTCCGCCACGGACGCGGTATTTTCTTTCGAAGCTGAGCTGAGCCATCTTCCGTCTCCGTTATAGGATGACGCCTCTGCCCGATACGGGGCCGCCGCCATCACCAAATGTCTTTGTGAAGGTTTGCCGCGGGCGAAACAGGGCCCCGCCCGCAGCGACTGTCTTTGCTGGCTAGAGCCGGATCACATGCCGCCGAAGGCGAGTGTGAACCAGTTGGTCGACTCGTTGCTAAGCAGGACGAGGTGAATCATCGCTGCGAGCAAAAAGAGGAACACGCCCTGCGCCACGAAAACGCGGCGGGGGTCGAAGATGAGCCAGATCTTGTAGAACTGTGCCATTTGAATGTTCCTTCCTTACCAGCTGAACCAGGGCAGTTTGATGTACGTCAGGATATGAGCGACGACTGCAACGATCGTGAAGATCGTAAGCCCGCTCATATACACCGAGTGCAGCTCCTGAGCCTGCTCATCTGTGAGACCTGTGAACGAAAGGTCAGATTTATCAGCCATGTTTTTCCTCCGAAAAATTGCACTGACGCCGCACGTCCCCCGCGGCCGGGTCACGACAGGGGCTCATCCCCTGCCCTAGTTCCGCCTGTCCCTTTCGGGTGGCGAACTGTTGTGCCTCCGGCCCCGTTGGGGATCGGAAGCAAATTCCTCTTACGCCGTAAAGATATGCGGCGTGATGATCCGTGCCTGTGTCCAAGCCCGCGCGATGGGGCCCTTTTCAGGCATGGTGAACTGGCGTGCCGCGCTAAGACCCCAAGTCAGGATCGCCAGCGGCAAAGCGGCCAGAAAAATGATGGCAAAGTACGCGTAGTATTCGCGCTTGGGGGGCGCTCGCCGCGTCCGCTCAAGCGGGGTATTTGACGTAAAGTCGGTCATCTGCGTGATCCTCCCACCACTGTGTCCAGGGCCTCGACCGTTTCCAGAACCACACGTTCCGCACCTGCATCCAAAGCGGCCCGCTCCGCTGCGTCGCGCAGGGATTTGGCCGCTGAAATGCGGGTCAGGATGGGGTGGCTAGCCACGATATCGTCGAGTTTCTTCTGTGCGTCCGCGTCCCATGGAAAATCGCGACGCAGCGGCGTCAGGGTGGCATCGGCCTTGTCCATATCCGTACCAAGCGGCAGAATATGGAACAGGGCGTCAAACAACCCGTTGCACACTTCTTGAATCATGTAAGTGGCGCCAGCGTACCCCATGAAGGGTGTTCCCGTGGCGCGCCGGATGGCAGCACCGGGAAAGCTCGCTGGAATGAACGAAGGGCTTGGGCCGTGGCCACCCTTCATCTCTGCCATATACATCTTCTCGTTGATCGACCCGAAAACGATCAGCGGACGCTTTGTGTGCATCATCGACCGGACGTCTTCGTTGTCGGTTTTCTTGCCCCGCAGGCGGGACACGGCAAAGGCACAGGGAAAGCCCAGATCACCTTCAAGGTATTTCCGAATGCCGCGGGTATATGTCTCATTCGCCACGACTGCGAAATCGCAGGTGGCGTAGAAGTCCTGCGTGACCGAGCGCCAAAGATCCCAGACCGGCTTGATCGTCGAATGCTTTTCACGCTCGATGAACGGCTCTGGATCAAGGCCAAGCATTTCGCCCAGCTTGCGCAGGAACAGGGTCGTGCTTTCGATGCCGAAGGGGGCCTGCAAGTAGGGCTTGCCCAGCACTTCGCACAGGCCACGGCCAAACTCGCGGTACATGCAGATGTTCACATCGGCATTCACCAGGTTCCGCATCTCGGCGACATGGGCGCCAAGAGGCATGACCATGTTCACCTCCGCCCCGATGCCTTCGACAAGGCGGCGGATCTCGGCGAGGTCCGAGGGCATGTTGAACGTGCCGTACATCGGCCCAAGAATGTTGACGCGGGGGGCGGCACCCTCTTCGCGCTTCTTCTCGGGCGGCATACGGCCCTTGGTCATCCCGAACTCGGTAAAGATCCAGGTCATCGCGCGGTCCGCGGATTCCCATTGGTCTTCGTCGATGGTGCGCGGCAGGAACCGCTGGATATTGGTTCCCTGCGGTGTCACGCCACCACCGATCATCTCGGCGATAGAGCCTGTGACGACCACGGCTGGAAGGGCCGGATCAAGGACCTGCCAGGCGCGTTTCATCGCCTCTTCGGTACCTTCACCCATCTCGTCTTCGCTTAGCCCGGTTACCACGATCGGCAACTCATGCGGCGGCAGGCCGTCGGTATAGTGCAGCACACTGGTAACGGGCAGGTTTTCACATCCCACAGGTCCGTCGATGACAACCTGAAGGCCTTTGACAGCACAGAACGCATAGACAGCGCCCCAATACCCACCAGCCCGATCATGATCCATTACAAGCATCAGATCATCTCCTCGGCCTTGGCGGCGCGAGCCAGCTTGTCGAGCTTTTTCTGGTGCTGAGCCCGGTAATCGGGCCGCAGGTTCGGACTGCCTTCCCAGACACCGGCGGTGTCACCGTGGCCAACGCCTTCGAAAAAGGCGCGCATCTTATCCATTCGGTCCTTGCCAGCGATAGCGGCATTGACGACCTGGCCAAGGCTTCCGGCGCCTGCGGGGCCCATCAGCGGACGGGCCGAAATCAGGTTGGTGAAGTAAAGCGCGGGAATACCCAGCTCTTTGCCGCGCTGAACCACGGGTGTCGTCCCGATGGCCAGATCCGGCTTGATGCCTTCCATCGCCGACAGATCATCCTCGAGAGAGGCGCGATACTTGACCTTGACGCCCTTGGCCACAAGCCACTCTGCATCGGCGGCTGACCAAGGAGTTTTCGGGCAGGCTGTGCCGACATAGGGAACATTTGCGCCGCTTTCGATCAGCAGACGGGCGACCAGAAGTTCAGATCCTTCGTAGCCCGAAAGCGTGATCGTCCCATTGATCGGAACCGCTGATAGGGCACCCCGGATTGCGGGCAGGAAGGCGTTTTGCGCGGCCGCCACACGGTCGGCAGGCAGGCCAAAGGCCTCGCCGATCCCGGCCAGCCAAGCGGCAGTGCCATCATGCCCGACGGGGGCCGAACCTACGATTGGACGACCCGCCGCCTGAAACTCGCGCACTGACGCGGTATAGAACGGGTGGATCGCGGCAACGGCACCGCAATCAAGTGCGGCATAAAGCTCGCGCCATTCGCGGGTCGGAACAACCGGCCCGGCGGCAAGGCCAAGCGGGGCGAGCATGGCGCCGATCATCATCGGGTCAGCCGGGAACATTTCGCCCAGCAGGGAAACGGTTGGACGGTCGGACTTGCCGCCCTGCGGGGCAGCAACCGGACCGGCTTTGATCTCTTCACGGGCATAGGCCAGCATCGCACCGGCCAGCACATCCTTGGCCTCTGCGTGGGTCGGAATGCCAAAGCCGGGAACGTCGATGCCAACGATCCGAACGCCGTCAATCTCGCGTGGCAAAAGGCGAAGCGGTACGCCAGAGGCCGTTGGCACGCAAAGGTTGGTCACGACGATGGCGTCATACTTTGCCGGGTCGGCCAGATCGTGGACGCTTTCGCGGATGTCCTCGAACAGCTTGCCGGTGACAAGGGTTTCTGAATTGAACGGGACATAGCCCACAGACCGGCGGGCACCGTAGAAATGCGACACGAAGGTGAGGCCGTAAACGCAGCAGGCAGAGCCTGACAGAACCGTCGCCACCCGCTTCATCCGCAGGCCAACGCGCAAAGAGCCGAAGGCAGGGCACATGGACTGAGGCTGATCGTGGGGACCAGTCGGATAGTCGGCGGCATAGCGATCAAGGATCTCGGACTTGCCTGCCTTGCGTGCAGCGTCGGCCATCTCGCCTTTGGAATGGCAACCCATTCCATCAACCGGGGCAGTCGCCCCCTGAGCAGGAGCAACGGCAGCAGCTTCGGTCGCCGGCTTCACGACGACCTTTCCGTCGGCATCATAGCCGACTTCATAGCCTTCGCTCCCTGCACCGTCATGCATCGTAGCGCGCTCCAGCCTTCGAGTTCACGTTCAAAGGCGCCGAACGCAGAACGTCCTGGATCAGCCGACGCAACTGTTCGGGGCTTGCTTTCTTGACGACTTGGTTGGCTTCGCGGGCTTCGTCAGGCTCTTGATTACGCATCGTCATAGATCACCTCCAAAGACTCTTTCGGCTTGGCATACTTGCCGCGCATGTCTTCGTCGTTTGCGGGAACCAGTTGGTAGTCGCCGCCAGTATCCTTGGCATCGAAGAGGCCCAAGAGGCCGTCCTGATCCAGTGGCTTTGGGCGGACCGGCGGGGCGATGCCCACTGCCTCGGCCAGACCGGCGAACATCTCACCCCACTGGCTCTGCATGGTGCCAACGATCTGGTAGTTCGCTGACTTCTTGCGCAGATCATCGTCCTGCGGAATCGCTGCCAGAACCGGGATGTTGACCGCCTTTGCAAAGGCCTGCGCCTCACCCGTCCCGTCGTCCTTGTTGATGACAAGGCCAGCCACGCCAACATTGCCGCCCAGCTTGCGGAAGTATTCCACGGCCGAACAGACGTTGTTGGCGACATATAGGGACTGAAGGTCGTTCGACCCGACCAGGATCACCTTTTGCGCCATGTCGCGTGCGATGGGCAGACCAAAGCCGCCACAGACCACGTCGCCCAGAAAATCCAGAAGAACGTAGTCGAAATCCCAATCATGGAAGCCCAGCTTTTCCAGCAGCTCGAACCCGTGAATGATGCCACGTCCGCCACAGCCACGACCGACTTCCGGCCCGCCAAGCTCCATTGCAAAGACGCCGCCCCGCTTGAAGCAGACATCGCCAATCTTGACCTCTTCACCAGCGAGCTTCTTCTTGGAAGATGTCTCGATGATCGTGGGGCAGGCCTTGCCGCCAAACAGAAGGGACGTGGTGTCAGACTTGGGATCGCAGCCGATCAGCAGAACCCGCTTGCCCATCTCGGCCATCATGTGGCTGAGGTTGGCGAGGGTGAAAGACTTGCCGATGCCGCCCTTTCCATAGATGGCAATGATCTGGGTGTGCTTGGTGGGCTCGCCCTGCGGAACCTCGAGCGACGGCTCTTCGTTGGCTTCGTCACGCAGACGCTGGTCGAAGTCCTTCAGGTTCGGGATCTCGTCTTTCATTGTACGTCCTTCCAGTCGAGAATCATCTTGAGACAGCCCAGATCGGAAAAGGCGGTGTCATAGGCTTCCGCAGCTGCGGTTGCCGGGCGTTCGTGGGTGATAAGGTCATGCAGGGACAGCGCCCCACTCTCGACCAGAGCGCGGGTTGCCATCATGTCGTCTGCGGCCCATTCGGCGGCGATGCGAAAGCGCGCCTCTTTCATGAAGGCAGGCGGAAAGGCAAAACTAAGCGGTTCGGTGTAGAACCCGGCCAAGACGATCTCGCCACCTTTGGCCATGCGGCCGACAAGATCATTGAGCAGATCGGTACGGCCAGAGGCGTCGTAAATCGACAGGTAGTCGCGACGCGGATCGGCGTCGGGATGGACGACCTCGTAGCCATCGGCACCGGCAGCCCGCGTCGGATCAATTTCCCAAACCGTCGGCGCAGGCGCGCCAGCGGCAATTGTCAGCCGCGCAAGAAGCCGGCCCAGAACGCCGTGACCGATGATCAGGTCTGGAACAACCTTGCCCGGGCCTGCCATTGCGTGACGTGCCGTTGCGGCCAGCGCCAGTAATGCGCCCTCGGCTCCGAGACCGGGATCGATCCGGGTGACCCGGCTGGCCTTGGTGACAAGACGCGCAGCGGCACCGCCAAAAAGGCCATGAGCCCCGATGTAGCAGGATGCACCCGGCACAAAGACCCGCGTTCCAACACGAATACCGGTATCGGCACCCGCCTCAACAACCTCACCAGCTGACTCGTAGCCGGGAACCAGCGGATAGCCCATGCCAGGGAACGGAGGCATCTTGCCGGACCAGAAAAGCTTTTCGGTCCCGGTTGAGATGCCGGAATGAGTAATCTCAACGACGAGGTCCTCAGACGTGGGTTCCATCAAGGCAACATCGCCCAGGCCAACCCGACCGGGAGCGCTAAGGATGACTGCCTTGGTTTCCAATGAACTTCCCCTCATCGTATTTCGAAGTACGAGGCGCGACAGAGAGTCGCACGTCGCCCTTCATGTGTAAGTCTAGTCTGACAGTTGGCAGTGTCAATTGATTTAGACAGATAAAGTGTCAATCCAGCCTGACAGCTTCAACAACCGAGGTGATAAAGGGTCGGGGACTCGCATGAGCCTTGACCTGTTCAAAGCCCGCTGATCTCAAAAGAACCATGATTTCTTTGGCCGAACGGGCACGACCCGTTCGCATGGCCATACAGTAGAGAGCAAAGTAGGCGTCCCCTGCCCGTTCCGGTTTTGCACCACCGGTCATCGGTTCGGAAACGATGATTCGGCCGCCCAAGGGCAAAGCGGTGTAAACTGCGGACAACAATCGCCCAACTGTCACGTCGTTATGGTCATAAAGGACCCGGACGAGGCTGATGATATCGAATCCCTGCGGCAGCGCCTGATCCCGAAAAGATCCCGCCACAATCTCAAGAGACCGGTCGGGGCCAATCCCAGCGGCGGCAAGCGCGTCGAACCTCTGGCGCGCTTCGGGCACCACTGCGGGCAGGTCGAACAGGGTCAGCGCAATGTCGGGGTGGGCTTCGGCCACTGCGGCCAGAAACGCACCTGTCCCACCACCAACATCCATGAGCCGGTCAGCGTCCTTGAGATTGACCACTGCAAGGGTATCAGCCGCGACAAGCTTTTGACTGTCCGCCATCAACTCTGAGTAGCGTCGGGCTTGGTCGGGGTCGCTGGCAGCTCCGGCGCCAAAGACATACGGCCAGAAATCTGCAAGCTCGGTTTCGGTTTCACCACGGAAAAAGGCAACGGGATCGGACAGGTCCCGATACAGGACCTCATGATGACGGATCATCTCGGACAGGCCCGGAACACCTGCCAGTGCAGCCCCGCGTCGTGTCAGTCCGTATGAGCCGGATCTGCGCTGCTTGAGCAGACCGATGGCGACGCTCGCGCGCAGCAGGACATGCATTCGATGCAACGGGACCCGGGCACGGGATGCAAGGACCTCGGCGCTCGTATCGGCCTCCAGAAGCGTTGCTGGGATGTCGAACGAAACAAGCGCCTGAAGAATCTGGCTGTGACAGAACCCGGCAACAAGGTCGAACATGGCCTCGCCTTCGGCCCTGACAATGCGCCGGGTCAGTGGAAACCGGGCCGCCCAGGTCTGGAACCGCTCGGATGCTACAAGCCGGTTCATCCATCCGCCCGTCCGTTTGGAGGGGGTGGGAAGGGGTGAGGTTGCCGGAATATCAGTCATTAAATCAGTGGGCCTACTCACCCGGAACAGTCAGTCTGCGCCGGGCCGCAGCGGGCACCATGCGGTCGGCATAGGCCCGTACCATCTGGGCCAAAGCCGCCTCACCGGGACAGGCCGGGATCGAGGAAATCGCCCCTGCCAGGATGTCATCCAATCTTTGAACCGCGCCACGCACGCCAAGCAGGCTGACGGCATTGGGGCGCCCATGCAGTTCGTCCTGTCCGGCGGGTTTACCAAGCTCGCCTTCATCGCAAAGCGCGTCGCGCAGATCGTCGGCAACCTGAAAGGCCTCGCCGATTCTTGCACCCAACTCTTCCCAAGGTTCTTCATCTTGCCCGGCCGCAATGGCGCCCATCTGGGTCGCTGCGATGAACAAGGCTCCGGTCTTGGATTGATGGTAGGCGGACAGGTCGATCTCGCTTTCGCTTTCCCAACCCTGTCCGGCACAGATGCCAAAGGGCATCCCCGTCCGTCGTCCCAGAACCGAGATGAGGGCGATAGCTCGGGCTGGATCACTCACCCCCGCGCGTGCCAAAACCTCGAATCCCATCACGATCAGACTGTCACCGGTCAACAGGGCCAGAGGTTCAGAGAACGCGCGGTGCACGGCAGGCTTGCCCCGACGCAAGTCGGCATCGTCAAACATCGGCAGATCGTCGTGGACAAGGCTGGCACAGTGGATCAGCTCAAGCGCGACTGCTGCTGCATCCGTCAGCGCGGGCCGGTCATCGCCGCAAGCACGCGCGACCGAGACCAGGATCGTCGGCCTGATCCGTGCACCGCCGGGGGTGACCGCATAGCCCAGCGCTGCGGCGAGACGCGCAGGGGCAATGCCCTGTTGTCCCCGCGAAATGGCAGCCGACATGGCGGCCTCGATCCGTTCCGAAGTGGACATCGCATTCTCCCAACGACATGGTCTGTTCTCGCTGTCAGAAAATTTGGACACCGAATGTGTCAATCAGACTGGACACTTTTCATCTTCGAGTCAACAATCGACGAGAGGAGACCCATATGAAAAGCGACCAGAACGCTCAGCACCACGTCGCCATCGTCGGTGCGGGAATTGGCGGCCTTGCTGCCGCGTTGCGACTTGCCGCGTCTGGTTGCGCTGTCACAGTCGTTGAGGCGCAGGCCGCACCCGGCGGCAAGATGCGAACGATTCCAAGCGTTGCTGGCCCAGTCGATGCAGGTCCAACCGTTCTGACCATGCGTCCGGTGTTTGAGGCCCTCTTTGCCGCTGCCGGGGAACGGATGGAGGATCATCTAACGTTGACACCCCTACCGATTCTGGCCCGCCACTACTGGCAGGACGGGGCGAGCCTTGACCTGATGGCCGACCGGGATCAAAGCGCCGCGAATATTGCAGCCGCTTTCGGGTCCCGATCCGCGGCCGAGTTCAAGGCCTTTGCCAACCGGGCCGCCCGCCTGTTCGATGCCTTTGACGGGCCGATGATGCAGGCAGAGCGGCCATCACAATTGGAACTGGTCCGCAAAGTCGCCACGAACCCGGGCCTATTGCTCGATATGGCCCCGTGGAAAAGCCTGGCCGGACTCCTCAAGGGTGCGTTCAGCGACCCGCATCTGGCCCAGTTGTTCGGGCGCTATGCCACCTACGTCGGAGGCTCGCCCTACAGTGCGCCTGCCCTACTGTCGCTGATCGCAGACGCCGAGGCCCGAGGGGTCTGGGCGGTCGAAGGCGGTATGCACAAACTTGCCCAGACCCTCGAAACGTTGGCCAAGGCGCATGGAGCCGTGTTTCGCTACAGCACGAGGGTCCAACGGATCGAGATGCAAGGCGAGCGGGCGGCAGGGATCGCCACCACGTCTGGGCGCATTGCCGCAGATGCCGTCCTGTTCAATGGTGATCCGCGCGCATTGCATCGTGGCCTTTTGGGGGGCGCCGGCCGCCACGCGGTGCCCAGCGCAAGTGTAAACCCACGCAGCCTGTCCGCATGGGTCCATGCCTTTGCCGCGACACCCAATGGGCCGCCGCTTGCCTATCACACCGTGTTCTTCGGTAACGACCCGAGGGCCGAGTTTGACGCCCTGGCGCGAGGCGAACGCCCCACCGACGCTACCCTTTATGTCTGCGCCCAAGACCGGGCAGGACCGGTGCCTCCGACGGGGCCAGAACGCTTTGAAATCATCTTGAACGGTGCACCCATCGGAGGGGCATCACAACGCAATGCCTTGCGGGGACCGACAGCCGAATCCGAAAGGGACAACGCCCAATGTCAGACACAGATCTTCGACCGCCTCGCAACCTTCGGGCTGAGCTTCGATCCGCGGCCAACGTCGACAGCCCTGACGACGCCGGAGGGCTTCGCCCGCCTGTTCCCGGCCAGCGGCGGTTCCCTCTACGGGCGGAGCCCGCATGGGCTGACGGCGGGTTTGAAACGTCCACTGGCGCGCACGGCCGTTCCGGGCCTGTACCTGTGCGGGGGCGGGGCACATCCGGGGGCGGGGGTGCCGATGGCAACCCTCTCCGCGCGGCACGCGGCAGGGGCGATCTTGACGGACCTTGCTTTGCCCTCTCCGTCCCCCCGGATGGCTACGCCTGGTGGTATGTCGACGGGATCTCGGACGATGGGACGCGGGCCGTCTCGATCATCGGTTTCATAGGGTCGGTCTTTTCGCCCTGGTACAAATGGTCCGGTCGCAAGGACCCGGAGAACCACCTGTGTATCAACGTGGCGACCTACGGACCCGGTGGTCGCTTTGCCATGACGGACCGTGGCCGGTCAGCCCTGCGCCAAACGCAAGACACGTTCGAGGTCGGCCCCAGCAAGATGCATTGGACCGGCAAGGACCTTGTCATCGACATTGACGAGGTTAGTGGCCCGCCGATCATTTCACGGATGCGAGGGCGGATCACCCTCAAACCCAGGGCGGTGACCAATGTTGAACTGCCATTGACCCCGGATGGCGCCCATATCTGGCGCCCCTTTGCACCGATGGCCGATATCGACGTGGCCCTTGAGGCACCGGGTTGGCAATGGTCCGGTCACGGCTACTTTGACGCCAACTTCGGGACCCGCGCCCTAGAGGCGGATTTCCGGTTCTGGACCTGGGGACGCTATCCCCGCAGGGATGGGGCGATCTGCTTTTACGACGCGACCCGCCGGGACGGGTCCGAGCTTGAGACCGCCATCGCCTTTGATGCAACAGGTCAGGCAACCACAGTCACAGCCCCGCCCCGCACGGCGTTCAAAAGGTCGCTTTGGCAGGTCCGCCGCGAGACCCGGGCCGATCCGGGCCATATGCCCCGTCAGGTCCTGAACATGCTGGATGCGCCGTTCTATTCCCGCTCTGCCGTGAGCACCCGGATCGAGGGCGAGGATGTGACCGGCGTGCACGAGGCGCTGGACCTTAACCGGTTTCGGTCCCCCCTCCTCAAACCGATGCTCGCCGTTCGGGTACCACGGCGACCGAAGTGGATTTTTGCAGAGTAAGGTGGGTTTAAACCCACCTTACCGTCATTCCGCCGCCAGGTCGGTGACCTGCGCCATGTGCAGGCGCCAATAGGGGCCTTGGCGCATCAACAGCTCCGAATGACTGCCGATTTCGGCAATGGCGCCGTCGACCACGACAGCGATCCGGTCCGCAGACCGGATCGTGGCCAGCCTGTGGGCGATGACCAGCACCGTCCGACCCTCGGCCAGGTCCGCCAAAGCCGCCTGGATCTTGCGCTCGGTCTCGGTATCCAAGGCCGAGGTTGCCTCGTCCAGGATCAGGATTGGCGGGTTACGCAGGAAGATGCGGGCAATGGCGACACGCTGCTTTTGACCGCCCGACAGCTTTACCCCACGTTCGCCAATAACGGTGTCGAGGCCTTCGGGAAGACCCTCGAGCATCTCATCCAGGCGGGCGCGGTGGGCGGCGGCGAGGATCTCGTCCTCGCTCGCGCCCAGTCGGCCATAGGCAATGTTTTCACGTAGGGTGCCAGCAAACAGGAATACGTCCTGGCTGACGATACCGATCTGGCGGCGCAGGGAGGACACGGTGACATCGCGGATATCGTGACCATCGAGGGTGATCCGGCCCTCGACAACGTCATAAAACCGGGGGACAAGGGCAAGTAGTGTGCTTTTGCCCGCGCCGGACGGGCCAACGAAGGCAAGCGTTTCGCCGGCGCGGACGTTCAGGTCGATCCCCTTCAGGATCGGGCGACCAGAGGTGGCATAGGTGAACTGGACATCTTCAAACCCGATCTCGCCCCGGACGGCGTCCAGTTCGACGGCGCCTTCGGCATCGACGATCTCGGGCACAGTTGCGAGAAACTCGCTATAGCGGCGAAATCCGGCAATGCCCTTGGGATAGGTCTCGATCACTGCCGCGATCTTTTCCAACGGCTGGTAGAACACATTGATCAACAGCAAAAATCCGACAAAGCCTCCGACGGACAGACTGCCCTGGGTGACGAACCAGGTGCCCAGAACCAGAATGACGACCTGAACCACCCGCATACCAAGAAAGTTGATGGCCAGCGTCGCGGCCATGATCCGGTAGGCGTCGTGCTTGATTGACCGATATTGGGCGTTGTCCTTGGCGAAAAGGGCGCGTTCATGATCCTCGTTGGCAAAGGCGCGCACGACCCGGGCACCGCCCACGTTCTCTTCGATCCGCGCATTGAAGGCGCCGATCCTGCCAAACTGGTTTTGCCAGTTCAGCGTCATTTCCCCGCCATAGCGGATCACCAGCCACATGACCAAAGGCGCGATGGCGGCAGACACAGCGGCCAGTTGCGGGTGGACCATGAACATCAGGATTAACGCACCGACAAAGGTCATGATCGCCACGAACAGGTCCTCGGGTCCGTGGTGCGCCACCTCTCCGATCTCTTCGAGGTCCTTGGTCAGTCGGGCCACCAGATGCCCGGTCTTTTGTTCGTCAAAGTAACCCACCGACAGTTTTTGCAGGTGATCAAAGGCGCGGCGGCGCATCTCGGTCTCAATCGCGATGCCCAGGACGTGGCCCCAATAGGTGACCACAACCATCAAACCAGCCGTCACAAGGTAGACACCCAGCAAGCCGACAGAAGCCAGGATGATCAGCGACCAGTCACCCTGAGGAAGCAGGACATCGACGAAACCGGCCACCGCCAGAGGAAAGCCCAAGGCCAAAAGACCGGCCAGAACCGCACAGCCAAAGTCCAGAAGAAACAGCCGACGGTGCGGGGCATAATACGAAAAGAAGTCGCGCAACATCGGAGGCATCTTCCATTTGGGGGGTACCACGGGTCAAAACCAGAAAGGAGGCATTGAGTCTACCGTCATGAGACCGCCGTTCCACTGGTGGTGGCCCTCATTCTGCACGTAAGGTGGGTTTAAACCCACCTTACCCGAGTATGCCCTGATGATCCCCGTTTTTGATGGTCACAACGACTTCCTCCTCCGGCTGCTCGAAGCCCCTGACAAACGTGATGCGATCTGGAACAGCCCTGATGGGTCCGGCCATCTTGACCTTGCCCGCATGCGAAAGGGCGGCTTTGCCGGGGGCCTGTTCGCGATCTACATCCCGTCGCCGGCCGACGCCGACTTTGACGCGCTTGACGCTTGTATGGACCAGCCGCCCTACGATCTGCCCTTGCCCGACCCCGTTGATAGGGCAACTGCCCTGCCTATAGCCCTTTCGATGGCCGGGCACCTGAAGGCCCTCGCCCGGTCACAGCCTGAAACCCTCCGGCTTTGCCTTTCAGTGGCGGATATCGAGGGCTGCCTACACGACGGTACCATCGCCGCCGTCATGCATATGGAGGGGGCAGAGGCCATCAGTGCGGACCTCGATGGGCTTTACCTGTTTCATGACATGGGCCTTCGGTCACTGGGTCCGGTCTGGTCCCGGCCAACCGTGTTCGGGCACGGGGTTCCGTTTCGGTTTCCCGGATCACCCGATACCGGCCCGGGACTGACCGACGCGGGCAAGCGGCTTGTGCGGGCCTGCAATGACCTTGGGATCATGCTCGACCTGTCGCATCTGAACAGCAAGGGTTTTGATGACGTGGCGGCCCTGACGGATGCACCGCTGATCGCCACCCATTCAAACGCCCATGCCGTCACCCCATCGACCCGGAACCTGACGGACCGCCAGCTTGCCATGATCCGGGAGAGCAACGGGATGGTCGGACTGAACTTCGCGACAGTCTTCCTACGCTCTGATGGAAGGCAAGCGGCGGATTGTGGGTGGGATCCGATCCTGCGCCACCTGGACTACCTGATCACTGCGCTGGGCGAAGATCGGGTAGGGTTCGGTTCAGACTTTGACGGGGCGACCGTGCCGGATGTGATCCGCGATGCATCCGGTCTGCCGGCCCTTCTGCAAAGGCTCGGCCAGCACGGCTATGACGAAGCGCTGTTGACCAAGCTTGCCCATGCCAACTGGCTTGCCGCCCTCAAGCGCAGTTGGAAGCAATAAGGCACCTGTGGGAATAGGCCCCGAAAGGCGTTCAGGCCGAAGAAGCTGGGTCAGGTCGCATCCGCGACGAGGTCCCTAAAGACTGTCGACATCATGCTCGCCTCATGTTTCGTGCCCTTCAAGGGCCTCTGTTCACGCGCGAGGGTGGCCCATAACGGCGGAAATTAAAACGCAAAGGCGGGTGGACCCCGGAAACCGACGACGCCCTGCAAGGCCGCCGTCAGCTACCAAAAAAGATGCGAACCGGCGGTCGTTGCAGGGCTGAACGGGTCAAACCTCGATCTTGCTGGGTTCGATCGGCTTCTGGTCTGGGTTCAGGCGCGCGATCTCAAGGTTCAGCGCCCCAGCCACGGTGACCCACGTCAGATAAGGGACAAAGGCCAAGCCAGCCCAGAAATCGAACTGGAAATGGGTCCAGGTCGCACCGGCGACAGCAAGCCAGAGGCCGGCCATGATGGGCAAGGCCCCCCGTAGCCTGCGCAGACCAAAGAAGACTGGGGTCCAAAGCGTGTTAAGCGCGATCTGAAGAGCCCAGAAGGCCATCGCATATTGGCTCCCCTCAATCGGGGCGACGCGGGCGGCGGCAAATGAGATCAGGACGTAGATCGAGGTCCAGGCGACCGGAAAGACCCAGTTTGGTGGGGTCCAGGACGGTTTTCTCAGGGCCTTGTACCATGGCCCGGTTGGAAACATCGCGCCTGTTGTGCCCGCAGCAAAGCAGGTCGCCAGAAAGATGGTAAATAGGGTCGGATCCATCACAAGGGTCTCCTTTCGGGATGACCCGATAGGACCTAAGCCTGTTGGCCCTCCGTTCAAAGCCCATTGTCAGATCGGACCTCGCGGGCCTTGAGATCGGCCAGAACGTCCAACAAGGCGCGGGTCCTGCCCGGGCTTGGTTTCTCATGACCAGCCGCAGAAATCAGGTAGGCCGTTTCAGCAAGAGGTTTGGCATACAGGACCGCCGATCGCGGCATGATGGTCGAGGTCGCAGCCCGAACCGCTGCCTGTCCCATCCAGCCCACTTTTTGCAGCGTGCTGGTATGAGCTCTTTGCGTGATCGAATCGCAGCCTTGACGCCGCACCTCTGCCCCGATCCCTGCATAAATCAGGCGGGCGGCCCAAATTCCCATTCGCGAGGCGCGAGGCAGGGCGGCAATGCCCGCCTCAGAACGCAGGTAAAGCCGATCAGCCTCGAACAACAGCTTTGACGTCATGCGCAGAATTTCACGACGCGGTTGCGGGTCCGCAAGGAACGCGTCCGGGTCGATACCTGCATCGTCAAACCATTCGGTCGGCAGATAGAGGCGGCCTTCGCGCGCGTCTTCGCCCACATCGCGGGCGATATTGGTCAGTTGCATCGCCACGCCAAGATCGCAGGCCCGGGCAAGCGCATCGGGATCGCGAACCCGCATCAGCACACACATCATCGCCCCGACAGCGCTGGCCACCCGCGAGGAATACGCCCGCACGTCGGACAGGGTGGCATATCGCCGGACTTGGGCGTCCCAGGCCAACCCTTCCAAAAGGGCCTCGGGTAGAACGCGGGGCATATCGTATTGTTCGATCAGGGCTGCAAAGGCCCTATCTTCAGGCGCGTTCCTGGGGGTGCCTGCATAGGCCAGATCAAGCCGTTCTTGAAGCGCCAGAACGGCCGCAGCCTTTTGACTGCCTTCGTCAACCTCATCATCGGCGAGCCTGCAAAAGGCATAGAGCGCCAGCGACGGGTCACGCACCGACGCAGGCAAAAGGCGGGAGGCGGCATGAAAGGAAAGAGAGCCCGTGCGGATCACAGCCTCGCAATGGGCCAGATCCTCGGCCCGGATGCCGGTCGTCCTGGTCATTCCGCAGCCAGCCTCGGCGCCTTCGGCTCTTCCACCCAAGTGGGCGCATCGGGCACCATGCGGCCCAGAACCTTGGCGCTGGACACTACCCCGGGCAAACCTGCACCGGGATGCGTTCCAGCCCCGACCAGATAAAGCCCGCGGGCCTCTTCGCTGACATTGTGCGGACGGAACCAGGCAGATTGCAGAATGCGCGGCTCAATCGAAAAGCCACAACCATGTGGCGACAGATAGCGGTCGCGGAAATCTTCGGGAGTATAGATCATGGATGCCGAAAGGTGGTCCTGAAAGCCGGGGATGGTCTGTTCCAGAACGACAGCAACCTTGGCCTGATAGACCTTCGACATTTTCTGCCAGTCCACCGGGTTATCGTGTCCAAGGTGCGGAACCGGTGACAGGGCGTAGAATGTATCGTCCCCCTTTGGGGCAACGTTCGGGTCCGTGACAGAGGGCCGATGCAGATAAAGGCTCATGTCATCGGCGAGTTTGCCTTTGATGAAGATGTCGTTCAGCAGACCTTCATAGCGCGGCCCGCTCAGGATCGTGTGGTGACCAACGTCCTTCCACATTTCGGCCGTGCCCATCGTGCCGAAGTACCAGACAAACAGGCCCATCGACCAACGGGTCTTGTCCAGCTTCTTTGTCGTCCAACGTTTTCGGGGATGGTTCCTGAGAAGTCGGTCATAGGTAAATCCGGCGTCGGCGTTGGACACGACGAGCGGTGCAGCCAGCGTCGTTCCGTCGGTCAAACGAACGCCCTTGGCAGCGCCATTCTCGACCACGATCTCATCGACTTCGGTATTCAGGTGAACCTGTCCACCTTGCCGTTCGACAACACCCTTCATGGCATCGGCAATCGCTTGAACCCCGCCGATGGCGTAGTGAACGCCGTATTCCTTTTCGAGATGGCTGACGAGGGCGTAAATGGACGTCACATGCATCGGATCACCGCCAATGAACAGCGGGTGAAACGACAGCGCCATCTGCAACCGGGGGTCCTTGACCCGTGATTTGGCCAAACCAAAAATCGACTTGTCAGCCCGCAAGAGGGCAAATTCGGGGATCACCTTTCCGGTGCTCCAGAACTTGTGCATCGGCTTGTCTACCATGCCCTCGAATCCCACAACGAACCGTCGGGCCGAGTCCTTGAGAAACCTTTTGTACCCCTTTACGTCCCGCGGGCTCAGCCGTGCGACCTCTTCGACCATGCGGTCGGTGTCGCCGGTCGCGGCAAAAACGCTGCCATCGGGCCAGCGGATCTCGTAGAATGGGTCCAGCGGACGCAGGTCAACATCCTTGTGGAAGTCCTCGCCGCATTCTGACCAAAGCTCTTTAAAGACCTGGGGCACGGTTACAATGGTCGGACCCAGATCGAATCGATGGCCATTCTCGGTCACGGATGATCCGCGCCCACCGGCACGATCCAGACGGTCAATGACCGTAACTGCATATCCCTTGGCACCAAGCCGCATCGCTGCCGCCAATCCACCAAGGCCTGCACCAACGACGATGGCGTCATGTGGACGCGCGATAGGAAAGGGATGTGTCATCATGCCCAAACGATAGCGGTGTCAATCTAAGTTGACAATCTTAGAAATGGGCCGGGGTCCCATCCAAAGTTCGAACCACCTTGAATAGGTTGGCTGGACCGGGGTCGAGCCATAGCGGCCCGTGCATCAACGCCCAACAAAGAAAACACGGAATCTGCGCGACTGATCCTGCCGTCACGCGAATGAATTTGACCGGGACGCTAGTACCTTTCCAAAGCGGGAGCCATGTGTCAGGATAAGTTGACACTATTGGACTTTCTGACTCGTGACCCAAACCGTCAGCCTTTCGTTCTTTCGCTTTGCGGGCCTCGGCGCTCGCCTTTGGGCGTTGACCCAGATGGGGGCAGCACGGCTCCCTCTGGGCCGCACCCCGGACATCGGGTTCTGGAAGTTGTGTGGATCGGGCACCGGCGAAGGGTTTACCCCCGTTCCTAATACCGCCGTCTACGCGATCCTGGCCACATGGCCGGATGAGGCGACGGCGCGGGCGCGGGTTGCAGAGGCGAAGGTCTTTGCCGGTTACCGGACCAAAGCGGTCGAAGATTGGACGGTGTTCCTTACCCCAACGTCGTCACGCGGACATTGGGCCGGAAAGACGCCGTTCAAAGTCGGGACCCCCGCCACCAACGGCCCCCTCGCGGCATTGACCCGGGCCACGGTCCGGCCCTCGATCGCCACACGATTTTGGGGACGCGTGCCCGATATCTCTGCCATGATCGGCAAGGATACGAACGTCGCCTTCAAGATCGGAATCGGCGAGGTGCCCCTGTTGCACCAGGTCACCTTTTCCATCTGGCCATCCGAGGCCGCTATGGCCGCCTTTGCCCGGACCGGGCCACATGCCGAGGCGATCAAAGCCGTCCGCGAGGAAGGCTGGTTTCGCGAAGAACTTTATGCCCGCTTTGCCGTGCAGTCCGATATGGGCTCATGGGCCGGGCGCTCTCCACTTGATCGATTGAAAGACGCCGCATGAAACACCCCTTTCCCTTCTCAGCTATCGTCGGCCAGGCCGAAATGAAGCGGGCCATGATCCTTACCGCCATTGATCCCTCTATCGGGGGGGTTCTGGTCTTTGGGGATCGGGGAACCGGCAAATCCACAGCCGTGCGGGCACTTGCTGCACTTCTGCCCCCGATCACGGCCGTGAAGGGGTGTCCCATCAACTCGGAAACTCCGGCGGGCGTGCCCGAATGGGCCGGGATCACGACCAAGCAAACGCAGGAAATTGCGACACCTGTCGTGGACCTGCCCCTTGGTGTCACCGAGGACCGGGTGACCGGCGCGCTGGATATCGAACGGGCGCTGACCCGAGGGGAAAAGGCGTTCCAGCCCGGCCTTCTGGCACGCGCCAACCGAGGCTACCTTTATATCGACGAGGTCAACCTGCTGGAGGATCACATCGTCGACCTGCTGCTCGACGTGGCGCAGTCGGGAGAAAACGTTGTCGAACGCGAGGGCCTGTCGATCCGCCATCCGGCCCGCTTTGTGCTGGTCGGATCAGGCAACCCCGAAGAAGGGGAATTGCGGCCACAGCTGCTTGACCGCTTTGGACTGTCGGTCGAAGTGGCATCGCCCAAGGATATCGAGGAGCGGATTGAGGTCATTCGCCGCCGCGATGCCTACGAGACCGAGTACACGACCTTTATGCTGCGCTGGCAGGCCGAGGATGCAACGATCCGCGACCAGATCCTGCGATCGCGCCAGACCCTGAAGAAGCTGGGCACGACGGACGATTCCCTGCGCGACGTGGCCAAGTTGTGCATTGCCTTGGGGTCGGACGGCCTGCGGGGCGAGCTGACGTTGCTCAAGGCCGCGCGTGCCTATGCCGCATGGCGCGATGACACTGCACTGACCCGTGGCCATGTGCGCGACGTTGCGGCCATGGCCTTGCGCCATCGTCTGCGTCGCGATCCACTGGACGAAGCCGGAAGCGGCGCCCGCGTCGGGCGGATCGTGGAGGAGGTTCTTGGCTGACCTCTCTACCCCCTTTGGCCGGGCGACCACCGCCCTTGCCTTGCTGGCGATCGATCCAAAAGGGTTGGGCGGCATGGCGATCCGTGCCCGCTCGGGTCCGGTGCGCGATGCCCTGACAGATATGTTTGGCGCAATCCCGCTGCCCCGCACCCGGCTGCATCCGGCGGTGACGGATTCGGCGCTCTACGGTGGGCTGGATTTGCCAGCCACGCTATCGTCGGGCCATTTCGTGACGGAACGCGGCCTGCTGGCCGACCCGTCGGCCCTAGTGCTGGCCATGGCCGAACGGACGACATCAGAGCTGGCCGCCCGGTTGGCCCTGACCCTTGACGAAGGGCGCGGGCATTGCCTGATCGCCCTTGATGAGGGGTCCGAAGACGACGAAACCCTCCCCGCCGCGTTGGCCGAGCGGATGGCATTTGCCATTGACCTGAACGACGTGCCTCTGGGCGACGTCACCGGCTTTGGCCCCGACGCAGAAGAGTTGGAAGACGCTCGCGCCATGCTCGCAACGGTTCAGACCGGACCCGAGGATCTGGGGCGGATCGTTGGCCTTTGTGCCGATTTTGGCGTTGGCTCTGGTCGGGCTGCCTTGTTTGCCCTGCGCGCCGCACGGGCGATCGCCGCGCTTGAAGGACGGCCCGAGATTATGGATGAGGATATCGCAACCGGATGCGCCCTTGTCCTGTCGCACCGAGCCACCCAATTCCCCGCCCCGCAAGAGGACGAAACTGAAGAGCCGCCACCACCGTCCGACCCCGAGTCCGAAAGCGATGCACCCGACGATCAGGATCAGGACAGCCTTAAGTTGCCGGACGAACTGCTGCTTGAGGCTGTCCGCGCCCTTATCCCTGACGACCTGCTTGCAAGGATCGCAGCCCAAAAGGCGCGACGTGGCAAGGGCAGCGGGACCGGGGCCAAGAAGAAGGGCAACCGACGGGGCAGGCCCCTGCCCTCACGGCCCGGCCGGCTGGGAGATGGCGCACGGATCGACATCGTTGGCACCCTGCGGGCAGCGGCCCCTTGGCAGACCATCCGGGCTCAGGCCAGCCCCAAATCAGCGGGCCTATACATCCGCCCCTCGGACATACGGGTCAAACGCTACGAGGACCGGTCCGACCGGCTGTTGATCTTTGCGGTCGACGCTTCAGGCTCTGCCGCGCTGGCCCGACTGGCCGAGGCAAAGGGCGCGGTCGAATTGCTGTTGGCGCAGGCCTACGCCCGCCGCGATCATGTGGCACTTGTCGCGTTCCGGGGCACTTTCGCAGAGGTTCTTTTACCGCCGACACGCAGCCTTGTGCAAACCAAACGGCGTTTGGCCAGCCTGCCGGGAGGCGGCGGGACCCCGCTGGCCGCCGGCCTTCAGGCCGCGCTGCACATGGCCGATCAGGCCGGACGGCGCGGGCTGACACCGACCCTTGCCCTGCTGACCGATGGACGGGCCAACATTGCCCTAGACGGCACGGCGAACCGCCCGCTTGCTGCAGAAGACGCCCAGCGCGTTGCCCGTGGATTGCGCATGGCAGGGCTGGACGGTGTTGTCATCGACACCGGAAACCGGCCCGAAAAGGCGCTGGAAAGCCTCGCCCAGACGCTAGGCGCGGTCTACCTGCCCTTGCCCCGTGCCAATGCCGAACGGTTGTCGCAGGCCGTCTCTGACGTTTTGGGCTAGGCTGTGCGCTGGCCACAGGACGCCGAGGGCTGGCCCCTGCGCGAACATTCGCGCATGCAACTGCTGCGCCCCCACCGCTGGCACATTCAGGAGGCAGGGGAAGGCGAGACCCTGATCCTGATCCACGGAGCAGGCGGTGCCACCCAAAGCTGGAGGGGTCTGTTCCCTCTGCTTGCCCAATCCTATCACGTCGTATCCATCGACCTGCCCGGTCAGGGGCTGACCCAAGCCGGATCGCGCAGCCGCTATGGGCTGGATGCTATGGCTGAGGATGTGTTGGCCTTGATCCGTGACAACGGCTGGGCCCCCCGCGCCCTCATCGGCCATTCGGCTGGTGGTGCCATCGCCCTGCGCCTCGCCGAATTGGGTGCGGTCCCGGATGGCTGCGTGATCGGGCTGAACCCAGCCCTCAGCAACTTCAAAGGGGTCGCAGGCTGGTTGTTTCCCATGCTGGCTAAGGTTTTGGCCCTGAACCCGTTTTCGGCAAGCCTGTTTACGGCAGCAGCCACCGAATCCAGCGTGCGGAACCTGATCAAGGGGACAGGGTCAAAGCTTGATGAAGAGGGGATCACCCTTTACCGCAGGCTTGCCACCGACCGGACTCATGTGGATGCGACCCTTGCCATGATGGCGCAATGGTCGCTGGATGGACTGCTAAGCCGGCTTGGCGACATCCCTTGCCCGGTTCACCTGATCGTTGGGGCCAACGATCTGGCCGTGCCCCCAAAGACAAGCCGTGACGCCGCCCGCATCCTGCCCAATGCAACGGTTGTCGAACTGCCCGGCCTTGGGCATCTGGCCCACGAAGAGGACCCGGCCCAGATCGCGGACCTGATCCGCACGATCTTGCTGGGCTGAAATCCCGCGAAGACTGGTATGATACGTCCCGTCACCCTATCTCTGGCCTGCCTGAACATTGACAAGCGGCGCAGACTCAAGCCACTCGGTCCCCAATGCATCCGTCCCTTGTCCTGAAGAAGAAAGCACAGCATGGCCAATCACCTTTATCACGGCGATCTCCCCGATGGCCTGAACCTTGGGCCCATTGTCGCGATTGATTGCGAAACCATGGGGCTGAACCCCCACCGGGACCGGCTGTGCCTGATCCAGATGTCGGGCGGCGACGGTGACTGCCATCTTGTTCAGGTGGCCATCGGCCAGACCGAGGCGCCGAACCTTTGCGCTATGTTGACAGATCCGAACGTCCTCAAGCTGTTTCACTTTGGCCGGTTCGATATTGCAGCGCTTTACAATGCCTTCGGGGCGCTGGCTGCACCGGTATACTGCACCAAGATCGCGTCCAAACTTGTCCGGACCTTCACCGACCGGCACGGGCTGAAGTACCTTTTGAACGATCTCTGCGGCATCGACATCTCAAAGCATCAGCAACAAAGCGACTGGGGCGCTGAAACCCTGACATCAGCACAGCTTGACTATGCTGCATCCGATGTCCTGTTCCTACACAAGTTGCGTCTTGCGCTAGACGCAATGCTCGCCCGCGAAGGCCGCACTGAAATGGCGCAGGCCTGTTTCGAGTTCCTGCCTACCCGATCCAAGCTGGATCTGGCGGGTTGGCCTGAAATGGACATCTTCGCGCATTGATGGACAGGCAAGGGAACCTTTACTCTCATTTCGTGGCGGGGCTGAAAGTGCTTTTGCCGCTGGGTGCCCTTGCCCTTTTGTCGACCATGTTCCTTTTTGCCAACGGGCCGGAGCCAGACCCTGCGATCCCTTTCGCCGAGATCGAGGCGATTGCCATCGACCCAAGGATCGGCGATCCGCACTTTGCCGGGATTGCTGACGACGGCTCTGTCATTTCGATCAACGCCAACGAGATCAGGCCCGATCTTGGTCAGCGGGATTCATTCAGCGTCAGTACCATACGGGCGACCATCGACGCGACCGATGGAAGCCGGGTCGAGATTACAGCCGGACAAGGGCAGATCGAACCGCGTAGCAAGATCGCCCGTCTGACAGGCCTTGCCCGCGTCACAACTTCAAGCGGCTATGTCCTGGAGACCGCAGGCCTTGTCGCTGACCTCGACAGCGGAACCGTGACTTCGATGGGCGCGCTTGAAGCGCAGGCACCTTACGGAGAATTCAGTGCAGGCGGTCTCGTCCTTTCGACCTCCCAGTCGGGGGAGGGATCGCAGATGGTTTTCAATGGCGGTGTCCGCCTGCTATACCAGCCCCAACCATAAGGACCTATGACCGTGATGTTGCCTCGTCTGACCGCGCTTGCCCTTCTGGTGCTGATCCCGTTTCAGGCCGCTGCGCAAACCAACATCGCCTTGGGCGGAATCACCGCTGATCCCACCGCTCCGGTCGAGATTACGGCCGATCAGTTGACCGTCGATCAGGACAGCCGAAGTGCCACCTTCAGCGGCAGTGTTCTGATTGGGCAGGGAAGCCTGCGCGTTTCGGCCGAAACGGTCGAGGTTGTCTATGACGAAGTGACCGGCCAGATCGCAAGATTGACAGCATCGGGCGGCGTCACATTTGCCACCGAGACCGAGGCGGCCGAGGCCCAGAATGCCATCTACGACCTTGTTGCCGGAGAGTTGACGCTGACTGGCGATGTCCTTTTGACCCAAGGGAACAGCGCCCTGTCAGCCGAAAGCATGGTCGTGAACCTTCAGACAGGGACAGCCCGCATGGATGGCCGGGTCAGAACGGTGTTCGAGCAAGGGGCCAATTGATGGCCGACCAGAACACGATGCTTACAGTGCGCGAGGGCCAAGCGGGCCTAAGGGTCACCAACCTTTCCAAAAGCTATCGCAAGAGGCCGGTGATCCGCGACGTCAGCCTGTCGCTTGACCGAGGCGAAGTTGTCGCCCTGCTTGGCCCCAACGGGTCGGGCAAGACGACCTGCTTTTACGCCATCGCAGGGCTGGTTATGCCAGAAGGTGGCCAGGTTATGGTCGATGGCCGCGACGCGACTTTGCTACCGATGTATCGCAGGGCGCGGCTTGGTATTGGCTACCTGCCCCAGGAAATGTCGATCTTTCGCGGACTTTCTGTTGAAAACAACATCCTGTCGATTCTTGAGATTGCCGAACCAGATCACAGCACCCGGCGCGAGCGGCTGGAAGAACTGTTGTCCGAATTCGCCATCGAGCATCTGCGTCGCGCGCCCGCGCTTGCCCTGTCGGGCGGTGAACGGCGCCGGGTCGAGATTGCCCGATGCCTCGCCGCCGGGCCAAGGTATGTCCTGCTGGACGAACCATTCGCTGGCGTCGATCCAATCGCGGTTGGCGAAATCAGATCACTGGTATCCGACCTGAGCGACCGGGGCATTGGCGTGCTGATCACCGATCACAATGTGCGCGAGACCCTCGAAATCGTAGATCGCGCTTATATCCTGCACGACGGCAAGGTCCTGATGTCCGGCACCGCGGATGAGGTGATCCGCGATGAGAACGTGCGCAGGGTCTATCTGGGACAGACCTTTCGTGTGAACTGACTGTTGCCAAAAACAACCTGCACAGGATCATTGACAACTACGGGTCGTGTAAGGCGAAATGGAGGGGATGAGAGTCATTGGTCATCCTTGCCAAAAGAACCTGCCGGGCGTCTTTGTCCGATCTCCTAAAGCACTGACCGATTATACCAATTCATCAATTCCCATCGCTGCGACTCATCTGCGACCAAAGCAAATTGCTTTGCCGTCATGAATCCTTGCGACTAACTGAAGAGGAAACGAGATGCGCTACCAGATCAGCGGAAAGCAAATCGACATCGGTGAGGCCCTCCAAACCCACGTCAAGACAGAGTTGGGCGAAACGGTCGACAAATATGCCGGTCGGCCAACCGAAGCTTATGTCGTCTTTTCCCGTAGCGGGCATGAGTACGTCTGCGAAACGGTAGTGCACTTGTCCACGGGCCTGACGGCTCAGGCGACGGGCCGGGCCAATGAAATCTATGCTGCTTTCGATGCCGGGTGCGAAAAAATGGGCAAACAGCTGCGCCGCTACAAGCGACGGTTGAAGGACCACCACAAGGCCCGACCAGACCCGGTTGAACTTTCGGACGCAGGCTCGTATATCCTCGCCGCAACAGAGGACGAGGACGAGTCCGGGGCAGCCCCCGATAGCCCGATCATCGTTGCAGAGTTACAAGCAAAGATCCCCTCCCTGTCGGTGGGGGAAGCGGTGATGCAGATGGAATTGGCACACGCGCCGGTTCTTGTATTCCGCAATGAGAAGAGCAGCGAGATCAACGTCGTCTATAGGCGAGAAGACGGAAACATCGGCTGGATTGATCCAAGGGCAGCCGGCTAGCCGGGTGACAAGAGCAGACAGGACCTCGACGACATGCAACTGGCGGACATTCTCAAGGTCGACAGCGTAAAGCTTGTTGGCGCCACGAGCAGCAAGAAGCGCCTGTTTCACGACCTCGCAGACATGGCCGAGTCCATTTATGGCCTGAACCAGTCTACAGTTGTCGATGCCTTGATGGAACGTGAGGCCCTTGGGCCAACCGGTGTGGGACAGGGTGTTGCCCTGCCCCACGCGCGGCTTGCCAACATCGACGACGTCTGCGGGCTTTTCATACGGCTGGAACGTCCGCTTGATTTCGATTCGGTTGATCGTCAGCCTGTCGATCTTGTGTTTGCCCTTTTTGCACCGGCGGATGCAGGGGTGAATCACCTAAAGGCGCTTGCCCTGGTGTCCAGGACCCTGCGTGACGCCAATATCAGGGCCAAGCTGCGGGCCAACGACGATCCTGCAACATTGCACACGATCCTGACGGACACGACCGCTATACAGGCCGCCTGATCCCGGTTGTCGCCCAAGTCAGGTCCAGTTGCCAAATCCGAATACTTCGTAGTCCCTCGGGTATGCATCCCGGGCCGCACCCTCAAGTGACTGATCATAGATCCCTTCAAGGACAGACCTGTGGGGATCCGTCGAAGCGGTGAGTACTGGGGCATCGGGCCGGCCCACCTGCTCTGCCAGTCGGGCAATATCCTTCGCCAGCGTCTGTTCGCGAAGGATCATGTCAGGCGGGGCAAAACCTGCAAACCCCTGCAATAGGACCAGCTGGCTTGCCCATGCTGGATCAATGCGAAGGTGAGTCTGACCGTTCAGGTTCGCCTTCACAAAAGTCAAAAAGACGCCAAAGGCCGCGCGGTGCGCCGCGAGATCGTAGTCGTCCCCAATCGCCCCCTCTGGCAGTGGAAGCGCGAACGACCGGCGCAGGCTCTGGCGCATCTCTGTAAAGGCACCGGGTCCATCGACCGGAAGCATATGGTCACAGAAGGCCGCATGGGCGCGCGCCAGGGGATGGCGCAGAACGGTAAAGCTGCGATGCCCGGGATGTTGTGTCATCCAGGTTCGCAAGGTCTTGTTGGTGAACCTGTCCCGCACATCTGCTCCATCAAGGGCTACCAACCAATCAGCCACCGCCTTTTCCGGGCCAGAACGTACAGGCAGATACAGCAGCGGGGTTCTTGAGGCGGCAAGGTAGGTCGGGATAGCGGGTCCGCGTCTTGGCTCGAAATTCGGGGTTCGGGTCAGGTTGAACCGATCAAGTCGGGCGAGCGCGTCAACCATTTCGTCATAGTTGGCGACCTTAGAGTCGAGCGGTTCGGGGTTCTGTTTCTTGAGCTTTTTGTCGAGCCCTTCGATCCGGGCGGGAATGTCTAGCCAGGCCGCTAGTCCGTTCATGACCTCAAGGTCCTGGATGTCTTCGTAGTCGACATAGAACGCAGTCTGGCCAGAGCGTTGGAGCGCACCCATGATGCGCACCTGGAAGCCTTGCAAAGCGTCCAGATGGCGGGTGAACTCGGCGGCGTTGAACCGGACAGCCTGGGATTTGGCATGGGTGACATTGGTCAGTTTCCACTGGCCCGTCGCCGAGGCGATCTTGCGGCTGACATAGCTGTCGATCGGGTTCCGGGTCAGTACAATCTTGGCGCAGCGTTTGTCAGCGAGGCACTGATCCAGGACACGAGGATCGTGGTCATTGAAAAAGCGGAACCCGGCGATCACCCCCGGACGGCCCATGCTTTCGGCCTTGATGCGATCAAGCAGAATGGTTGGGTTGGCATCGCGCGACGACTGCGACACGCCAAGGATTTCGGTCTTGTCGGGATAGCCGATGAAATGGGGATTGAACGCCTCTCCAAGGCAGGACACCCCGTCAAAGGTATTCAGGTTCGATTCCAGGAAATTTGAACCTGTCCGCATTTCGGCAAACACGATGAAATAGTCGAACCGGGCCATGTTCTACTTTACCAGATAGGGTTTGCGGGGGGCAGGCGGCTGGTTCTTCAGCGGGGGGTCCACCGGAAAATCACCCATCAGATAGGGGTGCATCCCCTGGTTCTTGAGGTTTTGAAGGAACTGGCCAAAGCCTGCCAGATCAACCATGCGCGGCACCTCGGCAAGACGGCGGGGCCCCTTGGTGCCGATCTGGTCGACCACGCTCTGCAAAGCCTCCATCGGGCTTTCGATAAACTCTGCCATCGTCCAGATGCGAACCCGCGCTTTGGCATAGGGTGAGCGGAGGGCGCGCAGGTGTTCAGATTCGATCCGCTGCAGCTGCGCAGCCTCGGCCCGCAACTCCGCGAAATTGCGGTTCAACTGGAACAGCGGCACAGCCCATGCCCCCGATATGACCGAGATCTGGGCATTCGGGTCCTTAGCGATGTCCCAGCTGATGTCCTGCTGGTCCATCGGACCAAACTGAAAGCACTGCCGCTCGCCCCTGGTGTTCCAGATCAGGTTCGTCAGGAACATGCGGGGATTGGCGTCCCGCAGGGCCGCGCTGTCGGACATGGACCCGGTGAACGTGGTTTGTCCCGCCTCGAACATCACGCGATCGGGGGCGTAGAGATGTCCGTGAACCTTGGCGCCGGTCGCGCGCGAGAGCCATGCCTCAAAGTCCTCGAAAAGCTCGGTAAACCCCTCAAACACAGAATAGGGAGCAGCAGTTACGCCGTTTTCCCAGTTCTCATTGGGAAAACGGCGTTGCATGTATAGGCCGGTACGGCCCCGGGTCCGCCGTTCGACTGCCTTCGAAAACACCCGGTCGATCTTCCCCGGATTAGGCTCTGCCTCGGCCACGCTGCGTCCATCCGGGTTTAGGAACGCCTCATAAAGGCGATCCGCGTGGGGCCAGATCTTGCGGGCCACGAAACAGTCGGACCGGCGCAGCAACTGCAGGTGGTCGTCGTAGAAGATGTGCGGTTTGCCCTGAAAGTCGAATTTGCACAATGTCAGGGACCGGCTTTCGACATGCTGGGAATATAGCCTCGTCAAAGACTGAAAGTAGCTTTCGTCCGGTATCCAGACCTTGCGAAAATAGTCGTCGTAGATCTTGCGATCCGGGTCCTCAAGAATAGCCGAAAGCGTTCGACGGGTCAGGCACCACCATTGGGAGCCCATATGAGGCACAAGGCCGGGTGGGATCCTTCGGTGCATCTTGAAGCGGCGTTGAAGGCTGACGTAGCGGTCAAACAGACGCCGATGCCGTTTCCACGAAAACGGAAAGCGCAAGGTAAACCGTTCTTCCGACAGGCCGCCAACGGTCCAGGGAACGTCGGCCGTTGTCGCGCTTTCGATGAAGTCTGTCATCGGGCGGGCATCCAGATAACGCTTCAGCTCTTGCGGTGGCCGCAGTGGCAGGCAGGAACCAGAGGCGAGGTAGACGTGCCGGACCTGCGGAAATGTCCGAAGCATCAGCTCACTCGCCGCCTGACTGGCCGCCACAATGCCCCAGGTGCCCCATTCGCAGCGATGCCGGGTTGAAAACAACACGGTTGGAAGGTCAGCAAGGGATTCTACGAAGGCATCATAGGTCGCTCGCTCAACCGTCTTGTCCACGTGGACGACGACAGGGCAGTCGGCGGCAACCCAATGGCGGATTACCTGCTCTGCCCGGTCGAGCGCGGTGTGAACCAGCATCACGATCCCGACGGTCATGCCCAGTTACCCTTGGACATGAGTCCCAGAATCTCAAGCTGGCGCCAATTGATGTACTTCTCACTCCACTTGCACCAAAGATCGGGGTCGTCGATCAGGCCAGTCGCATAGGCCCTGTATTCATGGCTATTGGCGTAGTGCTGTTTGCGTGCCAGCTCCTCTTCTGCCTTCTTGCCGAAGGTATCGAGGAACTTGGTATGGAGAAGCACGCCCGAGGCCTTTTCGCCCCCCCACTCATCGTAGACGAGATTAAGGCCGCGCGGCAAAAGCATGTGGGTCGAGCTGACGTAGGTATAGTGTTTGTCCCATTTGACCAAGGGGATCTTGTTCAGCGCGGGCGCCCGCTCGGGTTCATCGGCAAAGAACTTGCGGGCCCGTGGTCCGCCCTGAATCCACAGGTTCCCGAAGCGACCATTTCGCGAGATGGTGTAGTTACCCGCATCGAACCAACACGCCAGATCCAGAGGATCAGCCCCACGCTCGTACCGCGCGTCTTCAACGCGGCCCTTGGGGTACATGTCCAAAAGCATTGCCCCGAATGACTTGATTGACGACGCGTCAAGCCAATCGGTCAACGCCCGAATGGGCCGGGTATCGCAAAAGGGGTAAACCAAAAGCTCATCAGGATCGACGACAAGGCACCAATGGTTGTGCCCATGGCGCATCTGCAGCCAGTTGATCCAGTCCACCCCGAAACGCGCCCGCTTATAGCTGCCTGTCGTGGTCCAGAGCGTCACGTCAGGCTGTTGGGCGAGGAACTCCCTGCCGCCATCGTCACTGTCGTTGTCGACCATGAAAAAGTGGCTGACCCCGATCCGGCGGTAGTAGTCCAGGAAATAGGGAAGGCGAACATTCTCGTTCCGGAAGGTGGAAAACACGAGGATGTCGTCGGGTTGCACTCCGGCAGAGTTGTCGGAGACAACACTGAGCTGACGCGCCTTGCGGCGCGCGCGGATGCGCCACCTCTTGCGCTGTAACCTCAGCCCATATGACTGGAAGAACCCCAAACACGTTTCCTCATCGCACCAGTGATCGGGCGGCCTTGGACCGGGATATCATGTCACGCTTAACACGGCCTTGAAATGATCGTCCCACTTGGGGGGGTCAAAGGCCGGTCCTGCGATAGATGCTCGTGGTCTTAGCGCCATTGCCTCAATCTTCTTGATCCATTGATAACAATCTGTTGGCGACAGGTAAACGGCATGCTGGCCGAGCACCTCGTGACAGATGGCAAGATCGCCACAAATCACTGGTACGCCCAGCGCCGCAGCCTCGATCAGCGGCAAGCCAAACCCCTCGCTAAGGGACGGGAACACCAGGGCCTGCGCACCCTGCAAGAGTGCGGCGACCCCTGCGTCGGACAGGCCGGGCAACTCGACGACCCCTTTGATCCCTTTGTCGAGGCGGGAAAAAACCTCGTCATTGCGCCAGCCCCTGTTGCCGCAGATGTACAAATTGGGCCGCTGGGGGCCCATCGCATCCCATGCATCCAAAAGCAGGGCGTGGTTCTTGCGCGGCTCAATCGTACCCAGGGCGACGAAATATGGTGTCAGCAGGTCCAGCCCGGCCGGTAAATCCGCAGGGTCCGGCTGAACCGGTGTGTGTCCCAGATGGAAGGCCAGAACCTTCGGGCGGGCCTCGGGGCCGATGTGGCGCAAAATATCCGCCCGGCTGGCCCGTGAGGGGCAGATCACCAGATCAGCGTGGCGGGCGACGCAGTCCAGCTTGACCGCGAACTGTTCTACTGTGCCGGCCCGCTGCATATCGGGCAGATCAAGGGGGATGGTATCGTGGATCATGACCGTAATCCGCGACCTTGGTACGGTGCGGATGGCCCGAAACATCCTGTCGGTGATATTGCTGTGTCCAACGTTGAGATAGGCCATCCCATCCGGCAGGCAGCGTTGCAGGAGGGTCGGCAATCTCAACCCCGTCGAACGCCCCACGGCAAGCGAACGGGCGAGGCTTTGCCCCGCCTGACGCCGATGATCCAAACGATAAGAGAGCCGGGACAAGAGGTCAGGTTGGCCCCAGCTGTCAGTCGTCGCGGCCTTGGTCACGGCGACGACACCTTGCCGATCCAACAAGAGGTAGCCCAAAGACGTTTTGACAAGACCCCAAAGTGGGAGCGGGTCCGCCGAAAGGGCCTGTGCATAGGCCAGTTCTACCCGGTCAACGCCGGTAAGGCCCCTCCCAGACCGCGATACAAGGCGAGAGAGATCGAGAAGTCGGGCAGAAGGCGTCGGTTCCGTCATCGGCCCTCAGGACATCGCCTATTGCGCGGCGTTTCGCATTGCCACCATGTCGTGCAGATACTGGCCAAACTCCTCGCAAAGTTCTGGGCGGGCCAGACCGAACGAAACAGTTGCTTGCAGGAAACCCGCCTTGGAACCACAGTCAAAACGCTCTCCCCGGAACCGATACCCAAAGACATTGTTCCCCTTAGCGGTCTCAGCGGCGATCGCGTCGGTCAGTTGCAATTCGCCACCTGCGCTCGGCTTGATCGAGTTGAGGTTCTTGAGAATATTTGGCGTCAGGATGTAACGACCGATGACAGCAAGGTTAGATGGAGCTTCGTGCACTGGCGGTTTTTCGACCATGCCTTTGATCTTGACGATGGACCCCATGTCCTCATCGATATCGAGGACACCGTAAGAAGACACCTTCGAGCCGGGGACCTCCATTGCGGCGACCATGCAGCCCCCGGTTTCGGCGTGCGCCTCAACCATCTGTTGCAAGCAGGGCTTTTCCGCGGCGATCACGTCATCAGGGAGCATGACGGCAAAAGGCTCATCACCGATCAGGCGGCGGGCACACCAGACTGCGTGGCCAAGGCCCAGCGCCTTGTGCTGGCGGATATAGGCAATCGCACCGCTATCCATGTTGGTCGTCTTGAGAATTTCGAGGAGCTCGTCCTTGCCATCCTTGCGCAGCTTGGATTCAAGCTCGGGGGCGAGGTCAAAGTAGTCTTCGAGGGCCGACTTGCCGCGGGCCGTCACAAAGATGAACTCCTTGATACCGGCGGCGCGGGCTTCATCAATGGCGTATTGGATCAGCGGCCGGTCCACTAAGGTCATGATTTCCTTTGGCACAGACTTTGTGGCTGGCAAGAAACGGGTTCCTAGTCCAGCGACCGGGAAAACCGCTTTTGTTACACGCTTCTTCATGACTTATCCTTCACAACCACTGTCAACGTTCTATCACCCTCGGGCCTGAACGGTACCACGCTTAGACAAAAAGAACTTGGCGAAATGACGGGAGAACGCCCTGATCTCTCTAATATCCCCCTTGGCTGAACTAATTAAAGTATATTTGGGGTATTTGACGAAAATTAGTCACGTCTTCGACTTCTGCTTGAAGCCTCGATGAGAAGTTCCAAAAGCGCATCACGCGCTGGTCTCTCTTTGAGGCCCCGAACAGTCCACCCCGCTGCAGCCAGTAGCCTTGCGGAGTAAAACGGATCGAATGCCTGCGTATCGTGGGACTGAAGACAAACAGGCTGGCATGATACCCCCCCGCGACAGCCGCCAGCGTTTTTCGATGGGCAGAGCGGCGCTGCCAAGGGCGGCACCCATAGATCACGTGCCCCTTGTGCGTCGTCGGCGTAAATTTCTGGAATGAAACGGCAGGTTGACCAAGCGGCGTTAGCCCAATCGGCTTGCGCGTCTGCCCATCCCGCCAACCTGCATCAAAAGTTGCAAGAATGCGGCCCACATCTTCTGGCCCGATCCGTCCCGCCACCATATGGCCCAGAAGCCGCTTTCGCTGCCGATCCCGCTCTGATTGCCGGATGGTGTCGTGATCCAACCCCGCACCATGTCGCAGGACAAAGGCGACGAGGCTTGCCCCGATCTCGAACAGGTCCAGCGGAACGCGGTCCCCTCTGCGGCGGCGGCTTGCCGCAAACCCGTGGTGGACCTGTGCCATCGGGACGATTGCGGTCAGACAATCTTTGGCCGCGAGGCGCATGTTGACGTCAGTTTCATCCAGGTAAAAGTGGTAGGCAGGGTCAAAGCCACCCAAATCGGCCAGGACTTGGCGGCGAAAGGCCATGTTGGTGCCCTCAGTCTTGATCGCACGTCCCCGCACCCCGCGACGCAGTGAGACTTGATCAGTGTCGACCTTCAACTCTTCCGCTGTGCCATCCGCAAAAGCCTCGCGGGCGCGCCATTGAAAGCTGATACCGTTGCGCCCCCGGACAAAGCCCCCTGCCGCTGCGACCTCTGGATCGGCAAAAGGGGCGGTCAGGGCAGCAAGCCAGGTCGGTTCGGGCACCGCATCGTCGTCAATGAACGCAACAACCTCGCCCGCTGCCTGTTCGATCCCAAGATTTCGAGCGATCGAGATATTGGGGACGTCACAGGACACCATCTTCACCCGATCGCCCCAACCAGCAGCCAAAGTCGCGGCAAGGCCTTCAGGATCGGCGACCACCACGATTTCAAAGTTGGGATGGATCAGCTGGCCCAGCCCCGTCAGACAAAGTGTCAGCGCCTCGGGCCGACCCCTACTCACGACGACGACGCTGACTGACGATGCGATCATGGCAGGGCGCGCACCAGCCTATCCGGCTAAGCTGGCTTGAGCGTGACGCCCGGAGCGAGGGCAATGAAGAACGGGTTTTCAAAACCTGACTTGCCGTAGGTCAGCGGGGTATGATCGTCAAACCGCACGACCTGACCACCGGCACCGGCAAGAACGGCATGGCCTGCCGCCGTATCCCATTCCATGGTCCGACCCAGGCGTGGATAGAGGTCAGCCTCACCGGTCGCGACCAGACAGAACTTCAACGACGATCCCGCGCTTGTCATGTCGCGGACGCCATATTTGGCGATGTAGTCATCGGTAGCCTGATCCCTGTGGGACTTTGACGCCACCACCATCAGTGCTGCATTGTCGGGCGATGCGCTGACCGAAATGGGAAAAGTCACGCCGACGGAGTCCTTTTCCAACTGTCCGGTCTCTTCTACGGACTGACCGACTGCGTTGGTATAAAACAGGCGTCCTTTCGCGGGCGCATAGACGACACCCCGGATCGAGACCCCGTCGACGACATAGGCGATGTTGACGGTAAAGTCGCCCCGGCGCTGCACGAACTCTTTGGTGCCATCCAGAGGATCGACGATGAGGAACGTCGTTGCGGTCTGGCCATGACTGTCCGCCTGTTCTTCCGTCACAAGTGCAACATCAGGAAATGCGGAACGAAGACCGGCCGAGATCAGCGCATCGGCCGCCTCATCTGCTTCGGTAACCGGACTGGCATCGCCTTTGGACCTGACTTCGAAATCCGGGTCGGCATAAATCTCCATGATCCGGTCTCCTGCTTCCAATGCCAACCTGCGCATCGTTTCAGCCAGTGTGTCGAAATTCATGCCATTTCTCTTTCGAAGTTGGGACGTCTTGCGATTTTGTTGATCCAAAAGGACAAAGACCTTATGGTTGGCCCTCAAGCGATCGGCAAGGAATTCATGTTATTCCCAAGCCGGCACACGGGGCAATGAACCCGTCACAGGCAGAGCAAACAAGTCAGGATCAGGTTGATGTTTCAGGTCAGTCGTCGGAACACTCAGGCGCGAAGCGCCTTGTTTACGTTCGAGTTGATTTACCACAGCGTCGTCCGCAACGTCCGAAAGTCGCACCGCAATGCCGTGGCTGGCCTCCTTCTGAACATTTTGCAGACCATAATATTTGTGGCCATTTTTTACGTGATGTTCACGGTTCTTGGCATGCGGCAGAGTGCGCTGCGCGGCGATTTCATGCTCTACCTAATGAGCGGGATCTTTTTGTTTCTGGTGCATACCAAGACCGTCAGCGCTGTTGCCTCGGCTGAGGGGCCGACGTCGCCCATGATGCAGCACGCCCCACTAAACACGTTTGTGACGCTATGCGCCGCTGCGCTGGGCTCGTTATACCTTCAACTCTTGTCCCTGTTCGTTGTGCTGTTTGGCTACCATGTCCTGTTCACCCCCATCGTGATCGACGATCCGGTCGGGGCTATGGGGATGTTGTTGCTGGCGTGGTTCACCGGGGTTGGCGTTGGCGTGATCATCATGGCGATCAAGCCCTGGGCCCCAAATTTTGCCAATATCGCCACAACCATCTACTCACGGGCCAACATGGTCGCCAGCGGCAAGATGTTCGTGGCCAACACTCTGCCCGGCTACATGCTTGCGATGTTTGACTGGAACCCGCTCTTTCATGCCATCGATCAATGCCGCGGCTTTGTGTTCATCAACTACAATCCGCACTTCAGCTCGATCAGCTATCCTCTCTTCGTGGGAATCGCCCTGATCATGATCGGCCTGCTGGGTGAGTACTATACGCGTCGACATGCCTCTATCAGTTGGGGTGCGGCCCGCTAACCTTCGGGAAAGGGTGTGCGCTTGTTGCTGCAACTGCCCGGTATTCGGTACTTTGCCGATGGAACTGTCACAAATGCCGCCACCTGCCCGCCTGTTCTGGTTGCAGCCCCCCGGACCGCTCCCTATATAACCAGCGATCGACGCAGAGGCATGGTCCGAAACGTCGAACTTCCAGTTGCACGGGTGCCGGAACGGGTCCGTGCTCCTCAAACCGCCTGACGAGAGGGATTTGAAATATGGCCAAAGTCATCGGGATCGACCTCGGGACGACCAACTCCTGTATTGCCATCATGGATGGCTCCAAACCGCGCGTTATCGAAAACGCTGAAGGGGCACGGACCACGCCGTCCATCGTCGCCTTCACCGACGATGAGCGCCTTGTCGGCCAGCCCGCCAAACGGCAAGCCGTCACCAACCCAGAAAACACCATTTTCGCTGTTAAGCGCCTGATCGGCCGTCGCACTGACGACGCCGAAGTGGCCAAGGACAAGAAGCTGGTTCCCTACAACATCGTTGATGGTGGAAACGGCGATGCCTGGGTCGAATCGCGCGGTGAAAAGTATTCGCCCAGCCAGATCAGCGCCTTCATCCTGCAAAAGATGAAAGAGACTGCCGAGAGCTACCTTGGCGAAGAAGTCACTCAGGCCGTCATCACGGTGCCCGCCTACTTCAACGACGCCCAGCGTCAGGCCACCAAGGACGCTGGCAAGATTGCCGGTCTCGAAGTGCTGCGGATCATCAACGAGCCGACAGCCGCTGCGCTGGCCTACGGTCTGGACAAGAAAGAAAGCAAGACGATCGCGGTCTATGACCTTGGCGGCGGTACGTTCGACGTGACCATCCTCGAGATCGACGATGGCCTGTTTGAAGTCAAATCCACCAACGGCGACACCTTCCTGGGTGGCGAAGACTTTGACATGCGGATCGTTAACTACCTGGCTGACGAGTTCAAGAAAGAGCACGCGGTCGACCTGACCAAGGACAAGATGGCGCTTCAGCGTCTTAAGGAAGCGGCCGAAAAGGCTAAGATCGAGCTGTCGTCCTCGGCCCAGACCGAGATCAACCAGCCCTTCATCTCGATGGGTTCGAACGGCCAGCCGCTGCACATGGTCATGAAGCTGACCCGCGCCAAGCTGGAAAGCCTTGTCGGCGACCTGATCAAGAACTCGATCAACCCCTGCAAGGCCGCGCTGAAGGATGCCGGTCTGTCGGTGGGCGACATCGACGAAGTCGTCCTTGTGGGCGGCATGACGCGGATGCCCAAGGTCAAGGAAGAAGTCACCAAGTTCTTCGGCAAGGAACCGCATCAGGGTGTGAACCCTGACGAGGTTGTGGCCCTGGGCGCGGCCATCCAGGCCGGTGTTCTGCAGGGCGACGTCAAGGACGTAGTGCTGCTGGACGTCACGCCTCTGTCGCTGGGGATTGAAACCCTTGGGGGTGTCTTTACCCGCCTGATCGATCGCAACACGACGATCCCGACGAAGAAGTCGCAGATATTCTCGACTGCCGAAGACAACCAGAACGCCGTGACGATCCGGGTGTTCCAGGGCGAGCGTGAGATGGCCGCAGACAACAAGATGCTGGGCCAGTTCAACCTGGAAAACATTCCGCCCGCACCGCGCGGTCTGCCCCAGATCGAAGTGACCTTCGACATCGATGCCAACGGCATCGTTTCGGTGGCCGCCAAGGACAAGGGCACCGGCAAAGAGCAAACGATCACGATCCAGGCGTCCGGCGGTCTGTCGGATGACGAGATCGAAAAGATGGTGCGCGACGCCGAAGAGAACGCTGAGGCCGACAAGAGCCGCAAGGAACTGGTCGAGGCGAAGAACCACGCCGAAAGCCTCATCCATTCGACCGAGAAGTCGATGGAAGAGCATGCCGACAAGGTCGACCCCACGACGATCGAGGCGATCGAACTGGCCATTGCCGCACTCAAGGATGATCTTGAGGGCGAGAATGCCGGGAAGATCAAGTCGGGCGTTCAGAATGTCACCGAGGCGGCAATGAAGCTGGGCGAGGCTATCTACAAGGCTAGCCAGGACGAGGGTGATCAGGCCCAGCCAGCGGATTCGCGCGACGATGACGACATCGTGGATGCCGACTTCGAAGACCTCGATGACGAAAAGCGTGACCGCTAAGCGGACATAGAACCGAGAACATAGACCAGCCCGCCCCAAAGCGTGGCGGGCTGGTCTTTTCCGTTCTGCAAGGGGACGACCTCGCATGGCAAAACAGGACTACTATGACTTGCTCGGGGTCTCCAAAGGCGCAAGCGCCGACGAGATCAAGAAGGGCTATCGCCAGAAGGCGAAAGAATTTCACCCCGACCGCAATTCGGACAATCCGAATGCTGAAGCGCAATTCAAGGAAATCAACGAGGCTTATGACGTCCTGAAGGACGCGGACAAGAAGGCGGCATACGACCGCTATGGCCACGCCGCCTTTGAAGGCGGCATGGGCGGTGGCGGCGGGCGACCCGGCGGGGGTTTCCGCGGCCAAGCTGACTTTGCCTCGGCCTTCTCGGACGTGTTCGACGACCTTTTTGGCGACATGATGGGCGGCCGTGGTGGCGGTGGTCGCACGCGGGCCGCCCGCGGCAATGACCTTCGCTACAATCTGCGGATCACGCTGGAAGAGGCTTTTGCAGGAATGCAAAAGACCATCAACGTTCCAACGGCCGTGTCCTGCGGATCCTGCAGTGGGACGGGTGCCGAAGGCGGGTCCGAACCCCAGACCTGCCCGACCTGTTCGGGCATGGGCAAGGTGCGCGCCCAGCAAGGCTTTTTTACCGTCGAACGGACCTGCCCGACCTGCAATGGCATGGGCCAGACGATCAAGAACCCCTGCAAGTCCTGCCACGGCGCGGGCCGCGTTGAAAAGGACAGGTCACTGTCCGTCAACATCCCTGCCGGGGTTGAGACCGGGACACGTATCCGCCTGGCCGGCGAAGGCGAGGCTGGAATGCGCGGCGGGCCAACGGGCGACCTCTACATCTTTATTGAGGTCAAAGAACACGCCCTGTTCCAACGCGACGGGAATCATCTGTTCTGCCGGGTTCCTGTATCGATGACCTCGGCCGCGCTTGGCGGCGATATCGAGGTGCCAACGATCGACGGCGGCAAGTCCCGGGTCAAGATCCCGGAAGGTAGCCAATCAGGCCGCCAGATGCGCCTTCGCAGCAAGGGGATGCCCGCGATCCGTGGTAAGGAAGTGGGCGACATGTTCATCGAGCTTGCCGTTGAAACGCCGGTAAACCTGACCGCAAAGCAAAAAGAACTACTGCGCGAATTCGACAAGTTGAGCGTTGAGAACAATCCCCAGTCCGCCGGATTCTTTTCGGCTGTGAAGACCTTCTGGGACTCGATGAAGGGCTGATCGGGGCACGGCACCGTTTACGTTTGGGTAACCAAAGACGGGTAGGCATGGATCATGCCTGCCCGTTCTTCATTCGACGAAGCCATGTTGCCGTTCTTGGACGGCGACGGCGCACCTGTCGCCCCCCAGCCTATGGGCAAGGTTCCATCCTACATCGCAGATCATAGGCAACGGCTGCGTGACCGTTTCATGAAGGGCGGGGCAGCAGCGCTTCCAGATTACGAATTGCTCGAACTGGTACTTTTCCGCGCGATCCCTCGGCAGGATGTGAAACCCCTCGCCCGCCTGCTGATGGATCATTTTGGCGACTACAACCGGGTTCTGTCCGCCTCTCCCCACCAACTTGCCAAGGTAAAGGGTGTCGGCCCATCTGTCATAACCGAGATCAAGATTGTTGAAGCCGCCGCCCAGCGACTTGCTCGGGCCCGGGTGATGGCTCGGCATGTGATGTCCAGTTGGGAGGCCCTTCTGGACTACTGTCACACAATCATGGCGCACCGCGAGACTGAGCAGTTTCGCATCCTCTTTCTGGACCGCAAGAACGTCCTGATCGCAGACGAAGAACAGGCCCAGGGGACGGTCGATCACGTGCCCGTCTACCCCCGCGAGGTGGTAAAACGGGCGCTGGAATTGAACGCTTCGGCCCTGATCCTGGTACACAACCATCCCTCAGGTGATCCAACCCCTTCTCAGGCCGACATCGCGATGACACAACAGATCGAGGTTGCCGCACAGGCCCTGGGGCTCGTGGTGCACGACCACATAATCATTGGAAAATCACAGGAACTTAGCTTTCGTAGTCACGGCCTGCTTTGACCGTCAGTTGGCAGAGGCAACCCAAAGCTCGACCCGGCGGTTGGTGCGACGGCCCCAGACCGATGTGTCACACCCCATCGGCATGGCCTCTCCAAACCCGGCGGTGTTCAGGCCAACACCAGCAGGCAAGGTGCCCCCCAATGCCGCCAGAACGGCCGCCTTCACCGATACGGCCCTTTCGGCAGACAGGGCGCGGTTCGCCTCAGCGGGGCCATTGCCATCACTAAAGCCTACAAGAAGCAGGTTCTTGTCATTGTAGCGGCCATCGAGAATGGACTGCGCCAGAGATCTCACGTGCGCCAAGGAAGTCGGGTCCAGCCCGCTGGCACCTTCGGCAAACCGAAAGGTCAAAGACATTCGGTCATGATCATCCATCGCCCGAACCAGACGCCGCAACTCGCCCAATCCGACCTCCTGCCCGGACAACAGGATCGCAGCGGCCAGCCGCTCTCCCTGTTCGGCCAAGGGGATGCGCAGGGCCTCTTGGCCCGGCACACCGATCCGGCGCAGGATCCGTTGCGCATCGGCAGTGACAGTCCAGTTAAGAAAATCCTGCCCAAATGCGCCAAGACGGCGGACCGGAAGATACAGGAATAGCGGCATCGTCAGCGGATAGTCCCCGGTCCGCACCGCCATAAGCGTCGCCCTTGATTGCAATCCACACGAGCCGCTTTGTGGAAGAGCCGCCGCATCGCCGATCGCCTCGAAAGATGCGATTCCAAGCGCGCCGGGGTCGCTCATCACCGCATCGACGACGTCTGAGTCGGCATCGTGGCGGATGACACCGCTTGAGAATTCTTTGCCCGAAGGGGCCAGGACCTGCATTTCGAAAGCTTGGGCCAGACCGTCGTCGGGGGCCGTCAGATGCAAACGGACAGGCAGGTCGGGGCCCCCAAGTTCCGACCAATTGGCCACCTCTCCTGCAAAAGCTCGCGCAAGATCCTGCAACGTGATGTTAGAAACCATGACTTCCGGCGCAACGATCGGGACAAGGGCATCAAAAGCCAAAATGCGAACACGGCCCGGCAACTCCATGCGGCCCATTCCGGCATCCCGCACCAGTGTCACCTCGGCATCGGTAATCTCCCGGGCCGACATCACGATGTCAGCCTCCTGCCCAATCAGATCGGCAAACCCTGCTTCGGATGTCGTCAGTCGAAAGCCCATTCGGGCCAAAATCTGACCGTCATTCGTTTGCAGATCATAGTGAAACTGTCCCGCCCGCTCTTCTATGCGAGCGAAAAGCAGGCCCTTGTCGCGCGCATACCCTTCGACAAGCGCCGGCAGGATCAATTCGCCCAGACGATTGGTACCCGAAAACCGGATCAGCTCAACAAAGTTTTCCGGGTCAGGGCATGCCGCACCAGTGCAATCCACGATTCGGTAGTCCAACGTCACTTCGCCCTGCGGGGTATCAAGGCGGAGATAGGTTCCGTCAAAACCAAGGACCTCCCCTACTACGACGAGGCCACCATCGGGAACTTCAATACGGACGCTTTGCGCCAGAGCCGGGTGCCCACAAAGAAAGAGTGCGGCGAATATCGCCGCACTCTGCATGACTTTCAGGATCGGACAGAGTCGTCGGCGCATCATCTCGAGGCGAGTGTCAGACTCATCAACATGTTTTTCAACACCAGAAACTCGCCCACGGCCTCACAGCCCGGCATCGTCATGTTGAGATCCAGAGCAAAAGGTGCAGAGCCCGGCGAAACCTGAATGGATTGGGCCGAGATGGCACGACCACAGTTGGTCGGCGTGACCTGAGCCTCTACGCTGAGGTCCACCTGTCCGTCACGGCTGCTAAGACCAGAGGGATACGTGTATACTTCTGCGAGGAAGGGCGAATCTGCTTCAATTGCGCCCAACTGCGTCAGGAACCCGCCTTCGCCTGTCAGTGCGGCCATAGGATCGCGGGCCGCAGCGGCCCAGACGTGACCCTCTTCGGAAAATCCGGCCCCAAACTCAAGTGCGTGGATCCCCATGCTGGGTTCACCCTGCCATTGCAGGACAGCACGATCGTATTGAGAAAAATCGGGAACCGAGACAATGGCGGCAGCGCCGCCACCATCGGACATTTCCGCGATAAACACGGCCTCTTGCGACAGGACGGGCACGACCACGCTAGCCAGACCGTCGGAGTCGGTCAGAATGGTGAACATCATCCCTTGGTGATGAATAGTGCCCGACGTGTCGACTGAGCAGGGGGCATCAATGTAGAGATTGGCAGTCGCCGCAGGGCCTGCCTCGGCCATCATCGTCACCGTGCAATCCGCCCCATCCAACATTGAGAGGGCAGGCGCATCTGTCACCACGGCCTCAGGGTCAGCCGCAGCCAGCAGAACAGGGGCGTCGGGGCGGACAGGGACCGTGTCCATTGCAGGTAGGTCCAACACAGCGGACTGGGCAGACTCTGGCATCGTCAAAGCAGGGACCTCGGGAAGGGCTGCTGCTTCTATCTCTTGAGCGACCTGATCAAGGGCCCGATCGTCTACCATACGGGATGCAAGGGCATCGCCGTTTTGCATGACAAAGCCGATGGACATGGCTGTGGCAAAGGTTCCACCTGCCAGTAGGTACTTCCGTGCGCTTGACATCGCCGACTCCTGATCCGTCTGGGACTTGGAGACAATCTGTCATTTCATGTTGTTCGCTAAGGGACCCGATAGAGGAATCTCCGCGGCTAAAACATGTCAGGACAACGGCACAGAAGGGGTCAGATCAGGCCCGTCCACTAATTGTAGGCTTGAGCGGCCTAGAGCTGACGTTTTGTGCCCTAATCAGTGGCAACGCGCGGCGATGCCACGGGCCGCTTAGCCAGCGCGGGAAAATCGGCGCATTGTATGCAAATTTTGCATCAATCGACCCCAAACAAAGTCCGCAACCGTCAGCCTGGCCCTCAGGCCAGCCTGCCATGACAATGTTTGAA
>CALFSV010000232.1 GCA_937916485.1 uncultured Paracoccaceae bacterium | reverse complement strand
TGGTCATGGTCATGGTCATGGCTGTGACCATGGGCATGATCCTGCTGGTGCCGGTATTGCCGGGCCAGCTGGGCTGTTTCGGCATGCCCGGCCATCATGGCCTCCATCGTGGTGCGGAACAGGTCGGCCTCGGGCGGCAGTTGACCCGCCAGAAATCCGGCAAGCCGCCCAAAGGCGATGGCCTGCGAGGCGATGGCGTCGACGATCTCTTCGGGTTCGGCGGCATTGGTATCCGCCAGCGCCCGGGTCAGGCCAGCATTGAACAGCGTCTCCATATAGGCCGCCCGTCCTTCTGCCGTTTCAAGGCCGGTTGGCCCCTGCCCGGCCGCGCCCTGCTCCTTGAGGCCGAGCATCCCGCTCATCACCTTGAGCTTGTCCAGCAGGTCCTGCCCGATCTGAACATTGTCGTCGAGTTCGCCACACATCGCCTTATCCCCCCTTTTGGGTCAGCGCAGCAGGTGCTGCAACGCCGTCCCGTTCTCAAACATGATAACCGCCCCGAACCACAGCGCCGCACAGCCGATCAGGCCGGTCGTGCCGTTGCGCAGCCAGGTCGTGCCCCGCTGGGCCGCCGTCAACGGCAAGGCGACAACGGCAGACAACGCCGCCATCCCGACCAGTGATCCGATCCCAAAGACAGCAAAGTAAACCAACGCCTGCCATATCGACTGGGTCGCGCTGACAGTCAGCACCAAAAGCGCGCCAGACCCTGCCGCCCCGTGCACAAGCCCAATGGCCAGCGCCTTGAAGTTGGTCCGCCGATGTACGTGGGCGTGGGCGGCCTCTTCATGAGGCGCGGTTTCGCCTGCGTGTGAATGCAGGTGCAAATGCACTGCTTCACCGTGCGAATGGATATGGGCATGCACCCTGTCCCGATGCATCCGCCACAGGGTCTGAACGCCCAGCGCCACGATCATGACGCCCACGACGAATTCCAGACCGGCCTGAACGCCGCCGGAAATGGTGAGGCCCAACAGGACAACGACGCTGCAAATCACAAAAAGCGAGAGGGTATGCCCCAACCCCCAGAATGCCCCCCGCGCGATCAAGGCCCGCTTGTTTCCCTTGCGGGCCAGCATGTTGGATACAGCGGCAAGGTGGTCGGTCTCGAGGGCATGCCCCATCCCGATCACAAACCCCAGTGGAAGCATTGCCAGTGATTGCAGCATGTTCTTCAGGCCCTTAGCGCGGTTAGCATGGCAGGGATAAAGTCGTTGTCCGACGCCACGACCAGAACCGACGCAAAGGGGCGCAGCGCGGCCACGACCCGGTCCGTCGCGGACCCGGACAGCCCGTTGCTAAGCGCCAGCCCGGCGATCATGATCTTGCGCATGTAAGCCTCGCGGGCAATCACTTCGGCTGCCCCGATTTGCCTGTCGGTCGAGGCAAGCAGGATGACCACATCCGCCCCGTCGATCTCTTGCGACAGGCGGATGGCGGCCCCATCCGGCCCGATCAGGGGCAGGTCATCGGCAGAGGTGGCATCCGGATCGACAACCCCGGTGCCGCCCACCGTCAGGAAATGGGCGCCATTCCACGGATCCTCTGTAATGGCATACATCGCCTCGGCCGCTCCGGCATCAAGGGCGAAGATGCGCGAGGCTCGGGCCCGGGAATTGGGATAGTCGACCCGAAACCGCGCCTCGGCCGCTGTTGCGGCCTTGGCGCAGCTGGATAGCAGGGTTGGCCGTGTCGTTTCCAACATGATCAGACCGCCTCTTTCATCAAACGGACGTCTGCTTTTCGCCGGGGCGAACCTTGAGGTCCTCTTTCATCGCCTCCGCAAAGGGCTCATCCGGCGGCAGAACCCGCGCGGCGGACCGGACCATCTGATGTTCCGGGCTGCGGCCCGGCGGAGGTGTGCCCTTGTCGCGCAGCGCCACGGCGGCTTTGCGCAGACGGTGGCGGGCCATGATGATCCCGTTGTCCGTGGAAACAAGGTTTTCCTTGGTCCGGTCAACGATCGGCCCCATGCTTTCCTGCAACGACGCATCCTGCATCGCAATGCCCCAGACGCCGGAATAGGTCTCGCCCCGCTTCTGGGCCTCGCGGTCCATCAGGTAATCGTTGTCCTTGTTCTGGCGCGGGCGGAAGCTGCCGGGGGCTTCGTACTGGTTGTGGACACCGTAGCCGTCGATCATCGCCTGCCGTTCTTCCGGGGTCAGGGCGCGGACGGGGTGGTAGTCAAAGGACCATGCCCAGCAGTTTTCGTCGTCGATCGGAATCCAGAAATGCCCATGCATCGGGTGATCGCCACGCGGTGGGACCATGGTGAAGGACGGCATGACCCACGGCGTGATACGCCAGTAGTAGTGCCCCTCTTCGGCCATCCGACGGGCCCCGATGTAAAGGCCGCCGTCATGTTCGGTGACCTCAAAGACGGGCTTTTTGTCGGCCTGATTGTACTTGTTGCCCTTCGCGCCGCGAAACAGCGGGTCGGTCTTGAGGCTACCGGAATGCAGGAAGGAAACGTGGCTTGAATCAATGCCACCTTCCATCGCCTGAAGCCAGTTGGATTCTTGCCAGCGCTTTGAGGTGAACGTCTGTTCGGGCGGAACGGTGGCGAATTCCCATGTGGGTTCCGGCGGACGGGACTCTTTCTCGCCCATATGGGTCCACAGCACATCGCCGATCTTGATTAGCGGATAGCCCTTGAGCTTGATCTTGGCGCAAAAGCCGGACTCTTCGGGTTCGGACGGCACCTCGATGCACTGGCCGGTGTAGTCGTATTTCCAACCGTGGTAGGGGCAGCGCAGCCCGTCTTCCTCGTTCCGGCCGAACCAGAGCGATACGCCGCGATGGGCGCAGAATTCGTCCATCAGGCCATAGCGGCCCTTGCTGTCGCGAAACGCGATCAGACGCTCGCCCAGCAGCTTGACCCGCACAGGCGGGCAGTCGTCCTCGGGAAGCTCGGACGCCAGAAGCGCTGGAATCCAGTATTGGCGAAACATTTCGCCCATTGGCGTTCCGACATCGGTCTGGGTGAGAAGCTCGTTAACCTCTTTGCGCAGCATGTCTGTTCCTCCTCCTAATCACCCGCAGGCAAAGCCGCGGGGGGTGATCTGCACGTTCTGACCGTCCCTTAGCCGATGGGCGGCAATTCCGGTATCTCTGCCTCGTAGGCTGCGTCCATCTTGGGCGTCAGACCATTGGCAGCAAGAGCATCGGCAAACATCGTGCGGACTTCACGGCTTTCGTCCGCGTAGTCGATCTGGTCGCCACCGATCCGGCGCGAAATCCACGCTTTCGGTACGCCCTGTGCGTTGCGGATAGCGACGCCCTCATACTTGAACGCAAGGTAGCGGGCGGGTGTCGTGCCGGTGTTGAAGTGCTGGTGGAACCACATGTTCGGCGGCACGATCATGGAACCAACCTTCCATTCGTAGCGGGTCGGCTCTTCGCCCTCGGGGTACATAAGGGAATATCCCTCGCCCGACAGGATGATCACGTGCGCGCCGGGGCCGTGGCGGTGGCACTTTTTGTAGGTCCCGATGGGGAACTGGCTGATGTGGCTGTTCATCGACGACTTGGCCAGCTGGAAGCGGATGTGGCCGCCCCCTGCCCCGCGCTCTTTCGCCTCGATCAGCGGCAGGTTCACGGCATCAGCGACAAAGTTGGTCTCCATCAGGAGGCCCTTCTGTTCGCCTTGATCGGCAAAGTAATCAGGCTCGCCCGAAAAGCGGCCTTTGAAATCGTGCTGGGTGCCAAAGATGAACTCTGGCTCTTCGAACACGTTCAGCAAGGGGGGCATGTTGGTCACAGCCACGAACCGCGCCGGGGCAGAGCCCGAACCGTTGAAGTGCTGGTGATTGGCGTTCAGAGGGATGCCAAAGATCGCGCCCGGGCCCCACTCAAAGCTCGCCTTGTCGCCACTGTCGTTCCACACGGTGGTCGAGCCGCGGCCGGACAGGATCAGGATTGTCTCTTCGTAAAGCTGACGCTGCGGGGCCAGCTTTTGCGCAGGCGGGATCTCCATCACGTAGCAGTCGTTGGAGGTGCGCGACGCGTCGTGGTTGATGAACACCGCATTGCCGCCCCGACGCGCCCAAGGCTTTAGCTCAACTTCATGCAGGCTAGGGATGTAGAGGCCATTGATGATGTCCAGCCCTTCATCCGCGATAAAGCGGGTATAGGGTGTTTCTTTTTCGGTCTTGAACTTCTCTGCAAGCTTGTCCGAGACGATGGCTGACTTGACCATGGCGCTCTCCCTGTCGCAAGAACCGGGCATACACGCCAACGGTCCAACCGCGATAATTTACGTTGCACCGATCCTAGGCCACGGCTACTGTTCCGTCAATGGACCGATGGTCCGCATAGAGGAACAATCGGGCATGCCAGAGCAGAAGAACAATACCGGACAACACACTGTCGATGACCATATGTTCGGTGATTTCTATGCTCATGAACATGATGGTGACGCGGATCACGATCATGACGATATCGACCCCGGCCCCCTTGAGGACAACCCTATCTGGCAGCGTGACAATGTCTCTTTGACATCGGTGGGAATCGATATTGGGTCAGCCGGGACGCAGGTCATCTTTTCCACCATCCACCTGCAGCGCGTCGGCCATAGCCTTGCCAGCCGCTACGTCATCGTGGACCGCAAGACGGCCTTTGAGTCGCCGGTGTCTTTTACGCCCTATGCGGACGAGAACCGGATCGATGCCGGCGCCCTTGGGGCGATCATCGATGACGCCTATGCAGCAGCGGCCATTCGGCCCAGCGACATCGACACCGGCGTCGTCATCCTGACGGGTGAGGCGCTGCGCCGCGACAACGCACAGGCCATTGCCGACATCGTTTCGGCCAAGGGCGGGGATTTCGTCACCGCCACGGCGGGCAACCATATGGAGGCGATGCTTGCCGCCTATGGCTCTGGCGCGGCCAAGATGAGCCATGACCAACAGGGCCGCATCCTTAACATCGACATCGGCGGCGGCACGACGAAACTGGCGCTGTGCGAGAACGGCAAGGTCGTCTGGACCGCGGCCCTGCACGTTGGTGGGCGGCTGATTGCGACGGCGGACGGGCATGTCGTGCGGGCCGACCCCGCCGGCCTTCACCACGCGCGCACCGCAGGGGTGCCGCTAAAGGTAGGTGACCCTGCATCGGGCAGCGAGATGGCGACGGTTGCCGCCCATATGGCGGGCCTTGTAGAACAAGCCGTCACGCAGCGGCCTTTGCCGCAGGCTGTCGCGGGCCTTTTCCTGACCGAGGTGCCAGACGACCTCGACAACCTTGATGGTGTCGTCTTTTCCGGTGGCGTCGGTGAATATGTCGGCGGACGCGAAAGTCGCGATTTCGGCGATCTGGGCATCCATCTGGGCGCCGCATTGCGCGAGCGGGTCCTTGCCGGAGCCTTCGGCACGCCGATGCTGCCCGGTGCTGCCTGTATCCGGGCGACGGCTCTTGGGGCCTCGGAATACTCGGTCCAGCTTAGCGGTCAGACCAGCACGATCACGGCCCCCGGCCGGGTCCTGCCGCGCCGAAGCATGCAGGTCCTCAAACCCGACATCGACATGCAGGACCGGCCCGATGCCGCCGCGATCAGCGCAGCCATTGCCCGGCATTTCGTGGCCTTTGACCTGACCCCGGCTGACAACGAAGTGGCGTTGATGTTCGACTACACGTTGCCGCCCGACTATGCCCCGATCCGGGCCCTTGCCGACGGCATCGCTGTCGCGCTTGCGCCGCGCCTAGCGGCTGGGCACCCGCTCTATGTCATGCTGGACGGGGATATCGCCCAGACCCTTGGGGGCATCCTGCGGGAGGAACTGGAGATCGAGAATGACCTCCTGATCCTGGACGGGATCAGCCTGCGCGACTTTGACTTTATCGACCTTGGCAAGATCCGCCTGCCCTCGTTCACCGTGCCAGTGACGGTGAAGTCGCTGTTGTTTTCAGAAGACCCCCTCGGGCCACGGCGCCATGAACGCATCCACTTTGCCGATCCGGACGCGGTTGTGGCCCCGGCTCATCGGCATGTTGGCGACCACAGCCACACCCATGCGGATGGCCACACGCACACCCATGGGCACGATCACGGGCACGCACATAGCCATGGGCACAGCCATGGACACGGGCACGGGCACGGGCATCACCACAGCCATGACCATTCCCATGCCGATGACGCACAAGGCCCGGGGGACGCAAACCCCGATTCCGGGCCTGACAGGGAGGGTTGATTGTGGCATCCTGCCCCTTCAACATATCTTACGTCGCAGGCCATGCACTTCCCCGCGAAAGATTGACTCGTGGCAGCGAGACCTCCAGAAATGGAACATCGTTCTTTTCAGCGGAACAGGTATCCTGTCATGAGTGAAGACCTTACCCCAAAGCCCAAAACCGAAACCCGTCGCAACCCGCGCCGCGACGGGGGACGCCTGTCCTCGGTCACGACGGCAATCCACCTTCTCAAGACCTTTAGCGCCGAAGACGAAGATGTCGGGATCAGCGAACTGGCCAAGCGCCTTGGCGTCGCCAAAAGCACCGTCCACCGACTGGCAAGCGCCCTGCTTGACGAAGGTCTGCTGCAACAGAACCCCGAGACCGGCCGGTATTGCCTTGGGATCGAGTTGTTCACCCTGGGCTCGTTGGTCCGCGCAAGGCTGGATGTCACGACAGAGTCGCGACAGATCCTGAACGAGCTACGCGAGAAGACCGGCGAGAATGTGCGCTTGGCCGTTCTGGAACGGCAAAGCGTTGTTTTGTTGCACGACCTGGAAAGTCCGCAAACCCTCAGGCTGCGCTCTGCCACCGGGCAGTTGCGACCCGCCTATTGCACCGCCGAAGGCATGAGCCTTTTGTCAGGTCTTCGGGAACCCGAGCTTAAGAAATTCCTGGCGCAGCCCAGGATCGCGCGGACGCCAGCAACGGTTCTCGACGAAGAGGAGCTGCGAAACCAGATCCGCAAGGTCAAGCGGCAGGGCTACGCGACCGAAGATGAGACTTGCGATGCCGGAACACGGTGCATCGCGGCGCCGATCTACAATGGCGACGGCAGGATCGTCGCCGCCGTTGGTGTGGCCGGGCCGCGTGTCCGCATTCGGCGCAGCCAGTTCAACAAGCTGTCGCAAACCGTGCTCGAGGCCGCCACGGCGATCTCGGAACGGCTTGGCTATATCAAAAGACAAAGGGTCTACATCTGACGCTGAGGCGTCAGGTTCAGGGGGGAAGAAATCTTGGTCGAAATCAGCCTGGCGCCGGACGGCACCGTCTTTGAGTGCGCCGAAGGCGACACAATCCTGCGTGCGGCCCTGCGTGCCGGTCTGGGGATGGCCTATTCATGCAATGTCGGATCCTGCGGGAATTGCCGGTTCGAGGTCATCGAAGGATCGGTGACGCACCTGCGCGACGATCCCCCCGCCTGGTCGGAACGCGATCTTAAGCGAAACCGCTTTCTAGGCTGTCAGGCCAGTCCGAATGGCCCCTGCAAGATCAAGTTCCGCGCCGATCCGAAATTCGCGGTGATGCCACACCCGACCCGCCGCACAGGCACGTTGATGTCGGCGGTCCCGATCACCCAGGACATCACGGAATTCACCTTTGAGATGGTTGGGGACGACATGTTCCACCCCGGCCAATATGCCCTGATTTCGGTTGAGGGTATTGCGGGCGGCAGGCCCTATTCGTTTTCGAACCTGCCCGGTACCGGCCAATGGCAGTTCCAGATCCGCCGGGTTCCGGGGGGCGCGCTCACAGGACACCTGTTTGACATCGCGCAACCGGGCGACACCCTGGATTTCGATGGCCCCTATGGCACCGCCTACCTCGACACTGAATGCCCTCGCGACATCGTGCTGATGGCTGGTGGCTCGGGCCTGTCCCCCATGGTGTCCATCGCACGTGGCGCGGTCGCGGCGGGCCTGCTCGAGGACCGGAAGATGCACATCTTCTATGGATGCCGCACCCAGGACGACATGTTTGATCCTGCCCTGCTGACCGGGCTGCATCCGGCCATCAGCCTGACAACTGTTCTGTCCGAACCCGATCCGGCATGGACCGGGCCGGGCGGCTTTGTTCATGACATCGTGCACGACACGATGGGCGAGGCGCTCAAGGACCACGAGATCTATTTCGCAGGCCCCGCAGTGATGTCCGCCGCGATCCAGAAGATGGCGCATGAGGCTGGAACGCCGATGACGCAACTGCACTTCGACGAATTCTACTGACCCCTCAAAGGACCGCTTCCATGGCCAACCTCAATCTGACGATCGGATGCTGGGATTACGACCGGGTTCAACCGCTTATGGATGGCCGGGTCCGGCCCTCGGGCATTGATGTCACCTTCCTCAACATGATCGTTGAGGAAACCTTTTTCCGGATGTTGCGGAACAAGGAATTCGACGTCTCGGAACTGTCGATGTCCTCGTACGTCGTGTCACTGTTCAAACCGGACCGGCCCTTTGTGGCGATCCCGGTTTTTCCCAGCCGCTTTTTTCGCCACTCCTGCATCTATGTGAATGCCAATGCTGGCATCTCAAAGCCATCTGACCTGATCGGCAAGCGCATCGGAACGCCAGAATACCAGATGACGGCCCCGGTCTGGATCCGCGGCATTCTGGACGAACATTACGGCGTGCCGGTCGATTCCGTCACCTATGTGACCGGCGGGGAAGAGTCGCCCAATCGGGACGAAAAGCTCAAGCTGGATCTGCCGCCCAATATCCGGGTAGAGCGGATCGGCCCCGACCAGACCCTTGCCCAGATGCTGGCCACGGGCGAGATCGACGCCCTGCACACGGCCCGCAAGCCCTCGACCTTTGACGGGGTCACGGTCAAGCGGCTGTTCGAGGATTTCGTCCCCGTCGAACAGGCCTATTGGCGCGAGACGGGCATTTTCCCGATCATGCATGTCATTGCCATCCGGCGCGAGGTCTACGAGGCCAACCGCTGGGTCGCCATGAACCTGTTTCAAGCGTTCCGCGAGGCCCAGAAACTGACCTACGAGGGGCTGCAAGAGACCGCCGCCCTCAAAGGTATGTTGCCTTGGTTCAATGCCCATGTCGAAGAAACCTTTGCCATGATGGGCCCGGATTTCTGGCCCTACGGCGTTGAGCGCAACCGCCAGACGCTTGAGACGTTCCTGCGCTATCACCACGGGTCAGGCCTGTCCCCGCGCCTGTTGAGTGTCGATGAAATGTTCGCCCCCGAAACCATGGAAGAGTTTGTCATATGACCGCCGTCACAATTCCCGCCCTGCACGACAAGAAAAAGCGGGGCGAAAAGATCTTTGGCGTGGTGGCATGGGACTACCACATGGCCGCGATCGCCGACCGGGTGGGCGTTGACATCGTGTCGGTTGGGGACACTGTGGGCAAGAACCTTTGGGGCCATGACAACCCGCTTGAAGTGACGATGGACGAGATGATCGTTGTCACCCGGGCGGTCCGACGCGGCACAAAGACAGCGCTGGTCAGCGCAGATTTCCCCTATGGTCCCTTGCAGGAAGGCGTCGACAGTGCCGTGCGCGCCGCGATCCGCTTTGTCAAAGAGGCCGGAGTCGACATGATCAAGCTGGATGGGGCTGCCGACTACCCCGAGGCGGTCACCGCCCTGACCCGCGCAGGGGTGCCCGTCTGGGCCCAATTCGGCCTGACACCACAGACCGCGCTGTCGATGGGCCTGCCGTATGAGAACCAGGCCGGATCAGTGGCGCAATTGCCCGCCGAGATGACCGCCCGGATGATCGAAGAGGCCCAGATGCTTGAGGCTGCGGGCGCTGTCCTGCTGGATTTCACCAATTCCGGCCCGGTCGTTGGCCCCGAAGTGGTCAAGTCGGTCGGCATCCCCGTCATCGGCGGGTTTGGCGGCGGTCCCTGGCTGGATGGCCGCATCCGGCTGTCGACGGCGGCCGTGGGCTACAATGTCGCCGCCCTGACCAAGGAACCCGACAGCTATGCCAATATTGCCCGCACGATCCATGACGCGCTGGCCGAATGCGCCGGCGACGTGCGCGCCGCCCGCCAGATCAAGGGCCAACCGGGAAGATCATGATGGCATTCGCAAACATTGACGGCATCTCTACCCGTTACGAAGTCACCGGAGAGGGCCCGCCTCTCCTAATGTATTCACCCGGCGGCTTTGACGCCCGGATCGAGAAGTGGAGCGATCTGGGTGTCTATGCCCGGATCAAACTGCTTGATCATCTTCCCAAGTCCTACACCTGCATCACCTTCGACCGGCGCGAAAACGGCCAGTCCGGTGGCCGTGTCGAAAAGATCGGCTGGGATAGCTATGTCCGGCAAGGCGCGGGCCTTCTGGATCATCTTGGCTTTGAAAAGGCCCATATCATGGGCGGCTGCATGGGCTGCTGCCCGGTCATGGCCTTTGCGGTCGCGCATCCGACGCGGACCCTGTCGATGATCCACTACTGGCCCGTGGGTGGTGCCAATTACCGGATCAGCTCGCACCAGCGGTTCGGCCGCCACATGGCCTTTGTCGAAGAGAACGGGTTGCAGGCTGTTGTCGATCTGGTGTGCAGCCACGACAAGAACTTTTCGGCCGATCCGCGTGGCGGTCCCTGGGGCCAGCCGATCCGCAACTCGGAGGACTTTGCCAAGGATTACGCCGCGCTCGACAAGGCCCGCTACCTGCTGACGGTATCGGCCATGGTCCGCGGCATGATGGACCGGGACACCGCCCCCGGGGCAGAGCCCGAGGACCTGATGTCGCTTGATATCCCCAGCCTGATCATCCCGGGCTCGGACGGTTTTCATGCAACCTCGGCGGCGCGGTATCTGCAGGAATGCCTCAAAGGCTCTGACTATTGGGATATCCCTACCGCCGAGCAGACCGAGGACAACGCCCCGGCCCGCATCCTGAGCTTCCTGGGATCGCTGGGCTAGACTTGGTCTAGCCTGCGAATCTCGCGCAGCCCCGGGAACCAGCGCATCCATAGCGCAACGATCGCCAGCGTGCCGATGCCCCCAAGGGCGACGGCTGCCACCGGGCCTGTCAGCGCCCCCATGCTGCCCGCCCGGAACGCGCCAAATTCGTTCGACGCACCGATGGCCACCTGATTGACGGCATTGACCCGCCCGCGCAATTCGTCCGGCGTCCAAAGCTGGATGAGGGTGCCGCGCACAAAGACGCTCACCATATCGCACCCGCCCGCAAGGATCATCGCCAAAACCGAAATCCAGACCGTTTCGGAAAAGGCGAAGACCAGCATGAAAACCCCGAAACCCGCGACAGAGGCAAACATGACATGCCCCGCATGATCGCGGATCGGGTTGGACATGAGGTAGAACCCAACGGCCACGGCTCCGATCGCCGGCCCGGCCATGAGCAGGCCCAGCCCCGATGGCCCAAGATCGAGGATATCGCGGGCATAGACCGGCATCAGCGCCGTCGCCCCGCCCAGCAACACCGCAAACAGGTCCAGCGACACCGCCCCAAGGACGACCTTTTCCGACCAGATATAGCGGAACCCTGCATTAAGCGTGGCCCAGCTGGTGCGCCCGGCAGGTTTGCGCGCTGCGGGCTTGGGGATGCCAAGCACAAGCACTGCCGAAATCACGAGGAAAGCCACCGCCACGCCGTAGGCCAACTGCGCAGACAGCCCGTAAAGCAGGCCCCCGGCCAAAGGCCCACCAATCCGGGCCAGATGGTTCGCCGTTGAGTTGACCGCAATGGCGTTGCCCAGATGCCGGGGCGGGACAAGGTTGGGCAGTATCGACTGCCGCGCCGGGTTGAAGAACGCCCGCGCCGTGCCGAACAGCGCCAACAGCGCGAGGATCACCGCGACCGAACCGCCTCCGAAATGAGTATAAAGCAGCAGCCCGGTCCCGGCGACGGCCTCGATGGTCAGGCAAACCCCCATGATCCGCCGCCGGGGAAACCTGTCCGCGACAGCGCCCGTGACCATCACCAGAAGCAAGGCGGGCAAGAATTGCGACAGCCCGATCAGACCAAGGTCAAAAGGGTTTCGGGTCATGTCATAGACCTGCCAGCCAATGGCGACGGTCTGGATCTGCACGGCAAAGCCGGACAGCACCACAGCGCCCCAATACTTCCCAAATCCGGGAAACTGGAAGGCGACCCAGCGGGACCCGGGCACTTCGGCGGCTGACGTCTCCTCCACCTCTAGCCCACGAGATCCAGGGTCTCGGCCGCAAAAAGCGCCTCGAGCGGGGTAGGCCCCGGGATGATCTGCTGCGTCACCGCATGGCCCATCAGCATGGTCAAGACTGCCTCATTCGGGGCGATGCCATAGGGCAGCGGGTCGCCGATCACCTCCATCGCGGCCAGATGCACCTTGTCGGCGGCGGACAGGGACTCGATCCGCCCGGCCCTGAGGTCATCAAGGTAAAGCGCCTTCGAGGCGGCGAACGCCTCGAACAACTGGGTTGCCAGACCGGGGTTGGCGGCCAACACCTCGTCCTTCACAACGACAAGATGGTTGATGGGGTAAAGGCCCCGCGACTTGAGGGCGGATACCCCGGCCGCAAAAGCATCCGGTACGATTGGCACGACATTGGCATGATCCACCGTTGTGCCCACCACCCCGGCCAGTGCACCCGCGCCCAATGCCTCGGTCAGGTCTTCGTCCTTGGCCATTGGGATGACATTGGCGGGGTTCACGAAGCTCGCCACATGCTCATCGCCCGAAGGGGCCCAAGTGACCTGCGACAGATCAACGTCATGCTCGTCCTGCAGGATCGACCGCGCCCAGACGCCGGTGGTGACCGTATAGCCCCGGTTGACGCCGACGCGACGGCCTTCAAGATCCTTTGGGCTATTCATCCCAAGCGTGGTGTTCCACATCATGTTGCCGTGATGGAAGTCGCGCACGAGGAAAATCGGCAAGGCGGTAAAGCCCACCCCATGCGCCTTGGCGCAAAGATAGGTGGTCAGCGCCATCTCGCAGACGTCATAGGCCAGTTCACGGACCATGCGGCGGAAGCCTTTCACCAGGACCGGCACCTCCTCAAAGTCGAGGTCAAAGTCGGGAAGCCCAACCTGCCCCTCCTTGAGGGCGCGGTTGTTGCCCTGGGTGCGGGACACAGCGGTGAAACGGGGTCTGCCCATATTCGGTATCCTCATGTTCGACGTTCGGGGTCTATGGCCCCGCGTCGGTTTGTCAGCAACAATCGCCCGCGTCGTCAACAAGGGACGGACGCAGCCAGTGAATGGGCATGTCGCTGGCAACAACGTCAGCGACTGGTTTGAACAGGGTCAGCCTGTGACGTGTTCCGTCGGGTGTCCAGAACAGGACGACGGTCAGCAAGGGCGGAAAACCGGGAAGGCGGCCCGCCTCTTCGGACACCAGAACAAGGCAATCGTCGGTCAGGCCAAAGGTCTCTCTTGTCCAGGTTTCAACCTGTTCAAGTGAATGCAGATTTCGGGTGTCCGTGGCTGCCCGTCCAAACATTTTCGCGCCGTGTCATACCCTCTGAGGACGCCCGCGATCCGTCGCCTTTTGTCCCATATGTTCCGCCATACGGAACTCTGTTCTTGCTAGCAGTCTGGCCGTTTGGTACCAAATGGTCAATGCAGAATTGGAGTGTCCGGGATGTCCGAGAAAGTCCTCGCAGCGGTCCGCACAGGCCCGCATCGTACCGAATTCCGCGAATATGACATGCCCGACATACCAGACGATGCCGCCCTGCTTCGGGTTGAAGTGGCGGGCATCTGCGGTACGGACGTCAAGTTCTATGCAAAACCGCCCATTTCTGATCCGGTCATCATGGGCCATGAAAACATCGGCGTCATCGCCAAGGCCGGGGCCACCTTCAAGAAGCGCCGCGGCCTGAAAGAGGGCGACCGGGTCTTTGCCGAACACTACGTGGGCTGCATGAACTGCGAGCATTGCCATCGCGGCGACTACCGTCTTTGCATGGCGACCGACTGGCGCAAGAACCCCGACGGGATCCGCTTTGGATACACCTCCGCGCTCAAGGCACCGCACCTGTGGGGTGGTTTTGCGCAATACATGTACCTGCCCTGGAACTCGATCCTGCACCGCGTCCCCGACGGGATGAGCCCCGAGCTTGCCGGTGTGGTGACCCCCATGGCCAATGGCATTCAATGGGCCCTGTTCGATTGCGGCGTTGGCTATAACAGCCGCGTTCTGGTGCAAGGTCCTGGCCAGCAAGGTCTTAGCCAGGTCGTCGCCTGCAAGCAGGCCGGCGCATCGCTGATCATCGTGACGGGTACGTCCAAGGACACAAAGCGGATGGAAGTCGCGCTGCAGCTTGGCGCTGACTACGTCATCAACGTTGAGGCCGAAGATCCCGTCGCCCGGATCGCAGAAATCACCGGCGGCGAAGGCGTCGATGTTGCCCTGGATTGCACCGCTGGCGCCGGGACGATCCCGACCCTGCTTGGGATCGAGGCGCTCAAGCGCAAGGGCGGCACCTTGCTCATCCAAGGCGAGGCAGGGGATTTCCCGAACTTCCCCATGGCAAAGGTGGCCAACAAGTACATCACGATCAAGGCAGCACGCGGCCACAACTACGAAAGCTGCGAACTCGCGCTGCAGCAGTTGAATTCGGACCGGTTCCCGCTTGATCTGATCACCACCCACCGCTTTGGCCTGCAAGACACCGATGCCGCCATCAAGGCGGTCGGGGGCAGCGGCGACGTGATCCATGTCTCACTGATGCCCTGGGACTAGGGATGCAGGCAGGGGGGACAGCGGACGCCCGCGTGCCTGTCACGATCGTGACGGGGGCGCTGGGGGCGGGCAAAACCACTCTGCTCAACCACCTGCTGACCCAGACCCGCGACCTGAAGCTGGCCATCGTGGTGAACGAATTTGGCGACGCCGGTATCGACGGCGATCTGATCGACAGCGGTGCCGAAGACCTGATCGAGCTGTCCAGCGGTTGCATCTGCTGCGTCATCCGGGGTGATCTGATCCGAACGCTGCGCGAACTGCTGCGATCCCGCACCGATCTGGACGGGATTGTGATCGAGACGACCGGGCTTGCGAACCCTGCCCCGGTTCTTCAGACCTTCATGGCCGATCAGATCCTTGCAGGCCGGTGCCGTTTGGACGGCGTAGTGACGGTTGTCGACGCCATCCACATTGGGGGCCAGCTAGAGCGTAGCGATGACGCCGCTGACCAGATCGCTGTGGCCGATTGTATTGTGCTGAACAAGGTGTCCAAGGCTGCTGCCGTGCAATCGGTCCGGTTCCAACTGGCAGGGATCAACCCCTTTGCAACCTTGATCGAAACGGACCGGGGTCGCGTGGCGGCAGCCGACATCCTTAACCGGCAGGGTTTCGACCCGGTCCGGCTGGCCGACAGGCTGGGCAGCGCGGTCAACCCAGACCATTACCACGACCACGGCCACATTGAATCGGCCGGGATCGCCTCTTTCACCCTGCGCTTTGGCGCGCCACTTGATGGCCGCTCTGTCCAAAACTGGCTCGAGACGCTTTTGACAGAACGCGGCGCCGACATTCTGCGCACCAAGGGTATTCTTGACATCGCTGGCAAGGCAAACCGCATCGTCGTGCAGGCCGTTCACATGCTGATCGAAAGTGATGAGATCGGTCCTTGGCGTGCGGGCGAGGCCCGTGAAAGCCGGCTTGTCCTGATCGGCCGAAACCTTAACCCTGCAGACCTGCAGGCGGGCTTTGCCGCCTGTCGCGCAGAAACCGTCAGCTGAACCGGAGATCATCCATGCCTGTCGTCGTCACTAACATCAAACGCGCCAACCGCGCCGATACAGATGCGCTGGGAAACTACGGCGTGGCCACGGTCCACGAGGCGCAAGGGCGGACCGGTCTGATGGCTCCGCGCATGCGCCCGATCTGGAAAGGGGCGCGGATCAGTGGAACAGCTGTGACTGTCTCGGCCCCTCCGGGCGATAACTGGATGCTGCATGTCGCCGCCGAACAATGCCAACCGGGCGACATCATGGTGCTAAGCCCGATATCGGCGTCGCAATCTGGCTTTTTTGGCGACCTTCTAGGGACATTGCTGCAGGCACGCGGCGTGCGCGGACTGATCATCGACGCCGGCTGCCGCGATATTGCAGACCTCGAAAAGATGGGATTTCCGGTCTGGTCGAGCAGCATCTCGGCCCACGGAACGGTCAAGGAAACGCTGGGCGACGTGAATGTCCCGATCTCTTGCGCCGATGCGGTGGTGAACCCCGGTGACGTCATCGTGGCCGACGATGACGGTGTCGTCGTCGTCCCCCGCATGCAAGCAGCGACCGTTCTGGCCGCCTCTGCCGCACGAGAGGAACGTGAGGCCATGGTGCGACAACGCTACGGCGCGGGTGAACTTGGCCTCGACATCAACAACATGCGTCCGCGGCTGGCGGAAAAGGGCCTGATCTATGTAGATCAGGCCGACTATGACGGGAACGAGGATTAAGCCATGATTATCGACTGCCACGGCCACTACACGACCGAACCCAAGGCGTTCATGGACTATCGCAAGGCGCAGATCGCGCATTTCGATGACCCCTCTGCCCCACCGCCGGTGCTGGGCGCGATTTCGGACGACGAAATCCGCGAGAGCATCATCAACAACCAGCTTCGCGCCCTGAAGGAGCGCGGTGCGGACATGACGATCTTTTCGCCCCGCGCGTCGGGCATGGGGCATCATGTCGGCGACGAGGCAATGTCAAAAACCTGGACGCGCCTGTCCAACGACCTGATCCACCGGGTGACCCAGCTTTTCCCCGAAAACTTCATCGGGGTCTGCCAGCTGCCACAGTCGACCCAGGCCCCAATCGAAAACTCGATAGAAGAGCTTGAGCGTTGCATCCTTGAACTGGGATTTGTCGGTTGCAACCTGAACCCCGATCCTTCGGGGGGGATGTGGTCCGGTCGCCCGCTGACCGACCGTAGCTGGTATCCGTTCTTTGAGAAACTGGTCGAGCTGGATGTCCCCGCGATGATCCACGTGTCGGGCTCGTGCAACCCGAACTTTCATGCGACCGGTGCCCATTACATCAACGCCGATACGACAGCCTTCATGCAGTTTATTCAGGGCGATCTGTTCAGCGATTTCCCCGATCTGCGCCTGATCATCCCGCATGGCGGCGGGGCAGTGCCCTATCACTGGGGGCGGTACAGGGGCCTTGCGGACATGCTGGGCAAGCCCAAGCTGACCGAACATGTCATGAAAAACGTCTACTTCGACACCTGCGTCTACCATCAGCCCGGCATTGATCTGCTGTTCGAAGTGATCGACGTGGACAACATCCTCTTTGCCTCCGAGATGTTCGGTGCGGTCAAGGGGGTGGATCCCGAAACGGGTCACAACTTTGACGACACCAAGCGCTATGTAGACGCTCTGGACATTCCGGCGTCTGACAAGGCCAAGGTTTTCGAAGGCAACGCCCGCCGGGTCTACCCCCGGCTGGACGCGGCACTGACGGCACGAGGGCTATAACGCCCCCACTTCAGGAGCCTTGCACCTGCGGCAATGCCGCCATGCAAGGCCACTGGAGTGGTTGAAAAATTGGGGAAATCCATTATTCTGCACTGCAGCAATAAGGATAACCCAAATGTCAGCAACAGCAGACCTGAACTACGCCGCCCCGAACACCCGACTGTCTGATTTGATCCGCAGCATCGTGCCCGGCGGCATCAAGCGCGATCCACTCGGGTTCGTCAGCGGCTACCGTGCCTATGCCATCTACACGCGGCTTGCATCGCTGTCCGACACCACTTTGGCCGGCATGTCGATTGATCGTCGTGACCTGCCCCGCGTTGCGATGGGCGCCGCACGCGCGTCGCTCTCGGGCACCTAAAGCAGCCGGATCACCGGCCCGGGGCTGGTGGCAAGCCGCTGGGCCACAGCCTCTACGAAACGCCGGAACTCTGGCGTCTCGACCACCCCTCCCCTGTCCTTGGGATAGACGAAAAACAGGGTCCGGATGACGCTTGGCGCGACGATCACTCGGGCCTTCAGCACACCCGCGCGCAATTCGCCCTCGGCCGCGCCATAGGGCATGATGGTCGCGGCGATACCCTTGGCGACAAGGTTCTTGACCGCCCGGATCGACTGGACTTCGTAGGCGACCTTGAGCTCCATGCTCAGGCTGCGGGCGATCCCGTCAACGAGGCGAAAGACGGCATCGTCCCGACCAGTCAATGCAAGATCAGCTGTCAGGACCTTCCGAAAGGAAATCGTCTCCTCTGGCGGGGCTAGGTCGGCAGCGACAAGGTAGCACAGCTCTTCTTCCAGCAAGGCCGTGCGGACAAAGGCCGGGTCATCGTCGGGCGCAAAGGTCAATGCGGCTGTCAACTCTCCCTGCTGCAACAGGCGCATGAGGACAAAGCTGAACTCCTCAACCAATCGCAGGCTGACGGTCGGAATCGTCTTGGCCAGTTCGACAAGGATGTCGTCGCCCACAAGCCTCATGATGCTGGGGGTCAGGCCCAGGGACACCTGCACATCCGTCCCACCCTGAAACGGGCGCATGGCTTGCCGTGCCTCGTTCAGAAGCGAGATGACGTCATCGGCATAGCGGTTCAGCACCTCGCCCGCGGGCGTTGCCGTCACCCCCCGCGAATGCCGTTCAAGCAGGGTGACCCCCAATTCTTCTTCAAGATTGCGGATCTGCATACCCAATGCCGTCTGCGCCACGTTCAGGGCGCGCGCGGCCTGCGTGATATTGCCGACCGCGATGGCTTTGCGCAGATATGCCAGCTGCTTGACGTTAATGATGACGGCTCCTCTACTTACGTTCTGTATAGCAGAAAATCACGGGACCGCAAAAAATCAGCTTAATAGGCCCGCGAATAACCCGCTTGATCAAACAAGTGGACGCGCGAGGGTCTCGACCAAGATTGCGGGCAAACCCAGCCATCCAAGCAGCAGGTCCGTGTCCACGCTAAGTGCGATGACACCAATAAGCGCGATCAGGACCGAAAGGACCACCCAACGGTCAAACACTTCGTGATCGCGGTTCAGCATGCCGTTGAAAATCAGACGGAAGACCACCGACAACCGCTGAACCGGCACCACCACGGAAACAGGCGCGACCGCGAGGGCGAGGTAGCGAAACAGCTGTGACATGGCGACGAGGAAGGTCGATATGACAAACCATTTGCCTGACTCCCGGCCCAATCCGCCCATATAGGCGCGGCCGCCCATGACTATGACAAGGGCAATCACGACAACGCTGGCCGCCGTGTAGGACACCAGCACCCCGGCAACGCTGTCGGACAAGCCACCGTCGGCACCCAGCCCAAGCGAAATCAAGAGCGGGCTGGTGCCGTAGCCAAGCGCACAGATGAACCCCCAGAAAAAGCCCGGCAGGTAGTCAGGCTCAAACCCCTTGGCCCGGGCCGCTGCCGTATTGGACTTGCGCTGGCGCAGAACGACCATCGGTCCGACCATCACGAGGGCGATCCCGAACAAGTTCACCAGGTTGACCGTCTCGCCCAGGAACAGAAAGGCCAGCAAAAGGGCGATCAGGATGCTGAGTTGCTGAACCGGGGTCGACAGCGTTGCGCCCAGCGCCTGAGTGGCGCGGTAGTTGCCGTAGCGGCCGACGACAAAGTGAACCACCCCCGCCAGCGACATCCAGGCCCATGAGGCCATTTCCCAGTCGGCCAAAGCGCCATAGCCGCCCATGAACAGGGCAAAGACAGCGAAGATCGGCACCCCCAGCGGAACGGTGATGGCCATCCCCTGTAGCACGGTCGACTTGAGGACCCCGCGCCGCACGGTCGCATTGTTCAGCCCGAAAAAGGCTGCCGAGGCAAAGGCAAGCAAAGCGCCGAACATCGGGCAACTTTCCTATAAGAGGACAGATGAAGGGTGAAGGACGCCCCATTGGGCGCCCCGGTCAGCCTTTGGTCTTGAGCATGTCGCGCACGATCTCGGGCGTCAGTGTGACACCCGGCGTGTATTCGGGTGCGTCTTCGATTTGCTCAAGATCGTTGAGCCCGCACTGTTTGAAGATCCGGTTGATCGTCGAGATAAGCCGCAAGGGGCGGTCCGGATCAGCGTTGAAGTGCTGGTGGATCGTGTTGGGCGGCACATAGATGACGTCACCGGCCTCGTATTCGAACTTCTGGATCAGGTCCTGCGGCTTCCAGTGGTAGTCGTCGGTGATCTCGACGTCGCAATCCTGATGCAGGTCATAGCCGCGCCCTTCGAGGACATAGAGACATTCCTCGGCCAGATGCCGGTGCTTGCCAGACTTTGACCCCGGCGGCACGATCTGCATATAGGCATCGGCCGTCTCCATGCGGGTGTTCATGCCCTCATTGATCAGGTGTTTGAGGATGCCCTGACGCGACAATTCCCACGGCATTTCGTTCGGTCGCACGATCTTTTTGCGGGCGGCATTGCGATCGGGCGCTGTCTCGGCATCGGTCAAGAGCTGCTGGTAGAGGTCCTGATTTTCGGTGCCGTCGATCCAGACGTTGGTTTCATCCCAAGCCATGATCAGTACCCCCCCTCTGGATGATTGAGGTCTTCTTCCTCTTCGCGCACCACGAAATTCTCGCCTCCCGGAGCCGGGGTCGTATCGCGCGGCTCGACCGTTTTCTGGAACAGCATGTTCATGAAAACGAACATCGGCTTGGTCTTGAGGACAAGCGCCCGCGCCGGTTTGGTGTCAGAGGCGTTGAAATGCTGATGGACACAATTGTTATGCACAATGGCCACGTCACCGGCCTGCCAGTCGTAGCGGATGCCGTCATGCACCTCGTAACCTTCGCCATCCAGAATGTAGAAGGCCGCTTCGTTGACATGCCCGTGCTTCTGGCTTTTGCCGCCAGGGCCGTATTCCTCAAGGTGCAGGTGAAACAGCTGACTGATGCCGTCTTTCGGTTCGACATAGTGGCGGCTGTAGGCCTGTGGACCGTCAACAAACTTGATCTCGGACGCCTTGCGGACCCGGGGCATGGCGCGAAGGCGCTTCAGCTCCCAGTCCAGGTTGTATTCGCCCTGAATGGCGCGCACGAAAATCCGGTCCTTCTGGCTATGATAATAGCCGGCAGGCATGGCTGCATCGTCCTTGGGGGTGGCCCCTGACGCATCCTCATCGGATACAGATTTATCCATCATGACACCTCCTGTCCTTTACCCGACTAATACGCCATCCGCTTTTCAAGAACAACTTTCTTCTATGCGGAACAAAAACCCAATCAAGGCACAGGTCCGGCCTTGAGGCATTGTATTTTCAGCATAAATTGAGGTTCACGCAGAGAGCAGCGGCGAAACTGATCGAGATTTTTGCCCGCAGAGGATCATGGCTATCTCAATGCAGTTCTTGCATGCGGAACATCGTTCCACTATTGCGAGGGAAAGTCGGGTTAGCAGGAAACGATAAGGCCAGAACATGAAACAGATTGAACTTTGTGCCCGGGACGATGTGGAAGACGGCACCATCCTCAAGGTCGAGATCGACGATCTCGAGTTGGCGGTCTATCACGCCGAAGGTGCGTTTTACGTCACCGACGATGCCTGCACCCACGGCCCCGGCTCTTTGTCAGAGGGTTATCTGGACGGGCACATTATTGAATGTGACTTTCACAACGGCCAGTTCGACATCCGCGACGGCGCCGTCGTCGCGCCGCCCTGTATCGTCGCGCTAAAGACCTACAAGGTCATTCCGCATGACACGATGGTCGTGATCGAAACCGACTGATCCGGCTCAGCGCCGCGCCACCAGATCGACAAGGGACGACATGCCGGAATGGCCGGGCCCTTCGTCGATCTCGGCGTCATAGGCGGTGACATCGACGCTGGCGCAATCGCTGAACGCCTCTTGCAGGAGTTCTGGCGAATAGAGGTTTTCGGCAATCTTCGGGCCGCCCGTGCCGTACTCCAACTGGCGCACCCCATAGCCCTCGATCAGGATCAGGCCACCCGGCTTGACCGCCTTTTGAATAGCGGCAAAAACCTCGGCCCGGTCTGGTGGTGAGAGGAACTGAAAGAAGATCCCTACGATCACGTCATACTCTGCCTCGGGCCACTCAAATGCGAGGATGTCGGCCAGAACCAGGGTCAACTCAACACCCCGCTCTTTGGCCAGCGCCTGCGCCTTGACCTGGGCGCGGGGCGAGAAATCCTGACTGGTGACCTTTAACCCCTGCTCAGCCAGCCAGACGCCGTTGCGCCCTTCACCATCCGCAATCGACAAGGCCGTAAGGCCGGGGCGAAGCAAACCAGCCTGACGCGCCAGAAACGCATTGGGCGCGGTGCCGAACACGTAATGCTCGGCGGCAAAACGGGATTCCCAGCGTTCTTTCTCGCTCATTTCACAAGTGCCCTTTTCTGACGGAACCGTCGCAGTGACGGCAGAAGGAACGTGATGACCGTGGCCACGATCAGGATGACAGATACAGGCCGGTTCAGCATGAAGGCAAGCGCCTGCCCGTCCGAGATCAGCATGACCTGATGGAACGACCGCTCTGCCGTTTCGCCCAAAACCAGGGCGATGATCAGGGTCAGCCTCGGGTAATCAAAGCGGATCATCAGATAGCCAAGGATCCCCATCCCGACCGTCAAAAGCACATCGGCCATCCGACCTTCCAGCACGTAGACCCCGGTGAGCGATATCGCGACCACGACGGGCACGACAATCCCCACATCGATCCGGGTGATCAGGACCAGCCAACGGGCGATCAGCAGGCCGATCAGGGATGCCCCAACGGCCGAGGCGGTCAGCGCGACGATCAGGCCGTAGACCTCGCGTTCGTTGTAAAGCAGGATTGCCGGCCCCGGGTTCATGCCGTGCAACACAAGGATCGCAAGGAAAAGTGCTGTTTCCGCGCTGCCTGGAATGCCGAAGGCCACGGTGGGGATCAGCGACCCGCCGTCCTTGGCGTTATTGGCGGCCTCGGGCGCAATGACGCCCTTGATGTTGCCCTTGCCAAAGCTGTCGGGATCCTTGTCCGTCTGCACGGTAGAGCTGTAGGCAAGAAAGGCCGCAACCGTGCCTCCCAGGCCGGGGATCGCCCCGATGATCGTCCCGATCAGCGATCCACGCAGCAGGGTCGGCCAGTTCTTGAACACGGACAGCACCCCGGTTCCGACCCCCGAAATCTTCATTGTTTTGGCGTCCGGTGCCTTGGCGTCCGGGGCCTCATCGCCAGCAACCGACCCGCCTTTGAGCGCCAGTTCGATCATCTGGGCGATGGCAAACATGCCGGTCAGCGTGGGGACGAGCGGGATGCCGTCCCAAAGATAGTCGATGCCCCCGGTAAACCGGATATCGCCAGTGATCGCGTCCGACCCGACAAAGGCAAAGATCAGGCCCAGCCCGCCTGCGATCAGCCCGCGCAAAAGCTTGCCCCGGACCGAAACGGCGATGGCGGCCAGCCCCAGCACGGTCAGCAAAAAGAACTCTGCCGGGCCGAATTTCAGGACGACCTCTTTGGCGACCGGAATAAATAGCAGCAGTGTGAACAGCCCGATCAGACCACCAAGCGCAGAGGCGGCGGCAGAGGCCCCGATTGCCATCCCCGCCTTGCCCTGTTTGGCCAGCGGATAGCCGTCAAAGGTCGTCGCCGCATTGGGCGCCGTGCCGGGCGTATTGAGCAGGATTGCAGTGATTGAGCCGCCGAAAGACGTGGCCCCCATGACCCCGCCGGCCAGATACATCGCATCCAGCGACGACATACCGTAGGTCACCGGGATCAAAAGCGCGAGCGCCGTTGTCCCGCCAAGCCCCGGGATCACCCCGAAGCACAGGCCAAGCAGAACGCCTGCCAGCAGGTAAAGAAAGCTTCCGCCGCCGACAAGCTCGACCACTGCGGACAACAAGGCATCCAGACCCATAGGTCACGTCTCCTGTCGGGTTGGGCGCGCCACGATCGCAGCGCGCCCCCGTTTGTTTATTGTGGTGCCAGCAGGTCCTTGTACTGGACATAGAATTCGGACAGGGCCGACATCATCGCGGTCGTCTCATCAGCCGCCATAAAGGTCAGTGCCGTGCCAGAGCCTGCGGCCCATTCCTGAACCGGTGCGCTTTCGCTGGCGACGCGAAGGGCGTCCGACAGCATGGCGACAACGGCCGGGTCCATACCGGGAGGGCCACCCACAACGCGGTTGATGGTAAAGTTGGCAAGCTCGGGGTGGCCGATCTCAGTGGCGTTCTGCACGCCATCCAGAACCGTGTCCTCGGTCAGGGTGAAGATCATCCGCAGATCCCCAGACTCGACATATTTCGCAAGCGAGCCGACGGGCTTGAGCGTGGCATCCACCTCTTCGCGCATCACCGCGATCATGGTGTCGTTTGATCCGCCATAGCCGGTCACGTTGACGATCGGGCAGTCCAGAATGTCGAACATGATCACGGCAGTGATGCTGGACGTGGAATCGACGCCTGTGTCGGACAGCTTGACGGGCGCGCCCATGTTGCACAGGTCCGCGACGCTCTGGATCGGAGAGTCGACGCGCACGGCGATGCCGTACTGCTCTTCTGCCAGGTTGGCGATCCAGGTAATGTCGGACAAGGGAAAGCCGATGTCGCGGTCCGTTGCCTCGGACACGGTCAGGCCCGGGATGTTGAAGATGCCGATGGTGTAGCCATCGGGGTCAGACCGGTAGACCTCTTGCCCGCCGCGCGTGCCAGAGGCACCCGGGATGTTCTCGGGGACGACCGTTGCACCCAGAGCCTCTTCAAGGGCGGGGGCAAATGTCCGCACGATGGTGTCGAAACCGCCGCCGGGGTTGTAGGGAATGACGAAGGTTACATCGCCATCCATCGGAAATTCGGCCAGTGCGGGCGTCGCCGCCAAAGCCGCGAGCGCGATCGCGCCCGGTTGCAGATACTTACGCATAGTGTCTCCTCCCTAGTGAAATCTTGGTCGCCTACCAGCGCGACAGGCCACCTTTTCCAAACAGCAGGCCCCGGTACAGGTCGTAATCCAGGAGCCATTCGAAAATCGCATACTCAAAGACGAACAGCATCAGCGCGACAGCCAGCGCCACGTAGAGTGGCTGCCGGGCCCAGCGCCAGACGAATGCGAGGCAAAACAGGGGCAGCGCGATCAGGATGCCAAAGACCGCCATGCCGGCAAACGCCCCCAAGACCCAGCCCAGGATCGAAAGCTCGGCCCGCAAGCCGGGAACATGAGGCATCTCGCGCCGGCCAAATCCGGTCCCCCAGAAGGCGGCGATGGCATTGCGGCCCGGCAGGTCGGTCCGGCTCCAAAGGTCAATGAAGCCCAGCACGAACAGGAGGCCCGCCACCATGGTGGGAAATCTGCGAGCATTGGGGCTGTAGGATTGCGCCCCCCAAAACACCGCCACCGCAAAGACGATGATGATCACAGCCGGCCAGATGGACGTGACGGAGCGTGGCGCATCGTCTTGCGGTTCGTCGATCATCTGGCATCTCCCGGAAACAGCAGCGACTTGATGACGACAGGCACGGCCCCCGTCGCGCGGATCACCTCGCCGATATCGATGAAGTCGAACTCCGACAGTTCGATCCCGTCGATGGCGACGATCCCGTTGTCGAGCAGGTCATTCTCGCGCAGGTGAAGGCCCAGCAAACCGCCGATATCGCCGTTGGCGACCAGCACCATCGGATGGCCCTGTGCCAGAACATCGGCAAGACCCGCGACAAGCCCCCGGCATAGCCCGTCAAGCCGATGGAAGGTGGCAGACCCCGACCAGTCCAGCGCAAGCGCGACGGGGCTGCCGCCCTCTGCCAGGTCGCGGGAGATCAGGGCGGTGCGCAAGGCCTTGGCGATGGCGACCGGGTCTATCGTGTCACCCGCAAGGGCAAGGTCAGGCCGGATCGAGGCAACGTTGCGCAGCGGCAAAGCCTCTGCCGGGTCGATAAAAACGGTGCTGCCGCTAACCTGTATGGTATGTTGCGACGCCCCGATAACCGTAGCCCGGATGCCGCCAACCTGTGGCAGGATCGGCAGTGCCATACCGCCCGCCATATCGCGCAGGGCATTGGCAAGTTCGGGTCCCAGATCGCCAAACCGGTCGTGGGTCGTTCCATAGATGTAATCGGATACGCCGCCCGAAAAGATCACCCCGTCAAAGCTCAGATCGCGGGGCAGTGACGGCAGGCGCAACCAGTCGTCACTTTCTTGCCCCCGAACAGCCCGCGCGATCCGAGCCGCCATGATCAGGCCCAGTCGCGCCCGAACTTTGCGCGGCAACACATCGCCCAGCGCAATCGGGTGGCCTATCTCCTGTCCCGTCAGGACGCCGAAATCTTCTAGGCGCACGACGCGGTCATCGTCATCGGTAACGACAAGGCGGGCCCCGGCCTCGACAGCCGTGGTGGCGATGATCTGTCCGCCCCGGCAGACGGCCAATTTGGTCGTGCCGCCACCAATGTCGATGTTCAGGACGGTGTGTCCCCGACCCGAGGCCGCGACCGCCCCTGATCCATGGGCCGCCATCAGCGCCTCAAGCTGATCGCCAGCACTGACCGAGACAAATCGGCCAGCCTCATCGGCAAAGAGGTTGGCAATCGCCCGCGCGTTGCGGCGGCGCACTGCCACGCCCGTCAGGATCAGCGCACCGGTATCCACTTCGTCGCGCGCCACACCCGAGGCGGCGAAGGCATTGGCAAAGAACACCCCCAAAGACTCTGCATCAATGTCGCCGCCGGGCAGATAAGGGGTCAGCATGACATCCGAGGCAAACAGCACCTCGCGGTCGGCCACGATATAGCGGGTATCAAGACGCTCCAGCGTGATGCGCGACAACATCATATGCGCGGTCGAGGACCCGATATCGATGCCCACACTGGTCAGCTGGATCTCGTCCTCTTCCATCAGCGACCGGCTCGCACCGGAAAAGAAGATGCGGCCACCGACGGGGCTGTCTTCTATGCTGACGGTATGGGACATCACTCGGCGTCCTTGGGGCGGTCGTAGCGGCTGGGTTCCATCCGCGAGGTCGCGCCGTTGCGGGCAATCTCGGCCTCGAATTCTTGCCGCAAGAAGGGGTCTTCCATCCAGTAGGGGATTGCTGTGCCGCCTTCGGTCACGTCCATGGCGGTGTAGTCCGTCTGTTTTTCTCCGGGTGGCAGGCCGGTCACGAGGCTGGGGTGATGTGGGCCGAACCAGGCTGACAGCCGGAAGGGCTCGGATGAGGTGTTGAAATGCTGGTGATACCAGCGCGCCCCGCCAGGTGCGGCACTGACCATCCCAAAGGGGCCGTATTCAACCTTTTCCACCCGGTCGGCGAACCCGTCGCGCCAAGGATTGACCCCGCATTCTTCGGGCCAAGTGTAGGTGTACCCCGCCCCTTTTACACAGATCAGCACGGCAGCAGAGGTATGGGCATGCGCCTTTGAATAGCGGCCCGTTTCGTGCTGACCCAGCCAGAGGTAAAATTTGTTACCCGTCATGAATGGCTCTACCCGCCGGTAGCCCGGCGAGCGCCGGTTATCGAGCGGCAGTTCACAATGCACCACATCCGGCACAAGATTGGTGCGGCGCATCGCCAGACCCCGGATCGGATCAGGTTCCACATCCTCGGACGGGCGATAGAAGTCGGCGGCGTCTGAATAGCGGTCGGCAAAGACATAGGGCGTGTTGAAGAAGAAATCGGTGTTGCCCACCAGGTTCATCAGGTTCGGTGCCGTCGTGCCCGCGATCAGCAAGGCAGGCTTGTTGGTGGCATTGACCAGCCGGTGCATCGCATTGACCGGGATCGAGAAGAGCGAGCCCGCCTGCCATTCGAACACATGGCGGGGGCCGCCTTCCTCCAACCAAACCTCGGTCGTGCCGCGTCCTTCGACGACCAGGAAAATCTCTTCATAGACGTGCTTTTCCGGGATCAGCGCCCCGGCGGCCGGGATCTCGACGACATAGCAGCCCCATTTCCCTTCGGTTCCGTGCAGCTGGATATAGTGTCCGCGCCCACCGACACGCGGCCAGTCGGCCAAGGGCAGGTCCTTGACGCTGCGCAGACCGACGCCCCGAAACACAGGGACGTCATCCTCGGCCATGAAGCGGTCGTAGTCCGACATTGGCTGTCCAAAGGTGCCGTGCCCTGCCCGCTTTTCGGCCACCGGTTCGTGCCAGTGAACCTTGCCGTCCATTTCGTCATGCATGATGCGGTCCTTTCGGCATTAAAATACCCGGTATCCGGCCATGTACCGGAACAGCAACCCACGGTAGAGTTCGATGTTGAAGCCCTTTTCGAACAACACAAAAATAACGCCTGTCGCCACGACAGAGACGATCAGCGCAAGCAACAGCTTTTCCTTGCCCATGACCTTCATCAGGAAAAGCATGAAGACAAAGATGCCGATGTAGTGACCAAAGGCGTAGATGATCATCCCAAGCGCAACGAAGGCCAGCGACAGGCCCACGAGTTTGTTGAACAGCGGATAGCGCCCTGAAATGGCGGACCCCGCGTGAAACTTGACCTCGCGCCAGGCGTCCGGGTTCATCAGCCTTACCCCATGCCAGACCACAAGGATCAGTAAGGGCGTCATGATCACGAACGGCGTGCGCGACGAGACGATCTTGTAGTTGAACGCCTCGATGAATGCCGCCAGGACGACAACAAAAACAAAGGCCAGGAAACAGATCTCAAGGGCGTAGGAGGTCGATTTGACCCGGCTTCCGTCCTCGTGACGCTGCACTTTCTTGCTAGGATCGCTCATGGTTCAGCCCTTCTTTGCGTCGCGGGCAATGCCCCAGATGTTGTAGGCGAGGAAGCTGATCGTGATCAGCCCAAGGGCGGCGGGGATCGGCTGAAGGAAGAAGAAGTTGCCGTCCAGCAGGAGCGACAGGTAAAGGTTCTTTTCCAGCGAAAAGCCCAGAACGAAGCCGATCAGCATGGCGGCCCGCGAGTAGTTCAGCACCTTCATCATGTAGCCGATGATGCCAAAGAACACCGCCACGCCGATATCAAACATCGACCGGTCGGTGGCATAGGCCCCCGTCACGATGACGGCCATCAGCACCGGCACCATCACCTCGGCCCTTATCGAGGTGGCCCGGCTTAGCGGGTTGACCAGGAACATACCGACAATGGTGCCGATCAGGTTGCCGATAATGATGGTGAAGATCATGATAAAGACGATGTCGACATGCTGGTTGAGCATGCGGGGGCCAGTCTCCAGACCAAGAATGAAAAGACCGCTCAACAGGATCGCCATAGAAGAGCTGCCTGGAATACCGAACGCGATGGTCGAGGCGAGCGCACCGCCTTCGACGGCGTCATTGGCAGCCTCCGGCCCGATGACCCCTTCGACATTGCCCTTGCCGAAGGACTCCTTGTCTTTGGAGGTCTGCTTGGCATGTCCATAGGCCACAAAGGAGGCCGCCGCACTGCCCAGCCCGGGGATCAGGCCGATAACGGTTCCGATCGAGCTGCAGCGGATCACCAGCCACCAGTTCTTGAAGGCCAGGCCGATACCACGAAAAATCTGTTTCTGAGTCTCGCGGGCCGACAGCGGCTTGGACACATTGCGCGCCAACGCCCCGCCGGTACCCCAGAGGTCAAACATCTCGGCCACAGCAAAAAGGCCAAGGATGACCGGCACCAGTGACAGGCCGTCCGACAATGACAGCGTGCCCATGGTGAAGCGTTCGGTGTTGGTGACGTTGTCGAGGCCAATCATAGCCATCAGCAGACCAAGAAGGGCCGCGATGAGGCTGCGGACAAGATCCTCCTTGCCCAGAACAGCGACGAAGGTCAGGGCGAGGAAGGCCATCATCACGACCTCTGGCGGGCCAAAGAACAGCACGACCGACCGCAAGACAGGCAACATTGCGGCCAAAACGATCGCCCCAAAGGTTGCGCCCAGAAAGCACGATGCCATTGCCGCGCCAACTGCGACGCCACCCAATCCTTTGTCCCGCATCGGTGGACCATCAAGAAGGGTCGCGGCATTCTGCCCGGTTCCGGGCGTGCTGAATAGGATCGCCGTCAGGCCGCCCCCCTGCGCCACGGTCGCGTGGGCGCCCAGAAGAAAGGCAATACCCGCTCCGGGCTCCATCGTGTAAAGAAAGGTGACCGCCATCGCCATGGCGAAATGGCCGCTGAGCCCCGGAATGATGCCGATCACGAGCCCAAATATAGACCCCACAGCGAGATACGGCAAAACGGAGAGGCTGATCGACTGCAAAAAGCCGCTCGTCAGTCCTTCGATGATGGTCATGGTTACTGCCTGTCAGAGCCCGGTCGCCAAAGGATCGGGCGAGTTAATGGTGCTTGGAAGACGCCAAGGGCGGCCCTTTTGCAAGGGCCGCCCCATTTCGTGTCGGATCAGATTTCGCCTTGGACAGCGGCAACCATGATCGCTTTGACTTCGGGCGACATGTTGGTGGCCGTCGCGGCAATCTGTGCCATCCGGGCGCCGTCCACATAGGACAACTCACGCTCGGCACTGACCATCATCTCGACGAACTCCGGATCGGCCATTGCCTGTGCAAAAGCCTCCTGAAGGAAGGCGAGCCGGTCAGCCGGAATACCCGGAGGTGCCGCAACCGGACGCCCAACGGCGTTCAGCGCATCCCAAGCGTTCATGACCGCGCGGGTCTGCTCGGGGTTGGCAGAGGTGTCGATGAATTCGAACACGCTGGGCACATCGGGCAGAAGCGCCGACCGCTCGGGGTCGGACTGGGCGACGATGATGTGGTCGCCATCCTCAACACCTGCCAGCGCACTGCCCAGAGAGCCCCACATACCAGCCACGTCACCGCGCAACAGCGCCTGACGCACGTCGGAAGAGTTGTCAAAGCCGTGGATGACCCGCTGCTCAACACCAAGGGCGGGCCCGGTGATCACAGCATCCACGTATGTGCTGCCGCCAAGGCCCGTCGCGCCGATGACGATCGGATCGGGGGCGTTCTGCAAGTCCTCGAACGAGGTGTAGGGCGTGTTTGCCCCGACGACCAGCACACGAAGGTCAGCAACCACGCGGCCAAGGTAGCTGTAGTCAGCCACGTTATAGGTCGCACCTTCGATCTCGGAGATCTGGTTGGTGACCATGGCAGAGCCGTTGATGATGCCGATTGTCAGGCCATCCGCGGGAGAATCGTAGATTTCATTGGCGCCCTTCATGCCACCGGCACCGGGCAGGTTCACGATATCGACGCGGGCACCCGTGTACTTCTCAAGATAGGGTGCGACTGCGCGGCTGTATTCGTCGTAGCCACCGCCGGGATTGTACGGGACAATCCACTTGATGACGTTGCCGTCATAGAACGACGCGGCGTCCTGCGCTGCGGCAACGCCTGCAAATGTCAGCGTGCTTCCAGCAATGATCGACGCCACGGCGCCTTTCAAAAAAGTTCTTCTCATCCCTGATTTCCTCCCTCAGGATTTAGTCTTCGGACGGTCTGTGGAACTTTCAAATGCACGCCCTGCTTGTCGTGTCCTAGATTTGCGGCCCTCCTTCACCAGCCGTGTCACCCCCGTCAGAACGTTTCCATTCAAGGATAACACTTCGGCGCAACCGCGCAATTTTCGACAAGCAGACTGCCCCTCCCAAGACGCATCGTTTCTCACCGTAGAAACCCACAGGGGTGAACGTCAATGGGACAGCGGTCCACATAACAGAACGAAATTCAGTGGCGACCAAGCTGAAAATCAGCTTGCTACAAAAATGACCCCGATTGTCGCCAGCAATGCCGCGATGATCACGTAGGCGCCGGGCCGGGCTTCGGTCCGAAAGACGACGACCGAAAGAAAGATGGACAGGAAGACTTCAAGCGAAGCGATCATCACAACAGTCGAGACCGCCTCTTTTGCCAGCGCGGCAAACAGCAGGATCTGGCCCGCCGACATCAGGATCGCCGCAAGAACGACCCAGCGGTCGAGAAACCCGAAAACCCCCAACAGATGCCCCCGGGCCACGGGTGAGACGACGGCCCGCATACCAAAAACCGCCAATCCGGTGACTGCGCTGACCAGTGTCCCGAAGGCGGCAGAAGGCATCAGGTCCAGCCCGATCTTGCGCAGGATGTAGGCGAGGGCATAGGCAAGTGCGGCAAAGACCCCGAACAGATAGGCTTTGGCACTGATGTCGGCGGGGCCCTTTGCACCCTTCCCCACCCCACGCTCTGCAATCAGCAGACCAAAGGCCGCGGCGATTGCCACCATCCCCAGGGTATCGCGTCCATTGATCGCCTCGCCCAGGATCAAGGCGGCCAAGAGGACGGAAAAGAAGGGGTTCAGCCGCTTGACGGCAGAGGCACGAGACACGCCCAGCCGACGAACACTTTCGTACAAAAGGCTTCTGCCAAAGACCATCGCGCAGACACCCGCAAGGGCAAAGGCCCAAAGTCCGGGAACCGAAATGCTGTAGCGGCTGGGCAGCCCCTCGAACCCCAGCCAAAGTGCGAGGGACATCACCACTGTCACCATGACCGAGAACACGACGCCCTTGTCACCGCCCGACTGCGAAGTCCGCCCGATGAAGGTATTGGACATGGCAAAACAGACCGCAGAGGCCAGTGCCAGAAGCTGGCCGACCTGCGGATCGGTCATCGCCCGCCCCCATCCGGGCGCTGCGGCTGCAAGCCCTGCAACGCGGTCCAGATCCGTTGCGGTGTGGCTGGCAGATCAAAGGCGGCAACACCGCGTGTGGCCAGCGCATCCGAAACGGCGGCCATAAGCGCCGCCACCCCGCCAACCGTTCCCGCCTCGCCCACGCCCTTCACGCCTAGCGGATTGCGGTCTGTCGCAACCTCAACATTGCCGTGCTGAAACATCGGGATATCGGCCGCCCGGGCAAGGTAGTAGTCCATCAGGGTGCCGGTCAGAACCTGCCCTTCGGCATCGTAATGCACCTGCTCGCCCAATGCTTCGGCCAGACCCATCGCGATACCGCCGTGCAACTGGCCAGCAACAAGATCGGGGTTGTGGACGATGCCGATATCCTCGACCACACTGTAGCGGGTGATCTGCAAAGCCCCGGTTTCGGGATCAATCTCGACCTCGCAGGCATGCACCCCATTGGGGAAAACGGCGGCGTCCGGGACGAAGCGCTGATTGATGACCCAGGCCTCTGGACCGCGTTGGGCCGCAAGGTCCGACAGGCTCAGGGCGCGATTGCCGCCAACCTCGCGGAACAGACCGTCCGCCACCAGAACCCCGTCAACGTCGCAGCCAAACTGGAGGGCGGCGATCTCTTTGCCCTCTTGCACCAATTGGTCCAGCGCCAGCGAGACCGCCGATCCCGCCACCACCATTCCCGAAGAGCCGCCGCTGCCGCGCCCGTCCAAAACGGCCGAAGTATCGCCGTTGACGTAGTCGACCTCGTCCAGACCCAGCCCAAGGCGATCCGCGGCCATCCGGGCAAAGGCCGTCTCATGCCCCTGCCCGGATGAGGTGACGCCGGGAGCGATCATCAGCCGCCCATTGGTCTGGACCATCAGCCGACAATGATCGGGCCTCGGTTTTGAAACCGGGCCACCCGAACTCTCAAGGCAGGTGATCAGGCCAAACCCGTGCAACCGGCCCCGCGCCTCGGCGGCCGCCTTGCGGTCTGGCAGGTTGCGATGGTCTGCCAGGGCGACAAGCTGGTCAAAGCCTCGTTCAAAATCGCCAACGTCAATGGGAAAGCCCATCGCAGTCTTATGCGGCAGATCGTCAGGACGCAGCAGATTGGCCCGACGCAGGGCAACGGGGTCAGCGCCAAGCTGGCGGGCGGCGACGTCAATCAGTTGCTCGATCGCCAATGTCGCCTCGGGCCTGCCGTTGCCGCGATAGGGGGCAAGTGGCATCCGGGGGGAAAGGTGCCCGCGGACCGTAGCGGCGGCATGGGGCATCCGGTACATCCCCGTGATACCGGCGGCGTTATTCATGATCCCAAAGCCGCGCCTGTGGGGATAGGCGCCCAGATCAACGTCAAATGCCGCAACGACGCTGGTGAACTTCAAGTCGCGATCCAGACCAAGGGACAGATGGCCGGTGACACCCCGGGCCTGATGATCCGCCACCATCGCCTCGGACCGGGTGGCACCCCATGAAACGGGCTGGCCCAACTGACCTGCAGCCCAGGCCACAACCACCTCTTCGCGGGTCAGGAAACCCTTGAGGCCAAAGGACCCACCCACGTCAGGGGACAGAACCTGAATGGCATCAACATCCCAGCCAAACTGGTCCGCCAGACTGCGCCGGATGACATAGGGGTTCTGGCTGCTGGTGTGAAAGGTCAGGGACCCATCCGGCCCCGGGATCGCCAGACAGCCCCGACATTCAAGCGGGGCGGCAACCATGCGGGGCAGCGTCACCGCGTGATGGATCACATGGGCTGACCGGGCCAGCGCACTGCGCGCCCCGTCCAGATCGCCCACGGTCGCGCTGGCGGCAAGGCGGGTGTCGGCGGGTTCCGGTAGCACGTCGACCTCAACCGCCTCTGCCGCGTCGAGGGCTTGGGCACGTGACGTCGCCACAACAAGGGCCAGCGGTTCGCCCACATGCCTCGCCACCCCGATGGCCATAAGCGGCATGGGAAGATCCACCACCGCCTCCCCCTCTCCGACAGGCATCGGGTCACTGTCAAAGGGTCCGACACCGGCCGCTGCCAAATCCGCCCCCGTAAGGACCATGACAACGCCTGGCATGGATTGCGCAACATCGACACCAAGCCGAACAATTCGCCCAGGCGCCTGCTCGGCCCGCACAAACACGCCGTGCAGCGCATTGCCAGGGACTATGTCGGCGACATAGCGCCCCTGCCCACGCAAAAGCCTGCCATCCTCGATCCGACCGCTATGTGTCTTGTCCGTCACCCGTTTCATCCCCTGTTTGGACGCCTGGCCAGACGGTAGCGGATCGCGGTCCGGCGGCAATCCTCCTTCCCCGTCTGACACCCCTGAAAACTGAACGCCATTCCGCATAAAGGAACGACACTCTTCCCGCACTGGACCGCCGCAACAGGCTCGCGCAAACAAGGGACCACATTGCGGACCGGGGCCAGAGCCCGCCCAAGGCGCCGCGCCACCTGCACGCGAGGGGCCATGTCCAAGCTTAAACTTACCATTGCGACCACTGACTATGACCACTTCCGCGATTTTCGGATGGGCACGGTTCAGGCCGAAGGGATCGACCTGAACTGGCTGAACCTTGGGCATCACGAATGCTTTGCCCGGTTCACCGCCAACCGCGAGTTTGATCTGGCCGAGCTGTCGTTTGCCAAGTTCACCACCCAGGTCACCCGCCCCGACAGCGACGTCATTGGCCTTCCCGTCATCTGCTCGCGCCTGTTCCGGTTCAGTTCGTTCTACGTCAACAAGAACAGCGGCATCAAAACCGTGGCAGACCTTAAGGGCAAAAAGGTCGGCTCTCCTGAATGGGCGCATTCTGCGGCTGTCTACATGCGCGGCTGGTTGCAGAACGACATGGGCGTCAAGCTGAGCGACGTCCAATGGGTGCAGGCCGGTGCCAACGCGCCGGGCCGCGAAGAAAAGGTCGAACTGAACCTGCCCGAGGGCGTCGAGGTCATCCGTGTGAAGGACAAGTCGCTGAGCGAGATGCTGGCTTCGGGCGAGATTGACTGCGCCATCATCGCCCGGCCGCCAACATGTTTCCTTGAGGGGCATCCCGACGTGGTCCGCCTGTTTCCCGACTATCTGGAAATGGAGAAAGAGTATTACGAGACGACCAAGGTCTGGCCGATCATGCATATCATCGCCATGAAGAAGGCCATTCTGGACGAACACCCTTGGGTCGCCCGCAACCTGTTCAAAGCCTTTCTCGAATCCAAGCGCCGCAGCCTTGAACGGCTGTTTGACCCGGCGGTCTCGCGCTATCCCCTGCCTTGGCTCGCTACCTATGCCCGCGAGATGGCTGAACGGTTCGGCAAGGACACTTTCCCCTTCGGCATCGAGGAAAACCGCGCCACGTGGGAGCAGATGGCGCTATACACCTCCCAACAAGGCATCGCACACCGTCAGTTCACGCCCGAGGAAATCTTTCCCAAGGGCATCATGACCAAGGTGATCATCTGATGACGCAAGAGGATCGCATATGACCCAATCGCCAGCCTCGGGCGGCCCCGTCTCAGCCGAGATCCGGGCCGATATCGCCGCCGCCAGCCGCATTCTGGCGGCACAGGGCGTCGTCGATGGGTTCGGCCATGTGTCCATGCGCCATCCCGATGCGCCGGACCGCTTTCTGATGCCACGCGCCATCGCCCCGGCCCTCGTACAGCCCGACGATATCATGGAGTATGATCTGGAGTCCGTGGCCTGCGCGGGTGACGACCGCAAAGGGTTTATCGAACGCTACATCCATTCCGAGATCTACAAGGCCCGTCCCGACATCAACTCGGTCGTGCATAGCCATTCACCTTCGGTCATCCCCTTTGGGTTGGTGAACCGCCCGATGCAGGCGATGTTCCACAACGCCGCGTTCCTTGCGACCGGGGTTCCAGTCTTTGACATCCGCGACGACTTTGGCACCACCGACATGCTGGTCTGCGACTGTCCGCGTGGCGTGTCTCTGGCCAAGACGCTGGGGGACAAGAACGTCGCCCTGATGCGGGCCCATGGATCGGTTGCCTGCGGGGCCACCTTGCAAACGGCGGTGTTCCGGGCCGTCTACACCGAGGTCAACGCCCGCATCCAGCACTGGTCCCTGGCCCTGGCCGAGGGCGACCCCCTTGCGGCCCTGTCCCCCGAAGAGGGCGAGTTGGCAGATGTCACCAACCAGACAGCCGGCATGCGGGCCTGGGATCTCTGGCGTCACGGTGTCCGCAGCCAGACCGGCTGGTAGGAGGGCATGATGACCGACGCGGCAAAGGCAAGACAACAGCTGGCCGACTGTATCATGATGCTCGAGCGGGCGGGGATCATCGACTACAACGGGCATTGCAGCATCCGGCTGGATGATGACCGCATGCTGATCAACATCGGCTTGTGCCAGCGCAGTGCGATGACCCCGGCGGACATCTGCACCATCGACATGGAGGGGACGGTGATCGAGGGGGCGGGCAAGCCGCCGCTCGAATTTCATCTGCATGCCGGTCTGTACCGCGCCCGGCCCGATGCCGGTGCCATCGTGCACGCCCACCCCAAGTGGTCGACCTATCTGACAATGGCCGCTGTGCCCTATCTGCCGGTCTTTGCCCAAGGCAGCCTGCTTTATCCGGTGCCGGTGCTGGACACGCCCAATTCGATCAACTCGCCCCAAATGGCCGCACAGCTCGCCGATACGCTGGGCGACCGCCCCGCCGCGCTGATGAAATCGCACGGGGCCGTTGCCCTTGGGCGCGATATCGTCGAGGCCTTTGTGCTGATCTCCTACCTCGAAGAGAATGCCGAGCGGCAGTACCGCGCCATGCAGATCGGCACGCCCTACGCCTTCAGCGCCGAGGAGATGGCGCTGTGCCGCGAAAAGCTGATGAACCCCGAGCTGTTCGCCCGGACCTGGGACCATTTCCGGGCCAAACTTGGGGCGAGCCAAGGACAGGGTGAGGTCTAGGATGGCAGCGCCCGACCGGTTCCATATGGCAGGCGTGATGGGCTGGCCCGTCATGCACTCCCGCTCGCCGTTGATGCACAACTACTGGTTCGCCCAGCAGGGGCTCGCCGGGACCTATGTCCCGCTGGCCATTGCGCCCGATATGCTTGAACCGGCCTTGCGGGCTTTGCATCCCTTGGGCTTTTCGGGCTGTAACCTGACCATCCCGCACAAGCAGGAAGCGATGCGCATTCTGGACAGGGTGGATGAGGTCGCCCGCAAGATCGGGGCGGTCAGCTGCGTTGTCGTCGAAAAAGACGGCAGCCTGTCGGGCACCAACAACGACTGGCTGGGTTTCCTTGGCAATCTCAAGCAGCAGGCACCCGATTGGCGGGCGGATGCGGGCCCGGCCCTCGTCATCGGGGCCGGTGGCGGCGCGCGGGCGATCTGTTACGCCCTGATGCAAGACGGGGCGACCGATATCCGGCTGGTAAACCGCACTACCGAACGGGCGGAAAGTCTGGCGGCCGACCTTGGCGGTCCAATCACCGTCCTGCCGTGGGAGGCGCGGCATGATGCCCTTGAAGGCGCCGCGACGGTGGTGAACACGACAAGTCAGGGCATGGTCGGACAGGCCGCCCTTGACCTCCGGCTGGATGCCCTGCCCCGGTCTGCCCTTGTCAACGACATCATCTATACCCCGCTCGCCTCGCCCTTGCTGGCGGCGGCGGCGCCGCGTGGAAACCAGACCGTGAACGGGCTGGGCATGCTGTTGCACCAGGGCGTTCCGGCCTGGCAACGGTGGTTTGGCCTGACGCCAGAGGTGACCCCTGAACTGCAAAGCCTGATGGAACAAAGCCTGACGGCCTGATGCTTTGGCCGACCGGGTAAAACCGGCGGCTGACCGGACGAGGAAGGCCTAGCGATGCGTGCCCCTACCAACCACAGTTTCGACATTGCCCATCTGGGTCATGTTGAGATGCTAACCAACCGTTTCGACGAAAGCCTTGATTTCTTTACCCGGGTCTACGGGCTAAAGCTGTCGGGGCAGGACGAAACCTCTGCCTATCTGCGGGCCTGGGATGACTATGAATTCGCCACGCTCAAGCTGACCCGCTCTGACACCACAGGGGTCGGGCATATCGGCTATCGCACCGCCTCGCCCGAGGCGCTGGACAGGCGGGTCCGCGTAATCGAGGCGTCGGGCTACAAGACCCATGGTTGGGTCGACGGCGACCTTAGCCACGGTCAGGCCTTCCGGTTCGAGGACCCCTTTGGCCACCTGTTCGAGGTCTACTACGACACGGTCTGGTTCAGGGCCGAAGGGTCCGACGTTCCAGCCCTCAAGAACACCGCCTCGGCCTTCAACGCCGCGGCCCCCCGCCGGATCGACCACCTCAACCTGCTATCAGATGACGTGGCAGAGTTCCGGCGCTTTATGGAAACCTGCCTTGGTGCGCGGGTGACAGAGTACATTCAGCTGGACAACGGGCGGATCGGCGGGTGCTGGTTCACGGTGAACAACAAGTCCTACGACCTGGCCTGCACCGAAGAACACGGACACGGCCATGGACGGTTCCACCACGTCACCTACGCGACCGATCAACGTGAGGATATCCTGCGGGCAGCCGACATCTTTTTGCAAAACGGCGTGCATATCGAGACCGGGCCGCACAAGCACGCCATTCAGGGCACGTTCTTCCTTTATGTTTGGGAACCTGCCGGAAACCGGGTCGAGCTTGCCAATGCCGGGGCCCGCCTCGTCCTTGCGCCCGATTGGGAACCGGTGAAATGGACCGAAGCCGACCGCAAGAAGGGCCAGGCCTGGGGGCTGAAAACCATCGATACCTTCCACACCCACGGCACCCCGCCCGTCGACTAGTCGGGCCGTTGACCTAAAGCGATATCGTTGGGCCGGGAGGGTGTTCCGGTCTGGCTGCAGCCCGGCGAGTGCTTCTCGTTCTCGGTCAATATGCACGGGGTCAGGAATACCCCATGGGTGAAGGACGTCTTATAGGGTGTTCCCATGGGCATCGAAGGTCAAGAGGGGCTCCGCAGCAATGCTGGACAAGTCAGGTTTGGATGCCGCAAAGGTTGCGATCCCGACCTGAATGCCCCCTCGCTCGGCCGCAGGTCAGCCAAGCCTTTGGCGAAACAGGTCAAGTTCGGCGGGGTCCATCTTCAGGACATGTTCATCCGCCGGAAACCTGCCGGCCTCGACATCTAGGCGGTATTCCTCAAAGGCCGCGATCCGCTCCTTTTGCAGCCTGTCATACTCGCCGGCAAAGTCCCGGTAGACCTTGGAATGTCGCGGCATATGGCCCCGGTTTGCGCCAAGGATATCGTCTGCGAAAAGGTATTGCACGTCGCAGCCTGCCCCTGCCCCCATCGAGAGCATGAAAAGGGAGGTCCGTTCGGAAATGGCCTGCGCCACCTCGACCGGGACCACCTCGATCTCGGCACCAAAGGCACCGGCGGCCTCAAGGGCCTGCACGGCTTCCCAGATCGCCATGGCGCTGTCTGCAGTCTTGCCCACCGCCTTGAAGCCACCGGTCCAGGTGCGGCGCGATGGGACAAGGCCGACATGGCCGATCACAGGCACCGCCTCATCCGCCATCGCCCTGATCGTGGCGTATGAGGCCGAGCAATAGACGGCATCGGCGCCATGCTGGAGCATTCGGAACGACCAACGGATGAAATCCTCGGAGGTCCCGACGTCAAAATAATCCATGCCCGGGATCGAGAAGAGGGAGGGTGCCACGTCGCGGTAGTCTGGCCTGCACAGAAGCTCTGGCGGAACAGAGACAAGGTCGATGCCAGCGCGTTCCGCCGCTGCGGCCTCATCCATCGTGGTCACCCGCAACATGGTCAGCTGCCGCTCGCCCTTGAGCGCCCGCAGGTCGGCGACGGTCAGTCTTTTGGCCATGACGGGCCCCCTTTAGATGTTGATCTCAATCTTGCCGTCGCGCACCCGTGCGGGATAGGTGGCCAGGTTCACGCAGACCGGCGCCCGAAGGGCTGCACCGGTCTGGTAGTTGAACCGGCCGTTGTGCTTCGGGCATTCGATGGTTTCGTCCATCACCAACCCGCCGGCCAAGTGGACATTCTCATGCGTGCAAAGGCCATCGGTGGCCCAGACGCCGCCTGACAGATCACGGTAGACGGCAAAGGTCCGGTCCCCATGGTCGAAGCGGATCACATCCTCTTCATCGATCTCTTCGAGGTCGCAAACTTCCGTCCATTCAGCCATCTGCTTTTCCTTTCAATATTTTTCTGAGCCGCATGGCCAGACAGTCAGGACCGCAGCCCGGATCAGGCTGCTCCCTCGTATTCGGGCTGGGTCTTGGCCCCGGTGATATAGGCCACAACGTCCTGACCGTCGGTCTCTTCCTTCTTGAGGTTGGCCACGATGCGGCCGCGCCGGAAAACAACGATCCGGTCGCAAAGGTCCATGACCTGCCGCATGTTGTGGCTGATCAGGATCAGTGGTTCGCCCGCCTCTTTCAGGGTTCGAACGATGTTCTCCACCTGCGCCGTTTCCTGCACACCAAGGGCGGCCGTGGGTTCGTCCATGATGGTCAGCTTGGAGTGGAAGGTTGCGGTCCGGGCGATGGCCACACACTGACGCTGCCCGCCCGACATATTGCGGATCGGGTTGCGGATGTTCGGGATCTTGACCGCAGTCCGCACCAGCGCCTCTTGCGTCGCTTTGCGCATCGCCTTGTAGTCCAGAATGGAAAATGGGCCGAGGTTGAACTTTATGATCTCGCGCCCAAGGAACAGGTTGTCCGGCACATCCAGATCGTCGGCCAGGGCAAGGTTCTGGAAGACGGCCTCGATCCCCGCCTCGCGGGCGTCGAGGGGGCCGTCAAAGTTGACCTCCTTGCCATAGAACAGGATCTTGCCGCGGGTGCGCCGCTCGACCCCGGTGATCTGGCGGACAAAGGTCGACTTGCCCGCCCCGTTGTCTCCCATGATGGCGACATGCTCGCCCATTTTCAGCTCAAAGTCCGCATCCTGAAGCGCATGGACGCCGCCGTAATGCTTGGTCAGACCTTCGGTCTTGAGAACAATCTCGGACATATTGGCCCCCTCAGGACTTGTTTGCGTTGCGTTGCTGGCGCCACTGGTCAAGAACCACGGCCCCCACGATGATCGCGCCCTTGACCATCTCTTGATAGAAGGCGTCGAGGCGGAGGAAGGTAAAGCCCGAGATGATGACCCCAAAGATCAGGGCGCCAAGGCAGGTGCCGATGATCGACCCGCGTCCACCGGACAAGGACACACCCCCGATGACGGCCATGGCGATGGCGTCGAGTTCGTACATGATGCCCATGCCCGACTGGGCGGTCAGGTTCTTGGCCGACAGGACCACGGCGGCCAGAGCGGCCAGAACACCGGCAATCGTGTAGACGAGCACCAGGTGCCGGGCCACGTTGATCCCTGACATGCGGGCAGCGGCCTCGTTCGATCCGATGGCATAGGTGTGCTTGCCGTAGACCGTGTATTTCAGGATGAAGTGAAACAGGATCGCCAGAAAGATAAAGATGAACACCGGCGTCATGCCCGCCCCGATGGCGGCGTATTCGTCGGTTGGAAACGAGATCGGGTTGCCCTTTGACCACCACTTGGCGACGCCGCGGGCTGACACCATCATGCCAAGGGTCGCGATAAACGGCGGGATCTTGGTATAGGCAATGAGAACTCCGTTTATCCCCCCCGCGATGACGCCGCAGGCAAGCCCGACAAGAATTGGCACCGTGACCGGGAGATCCATCGCCCAGGGGCCAAAAATCGCCTTGGGATTGGGGCTGCCGTTCACCTCGGCCACCTGGGCAAAGCTCATGGCGATCATGGCGGTTGCCCCCACGATCGACCCCGAAGACAGGTCGATGCCACCGGTTATGATCACTTGCGTCACACCAAGGGCAATGATGCCAATGATCGCCACCTGCAGGATGATGATCTTGAGTCGGGCCTTATTGAAGATACTGTCGAACCGATCCCTCGTGTCGAAGAGAAAGCTTTGGTCCATGAGCAAGGCCCCAAGGGCCTCGAACACCAGAACGATCAGGACAAGCGCGATAAGAACGTTGATTTCAGGCGGGCGGGCCCGTTTGGAATGGTCATATTTCAGACCGCCTACACCATGTGCCGTCTCTGCCATTTCGCTGGGCCTCCCGATCCCTGGGTCTTAGTCCGTCGTGACTGGAAGAGCGGACCCGAAGGCCCGCTCTTCTCATTGGGTTTCGTGCGCTTAGTTGCGGCTGAGGAAATCGCCGACGTTGTCAGGGGTCACCAGCACGAAGGGGATATAGACCTTCTGGTCCACGTCCTCGCCTGCCGCCAGGGCCAGCGCTGCGTTCACAGCGCCAGAGCCCTGACCGGCGGCATCCTGGAACACCGTGGCGTCAAGATCGCCTGCCTGCATGGCCAGAAGGGCGTCCTGCGTCGCGTCGACGCCAACGACAACCACGTCAGCCATGTCCATACCACCAGCCTTCATCGCCTGGATGGCGCCGATGGCCATTTCATCGTTGTTGGCAAAGACCACGTCAAAGGGCTCGCCCGAGGACATGAAGTTGGTCATCAGGTCCTGCGCCTCATCCCGCGACCAGTTAGCGGTCTGACGGTCGATCAGGGTGATGAAGTTGCACATGTCGATGCCAAGGATATCGTCCACGTCCTTGGACCGCTGAACGGCGGCCTGGTTGGACAGCTGACCCATCAGAAGGTAGCCTTGGGCGCCACCGGCCAGACCAGCGGCACGCAGCAGTTGGCAGGCCTCGAAAGCGGCCAGCGTGCCGGATTCAATCTCGTTCGACGCGACGAAAGCCTGGTTGTCGGGAAGGGTGTCAACGTTGACGGGCTGGCGATTGACGTAAACCAGCGGCACACCGGCGGACGCGGCGGCGTTGCTCATCGCTTCAGTGGCCGAGGTGTCCACGGCGTTGACGATGATCGCGTCGACACCGCTGGCGATGAAGTTGTTGATCTGGTCAAGCTGCTTGGCCACGTCGTCGGTCGCGTCTTCGATCTGAAGTTCAACGCCGTCCATCCCAGCGGCGAATTCCTCCATACCATTGCGCAGCACGGTCAGAAAGTTGTCGTCAAAGCGCGCCATGCTCACGCCGATGGTTTCGGCGGTTACAGCCGAACCAAGCAGTGTCGCGATACCAGCGGCAAGAAGTGTCTTTTTCATTCTCATTCTCCCTGATGGGTGCCGGCACACCCCGTCGATCGCCGGAAGCCCTTGCGGGCGATTTGCTCAACACATCCCTCCCGTCAGGTCCTTTCGAACGCGACGCTGGAACGGATGAACGCGAAAGACGCGGCCAGCTCTGCAGCCGGGTCTGTTGCCTGGTGAACGGTCGGCGCAAAGCACTCGACCGAAATTGCGCCGGCATAGCCGGCCTGTTGCAGCGCCCGGATCTGGTCAACGTTGCCCAGCCGGTCCTGCGCATCGACATGAACCCGATGGGCGTCCTGCATCTGCTCGGTGGCCGGCTCGGGGTCTGTCACGCCCGAGATGTGGACGATGCCCGTCATCTCGGGAAACAGGTCGCCGCCGCCGGCCAGGTGATGATGGAAGGTGTCATGCACCAACCGAAACCGGTCGGTGAGGCCAAGGTCGGTGATCGCCTCGACCGCTTCGCTTTTGTGGCGAAGCGAGCAGATGTCAAAGCCCAGCGGCTCAACCAGACCGACCAATCCCCGCGCCTCGAGCATAGGGGCAAGCGCCCGGAGCGCGATCCGCAGGTTGGCCTGCCGCTCGCCATTGCCACAGGCCTGACCGTCGTTGCGCGGGATCAGGGCGACACCTTCGGCACCGCAGTCGGCCGCAATGTCGATCAGCCGGGCGGCCTCTGCCTGTTTGGCATCGGACCAGTCGTTAAAGGATTTGACTTCGGCCAAGGCAAGGATGCGTTGCCCACATTCCCTAGCCGTCGCCGCAACAACCGACGGCGCATCACCATCGAAAAGGATGCCGTCAAGGTCATTCCGGAATTCCACCCCGACGCACCCCAAAGACTGAGCCATCCGCAAGACAGCATCATAGCGCAGACCGGGAACGGTCATGTGATTGAGCGCAAAGCCCAGCATTGATTTCCTCCCAAGCGAGACCGTTGGCCGGACATCCTGTGGCCTCCCCGACCACATTCGCTTTGGCAGACTGTCTTTACCGGCTGGCTTCGGTCAATCCGCGCCCTTCATTTCATTGCAGAAATGATAGAATACGCATCAGTCCAATGATTGGATTCCATCATACCGATTCCGGGGTATAAAGATCGGGTTGCAGGAAGTATTGCCCCGTCAGATCGACCATGCCGGACTGCGCGGTTGAGGTCATCAGGGTCATCGCCTCAAGGCAGACCTTGGCCAGAGGGGTCGATATGGCCATGGCTACATAACGGTCCGACAGGGCCGCGCGGGATTCTGGCGTCAGCTCGTTTACCACCAGCGCCACTTCGCCCGGTTGGCGCGCCTCCCGAAGGGCCGCAATCGCCCCCTCCATCCCGCCGCCGGCGACATAGATGCCCCGCAGGTCCGCGTGACGGGCCAAAAGGTCAAGCGTCGCCTCGTAGGTCAGTTGCCGGGTTTCAAGGTTCACCAGGGTATCGAGCACTTCGAATTGCGGCGCGAATTCCCGAAAATAGCTGCGAAACCCGGTCTCGCGCAGCTCATGCCCATGCCAGCGATGCCCGCCGACAAAAACGGCCAGCTTGCCCGGGCGTGGTGCTGCCGTGCCCACCATCCACCCAGCAATACGCCCTATTTTCAGGTTGTTAAGGCCAATGTAGGCCTGCCTGACCCCTTGGGCAAAATCGTTCAGAAGGGCAAAGACGGGAATGCCCCCGGCCTGAATATCGACCACCGCATCTGTGATGGTGTGATGCGTGATGGCCGTTGCGGCGATGGCGTCCACCTCGCCGCGCAGGGCCTTCATCTCGGCGATGAAATCCGCCGGGGACTGCGAGGGAGAGTAGCGGATCACAGCCTCGCCCCGAACCCCTTCAATCTCGCGGACCGCGACCTCGATCGCCTGATGAAATGCCTTGTAGAACGACTGCCGCTCTTTGTGCAGGACAAAGCCAAAGCGCATCTTGCGCAACTCGGGCTGGAGCCTTTGGGCAATCAGGCTGGCAGCGTGATAGCCAATCTCATGGGCGGCATCGAGGACGCGGCGGGCGGTCTCCTCGCGCACCTTCAGGCGGCCATTCAACACCCGGTCAACTGTCGCCACGCTGACGCCTGCCCGCCGGGCGACGTCGGTTATCGTAGGTCGTCCGCTCATTTCGCCCCTCCGGCCAGACCACTGCCTGATGTGATTCCATCACGAATGATGTCTTCGCATGATGGAAAATGACAGAATGCAGCGCAAGCCTCTATGACCGAGCAGGCCGACGGCCATAATCTGCGCCAACGGGAGGACTTCGCATGACACAAAGAGATTACAGCCTATTAGGGCCATCGGCCAAAAGCGCCGAGGAGAACGGGCTGGCAGCGGCGGAATGGTACCACACCTACATTCCGCGCAAAGAGATGAAGGCCCTTATGCAGCGCAGTGATCAACCTGCCATACGGGACACAATCATCCTGTACGGGGCGATGATCCTCCTTGCCGGACTTGGCGTCGCCCTTTGGCCAACATGGTGGTCCCTGCCCTTCTGGCTGGCCTACGGCGTTCTTTACGGCTCTGCCTCTGACAGCCGCTGGCATGAGTGCGGCCATGGGACTGCCTTTCGAACGCCGTGGATGAACAACGTCGTCTATCACATCGCCAGCTTCATGATCATCCGTAATCCCATCGTTTGGCGGTGGAGCCACGCCCGCCACCACACCGACACCTTCATCGTCGGCCTCGATCCAGAAATCGCCGTCATGCGCCCGCCCCGAATCTTTCGGATGCTGGCCGCCTTCGTTGGCCTGTTTGACACCTGGAACGGACTGGCCCGGATGCTTCTTCATGCCAGCGGCAGGCTTGACCCCGAAGAGGTCACCTATGTCCCAACGTCCGAGCATGGCAAGGTCATCCTGGTAGCCCGGATCTGGACGGCCATCTATGCCGCGACACTGACGCTGGCCCTTGCCACCTGGTCCATCCTGCCCCTGATGGTGATCGGCCTGCCCCGGATGTACGGGGCCTGGCACCACGTGATGACGGGCATCCTGCAGCACGCAGCCTTGGCCGACAACGTGCTGGACCACCGCCTGAACAGCCGGACGGTCTATATGAACCCGATCAGCCGCTTCATCTATTGGAACATGAACTACCATGTAGAGCATCACATGTTCCCGATGGTACCCTATCACCGGCTGCCCGAACTGCATCAGCGGATCAAGGATGACCTGCCGACCCCCAACACCTCGATCCTGCAGGCCTACTCAGAGGTCATCCCCGTTTTGATTCGCCAGCTGCGCGATGAAGATGCAACATTGCTGCGAGAGCTTCCTGCGACGGCGCGGCCCTATCGCGTGGACTTCCACGCAGGTGCCCTGGGGCTGGCCGGAGAATAATGCGTCGCGTCAGCGATCGTGGTCACATTCGTGGGCACGCCCCATACATGCCCAGCCCGCCGAACATCTCGTACTGCCAGGGCACTGGCTCACCTTGTGCGTGCAAGGGCACGCGGCTGGCTCCAGCTGAATAGCGCCGCAGGGTCAGTGATCGACAGCTCTGTGAGATTGCCCTGTGTGAGCGCGAGGGTCTCTAGGACGTCTGGGAGGGCGTACCCGGTCGAGCCTGCCGCAAATTGCGGACCCGTTTCCTGGCGAATGCCCAGCAAGAGCGTAGGTGTCCCGGCCTGCGTTCGTGCAGCAAGGAGTTCGCGCCCAAGTGCAGCCTGTCCAAGTACCGAGGCATCACCAGTCCAGACGACGATCTTGTCGACCTGTTCACCCAGCAAACGAAGGTTCCAGCCAAGCGCCTCCTGAAGCCGGTAGTTTGTGGCCACCTCGGCGACCAGCGACAGGCTGGTCACAAGATCGGGCCGCACGGCGCGCGATGCCTGGTCGATTTCACCAACGAGTGTCGCCACGTGAGCAGACCGCCATTGCATCCAGATGCCGTAAAAGCGGGACAACAGCTCTTCCGGCCGGTTTTCCGAAATACCTGTCTGAGCTGAGAACCGAAGCAAGGCAGCAGGTAAAAAGCCCCAGCCCATGCCTGGGTATCCAAGGTCAAAAGGGTGCAGCCCATCCACGTTCAGTTCGCGAACAAGGGCCGCCGTGTCCTCGGCCAGTCGCAGGCGCACCTCGGGATGGGCAGGCGATACCCAACGCAAGGAGCGTGTCCCGGCCTGATCCATCAGTGCCGCACCTGGTACCGTCGAGAGAAGCGCGGGATTGTCATTGATTGGCACCGCAAGGTGGACCCGCATGCCCCGAGACTGAAGCCCTTCAACCAGCGCCGCCACCCAGGTCGGGCCAGCCCCAAACGTGCCGCGCAGCTTTTCCAGATCAAGGAAAACATCCGTCGCCCCATAGGCGAGGGCGGTTTCCATCAGCGGTTCTGCCTGCGCAGCGCTTTGAACATCCACCCAGACGGCAGACTGTCGTGGACCACGGTGCTCTGACAGGCTGTCCAGATATCCGTCGAGGGTCCGGAACCTGCCACCGTTCTGGCGGACATAAGCAATAAAGCCATGAAGTACGTCCGCATGGCGGCCGATGATCCTCGGATGCAGCAACAGCACAAACGGCCGTCCGGCCTGCGCATGTTCGCCGTAGGCGCGGATCAGGAAATCCAGCGCGGTTGCATCATCAAGGCCGCGACCTTCGAAGATGTCGTAGTCCGAGGCAAGCAGGTTCTCGAACTCAGAGATTGCCACCTCTTTCTGGCGGTCATCGCGTGGCCAGGGGCTCTTGTCAGAGCTGTCATAGTCAAAACCCAACCGCTCGATCTCGGCTGTCACGGTATCATTGTACTCAAGGAACGGGGCCCGAAAGGCACGGACAGGAACGCCGGCGATCCCTTCAAGCACGAATTGCGCCAGTTCAAGGTCCAGCTGGACTTGCCGCGGTGTAAGGGTGGTCAGATCATCATGGTGAAAACTGTGCGAGCCGATCGTGTTGCCCTCATCCGATAGGCGGCGCAGCAGATCAGGATGACGCTGGGCGTAGCTTCCTGTCCAGAAATAGGTGGCTGGCACGTCCAGTGCGAGAGCCTCGACCGCGGCTGCATCATCTTCGAATTCCGTATCGAAGGTCAGCAGCACATCGCCGGCCATCAGCGTATCGCCGTGGGCATCGGCCAAGCCCCCCGTGACCAGGGCGAACAGGATCACGACCACAAACGCGGCACGTCGAAAAGGTCGCGCCAGATCCAGGCTCTTGACGTCGGCTGAGACCATCCGCTCTACCTCCTGGCCAGATCGTCAGGAGCTATAGGCAAAGACTCCCGCATGCATGGGCGGAAAATCGCGGAATTCTTTGACCGGATACATTCATTGTTTGCGTAATCGCGGTTTGTTTCGCAAATTGGCCGAAACCGCCCCAATGGGGTCATAGTCTTAACCAGATCTACCCCGACAATCACCGAGAGGATTGCGGATTTCCCGGCAAAGAGGATCGAGCAGCGATCTCCTGAATGCCACGCGCAACCCATAGCCGACCGATCTTCATTCGGGACGGAAGTAGAGAGCTTATGCAAACGCTTGAAGCGTTCCTGCTTGCCTTGAGCATGATGGAGTCTGGCGGCAATTATCAGACCGTCAACACCCTCAACTACCTTGGCGCCTACCAGTTCGGCGAAGGCGCGCTGACCGATCTGGGCTATGTCCGCTACGACGGAAACTACTCCAACAATGACTTCAGCGGGGGCTGGACGGGAAAGCACGGGATCCGGTCCGCCCGCGATTTCCTTGCCAACGAAAGAGTGCAGGATATCGCCGTTCGCGAATGGGTCCAACTGATGTGGCACTATATCGAGATGCAGAACCTCGATGCCTACGCCTGGAGAGAGGTTGGCGGCGTGACGCTCACCCCTAGCGGCATGCTGGCGGCGGTCCATCTTTTGGGGGCGGATTCTTTGGCGCAATTCGTTCGTTCGGACGGGGCCCGCGATCTTCGCGATCCGTACGGCACGCCGATCAGCAGCTATATTACCAGGCTTGCCGATTACGAAATCCCCTTTGCCCCTGCCCCGACGGCGCGTGTCTCGACCTCTGCCGGGTCTTGAACCGGGGACATCATTCCAAGACCAGATATCCCGGCAATCCACGCGGATTGCCGGAACGCAGGCGGGAATATGGGTAAGGGGCCGGATCATTCGGCAGGAACCCCGGATGAGACCGGCGCAGATCTAAAGCCGGGCCGGCGTTTGGCCGGTCTGACCGGATTGAACACGCCGCCGGTCCGGGCAAGCTTGTTCCAGCCGGCCATCTGCCCAATCATGGCATGCCAAATAGCGTTCAGCGTCGAAATGTAGAGAAGTTGCCGGTAGCCAAATCGCAAGAGCGCAACAATGGCCAGAAGCTTCCAATCGAACCGCGTTTCAAAGCGGAACGCCACAAGCGTGTTCAGTACATCGAGAGCAGTCAAGAAAAAGTAGCTGGCAACCACAACGACAGGAAGCCCCGACATCGCGACAGCTTCACCCGAAAACACCCCGATGATCGCCTTGGCCACAAGCATGACCAGAAGCAAGTCGACAAGCGGCGACATGATACTTGACACAAGGCCGAACCAGACCGCGTCGATGATCGAAATGCCGACAGGACGCCCTTCGGTGATTGCGCGGCTGTGTTTCACGGCCACCTCGATCATCCCAAAGGTCCAGCGCAGGCGCTGCCGCATGAAAGCGCGGACTTTGTCTGGCGCTTCGGTCACGGCCCGGGCTTGCTCCTGGAACCGAACCTTGTAGCCCGCCCGGTGGACCGCGATCGTCAAATCGGCATCCTCGGTAATCGTCTCACCAGAGAAACTGTTGGCCTCCCTGACAGCTTCGGTCCGCCAGGCCCCGACGGCCCCCGGCACGACAAGAACGCCCTCGAACACTTCATACGCGCGCCGCATCACGCTTTGGCTCACGATGTATTCGAGCGATTGGCACGACGTGAGGAAGTTTTGGCGATTTCCAACCTCGACCAGTCCGGCGACGGCTCCGACCTTTTCATCCTTGAACTGCTGGACGAGCCAGCGGATCGTATTGGGAAAGAAGATCGAATCCGCGTCCGCGATAATAAAGATTGGGCTGTTGGTGACAGAAAGGCCAAGGTTGGCCGCACGCCACTTGCCCCCGTTGTCCTGATGCATCCGGATTACCCGGTCGTCGTTTCCGAATTCGCTCAGGACTGTGTTGTAGGTAGTATCGGTTGACCCGTCGTCCACGACGACAATCCGCAAGTCAGGATAGTCGGAGGCAAGAAGGGACTCGATACATTTTACAATAACCAATTCCTCGTTGTAGGCCGGTACGATGACCGTGACCGGAGGACAGAAATCGGGATCAAAGTCTATACTGTTCCCACGCCATAACGCCAACCCGACGTAGATCACGGACCTGACGGCCGCAAACAACATTAAGACAAAGAACATCTTTGTAAGGCCGACAAGGTAGAACCCGATCGACCAGAGCGCGACCCCATCACGCCAGTGGAACGGTTCGGCCGTCAGGGGCATCGCATCGGCCTGAACAATGTCCGCTGCATCGGCCAGCGACGCAAAATCAAATCCTTCGAGTTTCAGGCCGGACAAAACGGCAGGCAAGGTTGCCCCGACAGCCGCCGCGTTCGGACCCAGTTCGAACCCGACAAGACCAGATGGGTTATCGGCAGCGTCGTCCCGGACCCGTCCAACAAAGTCCGCAGGATCGAAAGAACCGTGCGGTGCGAAAACACCCGGCGCAACGGCCAGGTATCCCCGTTCAATCATCTCGTCATAGGCCACCAGATCCGATGGCTGGGCGATTTCGGCAGCTGGTCGAACGAAAAGGCTGCGCAGTCCTGTGGCATGCGACATGGCAAGCTGTGCTGTATTGTGACGCAGGTCCGCCCCAGGGCCAAAGCCGGCTAGCGCGCTTTGGGGCTGTCGGAACCCGATCGCGTGCCCCTCCGCAAGGACCGCGTCAAGCGCATCCTCGTTCCCAAAGATATCAAGGCTGTCGATAAAGAAGGTCGCTTTGACCCCCGCATTGGACAATGCGCTCAGAATGGCGTCGGCAGAGTCCTTGTCAGGCAGGCCATCAAAGGTCAGGTGCAGCGTCCTCGACGACCCGGCACCGCTAAGGTGCACGCGGTTGGGACTGGGCACCACACTATAGGTCTCAGACAGGATCGCGCCGGTGGCACGGTCCCAAGTAAGGCTCCGCCGCCCCAGGACATCGCTTTCCGTCCGGGTCAGGAATGGGCCGTCCCCTTCTGCAATCATCAGGTTCGCAAGGCTGATCGGCTGTCCAAGAACCTGCATCGCGGCCTCTGTCGTAGGCGGCGCCTCAAGAAGGCTCCAGACCGTCGGGTCCTCATAGCCAAGGGGCCAGACCGGACGCCCTTGCTTACGATGGAAAACTGGTACAATCTTAAACCAACTATATTCAAGAAGAAGCCATAAAACATTTTAGTATGAGACACTTAGGGCAGGAATAGAAGCCAAGCTATTGGGAGCAATATGAGGCGGAAAAATTCAAAGCTGCGCATCATGTTGCTGCGCCGCACCAAAAATCTTGGCGAGATCATTATTCTTGTTTCTTTATTGGCAATGTGCTCGGCATCGATTCACGAAGTGAGCCGAAATCAAGCTTCTGACTTCGGTAGCGCCGAAGCGCCACGTAATCCTGATCAAGCAGACTACATGATGATGGCTTACCTGACGGGGTACAGCTATTGGGACAACACGCCACCAGGCTCAGCAGCGATTGCCAGACCGATCATCCACAGAGAGGCCGGGGGTGTTGGGACTTACGAGGACCCAATCACCCTCGCTGTGGGTCACAGCATAATTGGATCGGTTCAGAGGCTGGACTTTCCCGCTGGCACCCGGTTCTATTTTCCCGAATTGCGCCGCTATGCGATTGTGGAAGATGTTTGCGGTGACGGGCCCAGGCCACAGGATGGTCCGTGTCATATTGGGCACAACGGTTTGCCTTGGCTGGATATCTATGTCGGAGGCGAAGTGTTGGGCGCCTCGGCGGCGACGTCCTGCATGTATGCCATTGGAGGCGTTCAGCAAGTCATTCGAAACCCAAGTCGGGGATATCCAGTTATTGCTGCCCCGCTGACAGAGTGCGGTTGTTCGGTATAGAGTTGGAACTCGCCCTGTCGCAAAAATCAGAACAACAAAGTCAGAGAGGGCTGCTTAAATCTGAACCGGTGGAATAAGCGGAATTCGGACTTAGCCCAAATTCTTGATGTTCAACTCGAGAGTCCGACAGCAAAATACCGCAATTCAAGGAAACACTCAGGCTGACTCGGCGGGATTTACTTCGCTTTGGTGGAGCCTTTCTATCTATGGCTGCATATCCAAGGCAGAACTATGCCCAAGATGTGTCGCTCCCGGCGCTAATGATTCTCTTCAGAGGCGAGTCGGAGAGGATGGATCCGGAGCTGCTGGATGCCGTTCTTTCGGAATTCTTCCGTCGAGGAGTGCCCGCCACAGTCCTGATGGAGGGGCAGCCCCTGACACCCGGGACACCGGACGGTCTTCAGGCATTGATGGACGAATACGCCGCCCGCGAAGGCGGTCTGCTAGAGCTGGCAATCCCTCTCGGGGATGTCGCGGGCCAGCTTCGATACTTTCAAATGCGGACGGCCGGCGCACTGCGCGATCGCATTGCGGGGACACTAAAGAAAGAAACCACGCGGCAGGTCACAACACTCATCGATGACACGGAACAAAGTGGCATCGACGTAGCTGCCTTCCGCTCGGCCGGTTTCCGTGTGTTGATGCGTCCGGGCGACGGTGAATTCAGCGCCGCCTTCGTCGGTCGGGGTCAGCTTACGATTTCGGGCGGGGCGACACTGCCTTTGTCGGGCGATCCTGCGCGGGTGACGAGGGCGCTGGATACCATCCTGCGCAACCGCCAAGATGGCGTTCTGACCCTTGTTTTGCCACAGACCGACCAGCCGGCGACGGACATCGAGGCGACCCGTGCGCTCGCGGCGGCGTTTGCCGACAGGCTGACGGCAGCCTTGTTGAGAGGCGTGCTCTACCTGACGCGTCCGACGGATTACCTGCTCCAGTTCGGCCCCGAGCAACTGACCGAGGTTGCCGTCCTGCTGTTTTCGCCAAACGATCCTGATCAGGACGAGGCCCTGTGCGACTTTGCGGGCCAGCTGTCGGCCAATCGTGTAACCATTGACCTCGTCGCCGGAACAAGCCCGGCTTGGTTGCCCCAGGACGCCGGACGCATCGACTTTTGGCCAGGGACACATCCAGAAGGCGCGCCCTTGCCCGATGTGATCGTGTTGACAGACCCCGTGCCGGACGGCGACCTGCCACCGGCAAGCGTGATCCTGCATGCCGGACACGCGCGATCCGGCCCGACGAGATTGCGCGAGGATGGGCGCCTGCACATCTTGACCGAGGAGTGGCCCACGCTCGCCGCGCGGGACTGGCCCGCCCTCGAAAGCGTCGCGGTTGTCATTCGGCCCAAGGATATCGCAACCCCGGTTCAACGGTCCGAGATCTTGCGCCGGCTTCTGTACGCGACCCGCGACGGTCAGACCCGCTTTTTGAAACTTCGTATCCTTGCCGATCAACTGCTTGCACCAGACCCCGTTCATCAACGCCTTTGGGCAACGCAGCGCCGACAAGTCTCTGATCCGCCATCGCCAGCCCTGTTGTCTTCCTCTGAGCGCACGCAATTGCTTGAGGATGCCCAAGTGGCGTGGACCTACATTGACCGCTTTACGAGCGCAGAAACCGGCCTTTGCGCGGGCACGGTCCAGGACGGGCCAGTGCGGCGGGTCAACTACGAGGCCACCTTCTGGGATATGGCCAGCCAGATGCAGGGCATCGTGGCCGCAGCGCGGCTTGACCTGATCAGCGCCAGTGCAGCCAGGGACCGGTTGGCGCTGATGCTGAGTCATCTTCCCCTTATGCGACTGGACGGCCAGGACCTGCCACCGGCCGTGTTTGTGACCAACAAGGACAACGAGGTCGTCCGAAGCTCTTTCGACATCTGCGATGCGGGACGCTTTCTGATTGCACTGCAACTCGCGGTGCAAAGCGGCCTTTTGCCCGAAGAAACCGCATCGACGCTCATAGACAGTTGGGATCTGAAGTCGGCTGTTTCTGACGGGCGGCCCTATAATCATGACGGACGCCGCTGGCGCGACACCTCGCTGTCGCACTGTACGCCCTATATCGCCCCAGCGTTTGAAGATCTTAACCTGCCTCTGACCGCCACCTATCCGCCCCTGCCCGAACTCCCCAGTGCGGATTCGCGCATGGACCTTCTGTACGCGGTCGCGACCAAGGGGTCCTACGGGACTGAACCCCTGCTGCTTCAGGCCATCGAACGCGGCGCGACCCCTGAATCCTCCTTTCTGACCGATGTCCTTTTCGATGCTCAGCTGAGCTGGTTCGAGGACACCGGACGCCTCAAATGCGTGTCCGAGATTCCGCTGAATGTTGCGCCCTGGTTCACCTACCAGGGTCTGAGGGTGGACAGAACGGGGGCCGAATCCTGGACGATCCTTAGCCCCCGCGACAACGACGCCTTCCAAAGCGAGGAGTTCCAGAAGCGGATCGAACTTCTAAGCTCCAAATCCGCCTACCTCTGGGCCGCCGTCTATCCGCATCCCCACTCTACCCGACTGCTCGACCTGATCCGGGACAAGGCCCGGATCGATGGTTTTGGCTTTTCCGTCGGCGTTTATACCGAGACACTTCTGTCGATGACAAACTACTCCGACCTCAACACAAACGGCGTGATCCTGGCCGCGATCGCGCGGATGCTGACCCAGGACGCCCCCGAGGAATAGGCCGGAGGCGCAAGGCTGGATCAGGGATTGGTGCAGTCGATCACGCCGGGGGCGACCGCCCCGGACAAGATGAAAGCAGCGGGATCAAGATCGAATTGCATTGTCCCGGCAAGGCATTGGGCGCGCAGGGTGTCTGCGGCGAGGGCGACGTTGGCGACCAGATTGCCAAAGGCCGCTTCACTCAGCCCGAACGAGGTTCCGAGGTAGGCGTGCAACGGTCCCTGGACCTTAAGGTCGGCATCAAGCGCCATGAGCTGGCGATAGGTCCCGGCAGGGAAATGACGCAGGTTTTCGAGCATTCCGCTTTCACGCGCAAAATTATGGTATTCGGGCCGGACCCCGGCGTCGTTGTCGTTGATGTGGGTACGCTGCAATAGCATCGCGCCTTGGGGCAGGTTGCCAGAGGCAAGGTCGAAAGCATTCTTGTTGGCCGACATGAGTTGACCATCCTAGGACCAGTACCAACGGTCAACATAGTCGATATTGCCGAACCGGTCCTGCTGGTTCAGGACAAAGTCCAGAACAGCAACATTGGCCATATCCGCCATCCAGAAGACGATTTGACGCGGGTTGGGACCGGTTCCCATCGCCTCGGCAATCTGAGGGTCTGCGATTGCGACCGCGACGCTTTCGGCGACCGCCTCGGCCAAGGGCAAGTCAGATCGCAGAGCAAGATAGGGCGCGGTTTGTTGAAAGGCGGAATAGACCTCAATACCCCAGTCTGCATCGCTGGTCCCGTTGATTTCAGGGCCGTAGTCATCACCACGGTTGCGCAGCATTGTGCCGTAGATCGCGCTGCGATCCACCACAAAGACGTCGTCTGTCGGAACATAGCTGTCGGGGTTTGCGTGTGCGGCGACAAAGATTTCCCAGGCAGCCTGCATCATCGGGCCAGAGCCACGGACCTGCGCAATCTCGACCCCGGGTTGGGCAATTGCTTCACGGTGCATAGCCCGGTCCATGCTGCGCCAAACGGCCGTAGGGACCCCGACATCCGACCCTAGG
>CALFSV010000231.1 GCA_937916485.1 uncultured Paracoccaceae bacterium | reverse complement strand
GCCTCAAAATCTGTGAGGCGTCCAGCAAATCATGTTGCGATAAGTACCTATAAAGCCGCCCTGCCCGCTTCAAGAAAGTATAATCTGACAAAACCCTCCTACTGCATGAACACAACCTTGCCCTTCCAAACTGTAAGTTCAACATTTGTTGCACTAATGGCGGCGGCTTTGGATTGCTCAAGCGCGTTCTCTAACACAATAAAGTCAGCCCACTTCCCAATGGCCAGACTTCCAGTTTCGGCTTCCATGTTGAGGGAGCGTGCGCCATTTGTTGTGAACAAAGGAAGTGCTTCCTCAAGAGTAATTGCCTGCTCTGGATTGAACTCACCCTCATATTTAGGATCATTGTTCTTGCGCGTGATCATGCCAGAAAGTCCGGTCCAAGGATTGGCATCCGGCGCAGAGGCTGGCCAATCTGAAGCATATGTCATTTCTGCGCCAGCCCGTAGAAGATCTCGGATGCGATGCGACGTCCGTAAACGCTCTTCGCCCAAAACTGCCAATTGAACCGGCGTTGCCGCATTCGGAAACCACATCTTTGGCGACATTTCCGCAATAGTATTCAAGGATTTAAACCGACCCAGATCAGCGTCGGACACGAACGAATTATGTGCCGTTTCATGTCGCAAACCACTCTCACCGTTTGTCGTACGAGCCGCTTGGATGGCGTCCAATGCTTTGCGGATTGCGTTATCCCCAACTGCATGCATTTTGACCGTAAAGCCACGCGCATCCAGTTCGGTCACCGTTTCGTTTAAAACGTCAGGCGCCATCAACAGCGTTGCATCAGGATCATGAGATCCGACATCGTACCCGCTGGACGCAAGGTAGGGTTCAATGAAGGACGCCGTATGTCCGAGTGCTACACCATCGATGAATAACTTAGCAAAACTGGTCCGAATGTTGCTGCTCGCATAGGTATCACGTAGGGTTTCAAGCTGATCGTATGGCACGACCCCGTCGGTCATCGGGCTTTGGCGCACCAAATGAGCGGCCATATGTAAGGTCAATTCACCGGCTTGGTCCGCATCATAGTACGCCCGAAGATCTTCTTCATACGCCATCGGCTCTTTGAACGCAGTGATGCCCATACTGTTGAAATATTGTATAAAACTCTTGGCCGCTTGGGACATCTGATCTGCGTTACGTGCCGTCAATTTACGCACCGTCGTTCCAGCCGTTTCAGCCAGAATACCATTGGGCTCTCCGCTTGCGGTACGCTCAGTAACACCGCCGGGAATATCGGGGGTGTTTTTAGAAATCCCTCCCATTTCCAGCGCTTTCGAATTGCACCACAGAATATGCTGGCTTGTGTCATTCAACACAATTGGATGCTCTGTCGAGATCGCATCCAAAACCTTGTGCGGTTCTGGGCCCATCATCTCTCGCATTTCATGTCGCCACGGGCCGCCATTGATTACGTCACCCGCTGGTAGTTGCTTGGCTCTTGCCGCCACAGCCTCAAGAAGTTGATTGAGGCTCGCCTGATAACCAACATAAACATCAAACAGATCACGACATGCCCCCCAGAGCGCGTGTGTATGGCTTTCCACCAAACCGGGCATCATGAAACGGCCATGCATGTTGTTTAATTTAGTACCCGGTCCAGCAAGGTTCAGCACGTCTGCATCGCCTCCAACGGCCAGTATCCGACCGTCTTTGATTGCTATCGCTTCCGCTTTGGGGCGCGAGGCATCCATCGTCAAAATATCTGCTCCGTACCAAATTTCATCTGGGGTCAGCATTTAGGTCTCCTAAAATCTAAACTTTCTCCCACCCCTTTAGGCCAGACGATCCGCACAGGGGCTTTCATCCATCTGCGCGATAAGGTGATGTGCAAGACGGTTGGTCAGATGCGCCCGTGTGTCTTGATGATCGGCCGTGTCCCACAGATTGTCCGTTTCGTTGGGATCAGCTTTCAAATCATAAAGCTCTCCCCAATCCTGATCTCGATAAATTGTTAGCCTCCACTCAGCCGTCACCAAAGATCGAACCCGCGCAGGTTCTTCAAACCCCAAACGCTTGCCGCCATCGTTGTACTCGATCAAGGCTTCATGGCGCAGCCCGTCTTGTGCTTTAATAGCGGGTAGAAAGCTTTGACCCTGATTTCCATTGAACGGCTTAAGCCCCGCACGGTCAAGAATGGTCGCGGCCAGATCAACGGTCGAACACAATGCGTCAGAGCGGGTCTGGCGCCGTGCATCAGGATCCGACCAGATAAACGGCACCCGCGTGATACTTCGAAAAGGTAACGCACCTTTAAGCAACATATTGTAATCACCCATATAATCTCCATGATCAGCATTGTAACAGATGACCGTGTTGTCTAATTGCCCCGAAGCCTCGAGTGCCGCGATAATGTCACCCACCGCGTCATCAATGAACGCCATCATGCCCGCGGTTAGCGCCATAGCCTCTTTGATCTGCTGATCGTCCAGCATCATCGCGGTTTGCGGCGTCGTTTGCCCCCCGTCGCCTTTCCAGTTTTTATGTAGCCACTGCATAGGTGGCGTTGGGTTTTTGTGGGCGTCATAAGGCAGTGACACCTCGAAATCGTTGGGGTTGTACATGTCCCAATATTTGCCGGGTGGATTGAACGGGTGATGCGGATCGGGAAAACTAACGAAGGTAAAGAACGGCGCATTCTCATCGGCGCACGACGTGATATAATCAATCGCACGATCGCGAATGTAGGCTGTTGGATACAAGTCCTCGGGGATCGGAGTGCGGTAAGCTTGCGGGCAGGAATAGTCGTGCGCCAGCTGGTTTTCGGGGTCATGTAAGGCCTTCCAATCAGGCGCATTCTCTTTGAACCATTGGCCATAATGCCCGCCACATTGATCCCCATGCGAGGTCACCATGTCAACATGTTGATAGCCGTAATAGGGTAATTTGATGTCATATCGCGTGGCGCCCTGATAATTAGCGGGCTCTTCCTCATAGTCTTTGACACGTTCGACCTGCCACGCCTCTGGCATCTCGCCGATCTCCTCAGCGGTTTTGCCCATGGGGGCCATGGCGGTAAAGGGCTGTAGATGGCTCTTGCCGATGGCCGCCGTGTGATAGCCCGCGTCGGCCAGAACATTGACGAAAGTGTTGGTGTTTGTTGGCAAGGTACATCCGTTATAACGAAGCCCATGCAGGCTGGGATAGCGCCCCGTCAAAAGCGATGCGCGGTTTGGCATACAAACCGGTGACGCCACGTGGAAATTCTCAAACACTGTGCCGCGCGCCGCGATCGAGTCGATGTTTGGCGTTTTCAACACGGGGTGGCCGTAACAGCCCAACCAATCCGCCCGTTGCTGGTCAGTGATGATGAACAGAAAATTTGGACGCTTTGTCATAGGTCTATGTCGCCTTTACATCAGAGTGTTACCATTGGTTAGGATGCTGCCTTTTGCTGCTGGCGCGCACCCATATGATGCCACACCAACAGTACGGCTGTGAATGCCAATGCGCCAAATTGGACCATTTCAGGTCGCATAAGGATCGCAACCGCTGCGCCAAGGCGGATCAAAATCCATAGGAAAGACAAACGTGCTGCATCAAATCCAGCCAGCGCACTTGCAACGAGATAAAGCGCCAGCATCAGCCGCGCAATAAGCCACACTAGCGACCCGAACGAGACACCGTTTTCATAGCCCGCCAAAGGTGCACCGGTGGGGCTTGCGGGGTCAATCAGTGCCTGATCAATCAGTAGCATTTCTGGGTAGAAGGCAAAGATAAAGGGAATAGCAAACATGACGATTCCTGATCGCATGGCGCTGAATCCTGTTGCCATTGGGTCCGCTTTAGTGATGGTCGATGCCGCGAACGCGGCCATTGCGACAGGTGGTGTGATCGCCGACGCGATGGCGAAATAGAAAATGAACATATGTGCCGTGAATGTCGCAATGCCCAATCCGATCAACAACGGCCCCATAAGCAGCGCCACGTTCAAATATGCAGGGACAGCTGGCATTCCCATCCCGAGAAGAATGGCTAGAAGCATTGTAATAACAAGGGCAATGAATTGAACTAGAACGGATCCGCCATCTCCTAGATTCAACGACAAAAGTAGTTTCAGAACGTCGATTGCCACGAATTTGGAAAGCCCTGTGAAATTCAAACAAACGTCGATCACAGTGACAGCTAGCAACATCAGATAAAGTGTCGAGATCGTGATTCCTGCTTCAGCAAGGGCATCAAGCAGCATCCGCGGTTTGGCCCGAAATGCTCTGTCCAAAAATAGTAGCACCAACACCAATGCTGCAGCCCACCATCCTGTGGCACCCGCATCCCCGGCTGCATTCTGAAATATCTGTAATACCCACGGCAGCGATGTTGCAATGCAGCGATCACCATTCATCATGACTTCTGCCCCCAACATCCAGCCAATTGGACCACAACCAACCTCGTCTTTTGGGGTCAAAAGCAAGAACAGGATCAACAAAATGGGAAGGAATATTTGACAAAGATGAAGGATGTCTTCTTTGGTTATCAGCATGTCTTCGGTCAAATCACCAACGGCCGTGATACCCTGTTTACACGACTGAAAACTAGCGCTGAGAAATAGGCAGACAAAATAAGCAATTGCAGGCAGGATCGCTGCGATGATGATGTCGCGATATGGCACGGCTGTCATCGCCGCCAGAATAAAGGCGGCGACGCCCATCACAGGCGGCATGATCGAACCGCCAGACGATGCCGCAGCCTCCATGCCACCGGCAAAGACTTTGGAGAAACCACGCCTGACCATCATCGGGATAGTCAGAACACCTGTCGACAAGACGTTGACCACGGGTCCGCCCGTAATCGTGCCGAACATGGCCGAACTGACAATGGCGGCGTGCGCAGGGCCACCACGTAGGCGACGTGTCCAGCGAAAGGCCAGCCTGATCAAGGTTTGCCCGCCCGCTGACTTCCCGAACAGCGCGCCTAGGATAATATAAGGAAAGACCATGTTCATGATGACATTCATGAACCGCCCCAACATGCCCGAGGCGGTATTGACCAAGGCGTCATGTACGTTTGGAATTCCATCCAAGAATGTGCGCGGCTCACCACCCATTTTCGTCACAAAATATTTATTGACGTCGTCGGGGCCGTAGAAATACCAAACCATCACAGTGCCGATGGTATAAAGTGCTACGGCGATCGAAACAGCAACCAGTGGCAAACCCCAGACTTTAATGTTATAACCCAAAAATATTAGTATCGAGATCCCCATGATGGCCACCAGCCAAACACCGGTCGTCGAGACACATTTAGGGTCGTCGACCGTGTCTGGCGCGGGCAATCCCATAAATTCGGCAAACTCAATTTCAGCCTTTAACGTTTGCGCCATAATGCGCGCGCGGTCACCATTTAGCGCATCAATCAGGCAAACACTGTCAATCTCGATCAGATAGGTAATGGAAATGGCCGCAGCGGCAAGCACCAGCGCTGCGTCCATCAACCCGCCAAACCAAGCACGGGATGTGCCCTGCCATTCCCGCCACATAGAATTTTTGAGCGCCACAATTAGCATCATCACAAAAAAAACGATCGGGTAAAACCATTCCGTTGAAAACTTGCGGGTCTTGAGGTTTTCAATCCCAGTGAGACTTTGCCACATCTGGTCCCACCCCGGAATAACTGGCATGCTGTTAATCACCCCCATGGCGACAAAAATCAGCGCAACAACGTAAACCGTCTTATTGGGGAAAAGCGCTTTCGATGCGGTCTGGTCTGTTGTGTCGGACATGGGACTTCCAGATTTGAGATGAGACGAAACGAGAGCCGCCACATGTGACGACGCTCAGGATCTTAGTGGTTTAAGAGATTACTCCGCAACTGCGCAATCATCCAACTCGTAACCTGAGTCACGCCATGCTTTGGCTGCTGCTGGGTGATACTTGATCGGGTTTCCCCCACACATTCCCTGCATCGGGAAATCATATCCAACAGTTTCACCATATGGCGCTTTAGCCATCAGGTCCTCTAGCGATGCGATATATGTTGTGACAAGATCTGTGACCAATGCGTCATCCATGCTCTTGTTTACAACGTTACCACCGATTGTCGCGAACGCACGGAAGGTGTCGTCCTCGGATATGAATGTAAAGTCATCGCCCATGATCGCTTCGAGGCTTGCAACGTCAGACGTCCAAGGCGCGCTGCCTGGTGCCTGCATATACTTTTGCATCGCTTCGCTTTCATACGACTCGCTTGGCATAGACCAAATCGTCATTTTACCAGCTGCAGCGGGGATGGTCAGACGTGGACTTGGAAACAGTTCTGGAAGAACAACTGCGTCAGGCTCGCCACTAGAGATCAGTGTCGCACCCTGTCCCCAGTTTGTCTGCATACCTTCGTAACCGATTCCATCTTCTAGGCCAGCCACGATCTGGATCATGGCACGGCCATTTGTCAGCGCACCACCACGAGGTGGACCATTGTATATCTTGCGACCCTCGAGATCGTCCCAGCCGCCAAGGTTCTTTGAATCATAGGCGAAAAGGAAAAAGACGCCCAAAGTGAAAGGGTTGATTACACGCAGGTTCGACACGAGGTCTGCGCCTGCTTCCGCACCAAGCGAGCCATAAGGACCAACGCCTCTGCTCATCAGGAACGGTAGAATGTAAGGTGTGCCGGCGATGTCGGTTTTGCCTTCGGCGACGTTCTGGATGGAATTTGTCAGCGTCTGGCCTTCGGCAAGCTGGATGTTGGCGATGCCTGCCGTGCCAGCGATTTCGGTCATATGTGCGAGCGACAGATGCGTCGCACCGCCTGGACTCGCGGTTTCAGCCGTCAGATTAGTTTCGGCAAAAGCGCCCGTCGTCGTCAAGACAGCAGCGGCAGTAACCGCCAGTAGGTTTATGGTTTTCATCATTCTCTCCCTGGTTTTTATGATTAACTACTTAACATGAGTATTATTATTTTATTAACATGAGTATTATTATTTTCCTAAACATTTACTTTTACCCTGATTTTTGAGGCGTTCTGGAGATACTTTGTTAGGTGCTCGGCAT
>CALFSV010000230.1 GCA_937916485.1 uncultured Paracoccaceae bacterium | reverse complement strand
AACCCTCCGTTCCGCAATATGCCTAAACTGTCCCATGGGCGCTGACGTCAGACACATGAAACATGCCCCTCGAAGCCAACAACACCATGATTTCTATGCGAAATATCACCATCAGGACAGCAAAATAAGCGCCTTACTTGGGGAATGTGGGTTAGTTAGTGTTCTGAAACTGACAAAACGTTCCCGATGGAAGCAGGGTATCCGACACTGGCCAGTACCCCTGACCGAAACCGTCAGATGACTGCTAGGAGCCCAGTGGGGCCGCGTCGGAACAGGTGCGGTTCGCACATGCAGAATTGTCCTATTTCAGTTTACGTCACCGACACATTTGTATTTACTGATTTCCGACACTGCGTGATTTGCAACAGCAAGCAGCATGAGGCATTGCCATTTCGATTGACGCAATCACCGAGTTTGTTTTTTTGCGCCACGAGCCGGCCTTCGTGGATCTGGCGCTGGTCCTTGGGTCACCTTCGATTTCGAACGTGGAACCCGCGATTGACTTATACCGCAGGGGTCTCACCCGCCGTATCGTCATCTCCGGGCACGGCCCCACAGCTGATTGCGAGCCAGAGTGGCGGGTCTACCGGGATCACGCCCGCGCAAACGGTGTTCCAGATGCGCATCTGATCATCGAGCCGGAGGCGCGAAATACGCTTGAGAACTTTGTTTTGTCCAAACAGGTCATCGACAGCGAAATGCCTTGGTCGAAGATATCAAAGCTGGCGATCTGCTGCAAACCGATCCACGCGCGCCGGGCCTATATGACCGCGCGTATGCATTTGCCACGCCATGTCGAACTGCTGATGTTGCCACCAGACAATCTTGCCGATATCCAGTCCTACAACTGGTCGGAAACGCCGCGAGGGCGAACAAGAGTTATGGGTGAAATCCACCAAATAGCAGAATATGCATCGAAAGGGGATATCTCGATTGAATGAACCGAAAGGCACTGCCCGGAGGTCCCCGGTTTGCGACGGCTCGGTTCACATTATCGGCATTCTTGGTGCCGGTATGAGCGCGCTCGCGCGACTGTACCTCGAACGGGGGCAGCGCGTGTCCGGTAGCGATATCGAAGAGAATGAACGACTTGCGGCGCTACGAGCGCTTGGTGCTGAAATATTCGTCGGCCATTCGATATCCAACGTGGAAGGGGCGGACCGGGTTGTCTTCAGTCCGGCGGTACCAAGAGAAAACGCGGAACTGGTCGCCGCGCGCGCGCTTGGCGTCCCGGTCGTCAGCCGTGCCCGAGCCTTGTCTGACCTGTTGGAAGTCCGCAAGGTCATCAGCATCGCCGGAAGCCACGGCAAGACCACGACAACGGCACTGCTTGCGTATATTCTGGACAGGGCGGGTTTGCGCCCAGGATACATGCTCGGCGCGGATTGCGCGTCGTTTGGTGGAGGAAACGCGCGGTGGAGCAACACGGGCCCGTTCGTCAGCGAATCCTGCGAGGCGTTTCGCGCGCTTGATTTCTGGCGACCAGACCACTGCGTGGTCACAAATGTTGATGATGAACACAGTGAGCATTACGGAAGCTTTGCAGACCTAATTACCGCCTTTGGCGATTTTGTTGCACGGGTCCCGGAGGGCAACAGAGTTTTGCTTTGCGGCGACTGTCCAACCCTGATTAGCATGGCCGCGTGCGCAAACGGCCGCGCGGAAACCTATGGGTTCAATCACGGGGTGACCTGGCGCGCAGCTATTCTGAAAGAAACACCGACCTCCTCAGATTTTGACGTCTGGCACCGTGGCATACATATTGGCTGCGCGTCCGTGAACCTGCCGGGACGGCACAATGCCCTGAACGCTGTTGCCGCCTTGGCGATGGCCTGCAACTTCGGGGTCAGTTTTGAGCAAGCGGCGTCTTCGCTGGCCCAATTCCTTCCGATCTCCCGGCGCTGGCAAGCCATCGGCGAGGCCGCCGGGGTGCGTGTATTTGACGATTTGGCACATCATCCAACCGAGATTGAGGCCACGCTAAAAACCGCGCGCCAAAGCGTGGGTAACGGCAAAAGCGTCTTGGCGGTGTTTCAGCCGCAGCTCCACAGTCGGGTCTCACGGCTTGGCGCAGATTTCGGCAAGGCCTTGAGTGCCGCAAACAAGGTGGTTTTGTTGCCGATCGACAGCGCCGGAGAAACGGAAGGTGGTCGAGGTAGCGAGAGGAGCCTGCGGGCTGCGTTGCAAGATCTGGCCGTCCCGTTCTGGTCAGCCCATTCGGTAAAGCAGGCCGCAAATATTGCCGCCAGCTTTGCGCAGAGCGGAGACATCGTTGTGACCATGGGGCCCAGGCTCGCGCAGCATGCGGGCCCCGAGATACTTGCGGCCTTGGGCCGCCCTGCACAGCAACTCCAAACCGACCGGGCAAAGCGCAAAGCTACTCAATCTGTAAGAAGGGGGGCTATGCGGAGCCTGCAAGCGGGGTTCGAGGTGCAGGTTGCACGAAAACCTGACGCGCCATGCGTCATTCAGGGTGACAGGGAATGGACCTATTCCCAGATCGGCCGATACGCGGATGCAGCCGCATGGGTGTTTGAAAAGCGCGGGCTGGGCCGCGGCGATCTTGTGGTGCTGACCGCAGACAAATCACCACTGCTGATTGCGTTGGTGATCGGTGCTCTGAAGGCTGGATGCGCCTTCGTGCCGATTGATCCCAAAATGAAGCGTGCCAGCCTATTTCAGATTCTGCATCAAGTTGGTGCGGCTCTAATCATCCATGATCGCAAGGCTCCCACCGACACCCCGCCGGACACGACACCTTCTTGCTATTTAGAGGACTTCTGGACAGAGGTCCTGGCAGCAGACTGCGGTCCGTTCGTCCCCGTCAGGAGTGCGCAGGATCAAGACCTCGCCTACGCCATCTTCACCTCTGGCTCTACAGGGACACCTCGGCTCGTCGGTGTCGAACATCGCAACGCCTGCAACGTCATTTCTCATTCGACGGGTACTCTTTTTGATCCGCAGGACCTGGCACTGACGCCCTTCATCGACTCCATCAGCTTTGATGCCTGCGTCCATCAGATATTCGCGACCTTGTCGATGGGCGGTAGCCTGTTAATCGAGCCCGATCTGCCAAGCCTGATGCGATCGAAGCACTTCAACCGGATTACCAACCTTGGTGGCACACCTTCGGTCATTGCCCGACTGGCCGACGTCGGCGTCCTTCCCAAGACGCTGCGCGTTATCTCGCTTGGCGGCGAGGTCATTCCGAAAACGCTGATCTCGACGCTGCGCCGCACCACCGGGATCGGGAAGATGTTCAACTTTTACGGGCCAACGGAAACGACGATCTTTTCCTCGGTGGCGCGACTGATGGATAGCGAGCATGGCGTAGATCAACCTGACGGTTCGGGCAACAACATCGGCTTTCCGATTGCCAACACCCGGCTTCATCTCGTTGACGATGAGGGCCGCAGCGTTCCGAGCGGCGAAATTGGCGAAATCTGCATTTCGGGGGCCGGCGTCTCGCGCGGCTATCTCGGGGAACCCGGGCAAACCGCCGAACGGTTCGTGCTGGACCAATTCGGCGCGCCGACCGGGGCAAGGATGTACCTTACTGGTGATCTGGGCCGACGCCTGCTTGATGGCTCTATCGAATTCCTTGGCCGCACGGATGACCAGATAAAGATCAACGGCATTCGTATCGAACTTGCCGAAATCGAGAGGCATCTTGATGACTGCGCCGGGATAGAACGCGCCGCCGTCATAGCTGGTGGCGACACGCCGGCGGGCCAGGAACTCTATGCCTTTGTCACAACCAGCATGGCCACGGACCTGTCACACGTCAGGGCAGAACTCGCCGCGCAGCTTCCCCCGGTCATGGTTCCCAAGGCTATCATTCGGATCGATGCCTTGCCGATGACCGACACCGGCAAGCTAAAGCGGGGCGACCTTCGCAGCCACATCCCCGCAACGGTAATGCATTCTACCGGCTCTGTCCCACTGGATGGCGTCGAAAAGCGCGTTATGACGCTCTGGCGATCCATACTTCGACGCCCAGACCTAGAGCCACACGACAACTTTTTTGAGTTTGGCGGCGACTCGCTTGCCTCTATGCAGATGGTCCTGAGTGTGGAAAAGTCCTTTGGCATCCGGCTTCCGGCGCAGGCCCTAGAAGACCTCGGGACGGTGGCAGACATGTCGATACATATACGTCGGCAGTTGGTCGATCCAAAGAGCATACGTGATGCCAACCCAGAGCTGACGGAACGAATATTGGACAAGCAGCAAGCCTTTCTTGCAGCGTGGAAAACCGGAAACGGCAATGAAGAAGGCCTTATTCGTCACCTCAACCCGGAGGGTGGCAAGCACGGCCTGTTCTGGTGTTTTCAAGGTTTCCCAGAGTTTCGGGCACTCGCCGGTGCTCTGGGGCCGGATCAGCCACTATACGGGATGCGCTCTGGCCACATGATAATGGAATACATGCCCGAGACCATCGCGGCACTTGCCCAGACATACTGTGATGAAATGATACGGAAACAGCCGATCGGGGCATTTTTGCTGGGCGGTAACTGTCAGGGTGCAACCATCGCCCGCGCCATTGCGCTGACCCTTCGGGCGCGGGGGAAGGAGGTTCGTCGGCTGCTTCTGATGGAACAGGCAAGCATCTGGCCTTACGATCAACCCACTGGTCTTATTTTCGGGCGCGACAGCAGCCACAATCCTTTGCGCAATCACGCCGAACCAGAGCCGATATTCCGCCAAGCCTACCCACAAGGCTATGGACTGCGCATCATCCAAGGCGGGCACGGGACGTTTTTCTCTGCCGAGAATGTCCGATCTTTGGCCGATGCGATCAACGAGCTGATTCCGCCCTCCCAGTGCTGATCACACAGGCCTGGCGATGACACGGTAACGGTTGCAGGCAAGGCCGTTGTAATCAACCGCCGCGCTGGCGTCTGCCACAGACACGGAAAAGCCCGCCGCTTCTAGCATCCTGACGACCTCTGGCTGGGGGATGAAGAATTCGAAATGGCCCGAAGGTTGCGTTACATGTATGACGCGGCCGGTATCTTCATCGGAAAGGGACATGCCCATCAGACGGGACGCCATGTTCTCGAACGCGGCCTCTGACGTTGCCAGATCCCGAAGTCCACTCGCGCCGGGCCTCCAGAAGTCCAGCCCGAGTGCGCGGACTGATGCCGTTACCAACGCAACACTGTCCGGCGGCACTGCATCGGCAGAAAAGCTGATCAGGCAAATCCCGTCTGGTTTTAGGTGGCGTCTCGCTTCCGCCAGCAAGGCCGGAGCGGAGTTTGGGGAAAGGCAATTTATGATGAAATCCTGCACGACTAGGTCGAATTTCAGATCGCCGAACCGGTCACCCAAATCACAGGCGTCCGCGCGATGAAACTCCATGTCCGGCATGTCAACGCCAAGTTGCTGGTAGACTTTAGGAAGCTCAATCTTGTCAACGGCCACGATGTCGACGCTTTCGGCCCCAAGGTCTGTCAGTACGCTTTTCAATGCTTCCGCGTTGCCAGGAGTCGTGTATCCTTGGATCAGGCAATCTATGTGGGTAGGCAGAAAGGCCAGTGCCGCCTGGAACTCCGCAGTCGCCCGAAAGACGAACAGGCTGTCTGCAAGGGTTGGTGCGTCGGCACGATAATCTGGGCTGGACGGCAGGTAGCGACCGACGAGTCGAGAGTCGGCAATGTCCATCGGGTTTTCACTCATGTTCTCAATCTGGCATTTGCGACTGACTATCAGCCTAGTACATATCATCGAATACCCGCGTGCTTGCAAGAGCGAATGGCTTTGCCTGTTTGGGGTGGCCCTGCTGCTGGACTAATTCACCGTATGTCCACTGGGGTTGGCCAGCCACCTTGGTTGCAAGAAATCTGCCTCTGTCTTAGGCAAACCGTGCAGCCGCAGCGAATAGCCAGAAAGCCCTGCATAGCGGCCCCCTGACCCACCAATATCGCGAAAGTTGCGCTCATTCCGGGTCAAACAGTTCTGGACGCGTACGCTGAAGGGAGCTCAGGGCCTTCACCAGTTGTCGCAGGTGCCTTCGCAGGGCGTTCTCTGCTCTCTCCGCGTCGCGTGCTTCTAATGCTTCCAGTATCGCCAAGTGTTCGCCCAGAGTCGCAATTAGCCTGCCCCTTTCTGGTAAGATCTGCTGACGGGCGCGTCCAACGTTAGCCCATAAGATTTCGACAGAACCAGCCAAGCGGGGGTAGCCAGCGAAAGACAGCAACTGGGAATGAAACTCCAAGTCCGATTGGTAGAAGCCTACGAAATCTCCATCAATCAGCAAAACTTCCTGAATTTTCAGGTTCCTTCGCAGGGCAACCAGCTGCGTATCCGTTATCTTGGGCGCCAATTCATAGGCCGCCGCCACTTCGATGGCTTCCCGGATGAAGGCAGCTTCCCGGATATCGGCCATCGAGAAGCGGGCGACGAAGGTTCCAGCCTGTGGCACTACTTTGACAAGACGTTCGCTAGCCAGCTGGGCAATTGCTTCTGAGATGGGCGAGCGTGAAACACCCAACGCAACGCAAATTTCCTTCTTAGGCAGAAGCGCACCAGGGGGGAAAACGAGTTCCAGAATGGCAGTCCGCAAGGAGTGATAGGCTCGCTCCGATAATGTTCCAGGAAACACGTCTAGGGGCTTCAGGCCGCGTATACCTTCAAAATCTAGGTCGGATGACATCATTTTTTGCATGCTACTACGTTAGAAGAGTTGGGTAGGAAGTCGAGCCTTTGTCCTATCATCTTTGGGAGCCGAATCCTCCTTGGAAGCTAGGGGTTGCCAACTGTTGAATTTGATGGAGCAAGGTGATGGACGCGGCCAAGCCCTTGGCTAGCTGATTAAGCGCGGATGGCGACTAAGGTTGATGACGAAAGGACTGTGAAAGGAGAATCTAGAAGATGAAAGAAGCATTTAACCGCCACTCTCAAAGGACAGAGCTCCTAAGTTCCTTATCACGTGAGAGTGTCAGGTCTTATGTGTACGGCTGATAGGGTCCATGCTTCCTGAGAGGA
>CALFSV010000229.1 GCA_937916485.1 uncultured Paracoccaceae bacterium | reverse complement strand
CCCCGCAAAGCACAAAGGGCATCTCGCCGCGAGATGCCCCAAGCTTTTGTCATCGCGTGTCCAAACCTGCAGCGCGGTCAGTCGTCGCGATGCACCTTTTCGCGCCGCTCATGGCGCTCTTGCGCCTCAAGGCTCATGGTTGCAATGGGGCGGGCATCAAGGCGTTTGAGCGAAATGGGTTCGCCCGTCACCTCGCAATAACCATACTCGCCCTCATCGATGCGGCGAAGCGCGCTGTCGATCTTGGCGATCAGCTTGCGCTGGCGGTCACGCGTGCGCAGTTCGAGCGCGCGATCGGTTTCCTCGCTTGCCCGGTCGGCAATATCGGGAATGTTGCGCGTGCCGTCCTGAAGCGCCTCGACCGTGGTGCGGCTTTCGTCGAGCAGCTCGTTTTTCCAGCCGATCAGCTTGCGCCGGAAATACTCGAGCTGGCGGTCGTTCATGAATGGTTCGTCCTCGGCCGGACGATAGTCTTCGGGCAGAAAGATCTCGGCCTTCATATCGCTCCCCTCAGCGAAGCCGGCGTCGTATTGTCGGTCTGGCATCACGCGCCCCCGGCCCCGTCGAGGTTCGCTTACAAGACAGCGCAAGGCTTGTCACCTGTCTTATCACCAAAGCGCGGCCTCGACCGGGAATGGGACGGCGCGCGCCGGCAAAGAACGATCTTTTGCCTCAAAATCCCAATGGCTTGCCTGATTTTCGCGCTATGGTTGAAAATGCAACTATCTTGCCGCGCAGCGCTCTTTCAACCCCGCGCACAAGCGGCTAAAGCTGTCGCACACCACAGGAGACCCTCGATGCGCGCAGATTTCAAAGGCAGTGACAGCTATGTGGCGACCGAGGATCTGACGATCGCCGTGAATGCAGCGGTGCGGCTGGAACGCCCGCTGCTGGTCAAGGGCGAACCGGGCACCGGCAAGACGGAACTGGCCCGTCAGGTGGCGGGTGCGCTGGGGGTGCCGATCATCGAATGGCATGTCAAATCGACCACCCGCGCGCAGCAGGGGCTTTACGAATACGATGCGGTCAGCCGTCTGCGCGACAGCCAGCTGGGTGATGCGCGCGTGCATGATGTGGGCAACTACATCCGCAAGGGCAAGCTGTGGCAGGCCTTTGAGCATGTCGGGAAATGCGTGCTTCTGATCGACGAGATCGACAAGGCCGATATCGAGTTTCCCAACGATCTGTTGCAAGAACTCGACCGGATGGAGTTCTTCGTCTACGAGACGGGCGAGACCATCCGCGCGGCCACCCGGCCCATCGTGATCATCACCTCCAACAACGAAAAGGAACTGCCCGACGCATTCTTGCGGCGCTGCTTCTTTCACTACATCCGTTTTCCCGACATGGAGACGATGAAGGCCATTGTGGGTGTGCATTTTCCCGACATGAAGCCGCAGCTGCTGACCACGGCCTTGACGCAATTCTATGCGATCCGCGACCAGCAAGGGCTCAAGAAAAAGCCCTCGACCTCCGAGGTGTTGGATTGGCTGAAGCTGCTTCTGGCCGAGGATCTGGCGCCCGAGGATCTGCGCGGCCCAAGCGCCAGCGCGCTGCCCAGGCTGCATGGGGCCCTGTTGAAGAACGAACAGGATGTGGCACTGTTCGAACGGCTGGCGTTTCTGGCGCGGCGTCCGGGGTAGGATGGCGCGGCGGCGTCTCGACAGGATTGCGTGGCGCGGCTAAGGCTGGGGCTTGAACGCGCACGCGGTGCGCGCGTGACCGGGAACGCGGTAGCGATATCCCGGGCGGTCTGAACCAGTGATTGGGTGGGCAAGAGAATGCTGAATTTCATCGGGGCGGCCGTGGGCATCGCGCTGGGGCTCTGGGTGGCCCGCAAACGCAGGGGCAACCGGCTGGATCTGGCGCATTACGCCACCATCTTTGGCATTGTGGGCTTTATTCTTGGGGCCTTTGCGATGCTTGTGATACCGGCGCCCGGCTGACAGGGTCGGGGCATCATGTTTCTGCCCTTTTTCCAGACCCTGCGCGCGGCCCGCATTCCGGTATCCTTGCGCGAATACCTCGCCTTTCTGGAAGGGGTGGCGGCGGGGCTTGTGACCTATGACGTAACAGGGTTCTACTATCTGGCGCGCGCGGCGATGGTCAAGGACGAACGCCATCTGGACAGGTTCGACCAGTGTTTCGCCCATGCCTTTGGCGGGTTGGAAGCCATCACACCCGACCAGGTTCTGGCCGCCGCCGACATCCCGCCCGAATGGTTGGAAAAGCTGGCCGAAAAGCACCTGACGCCCGAAGAACGCGCCGAGATCAAGGCCTTGGGCGGGTTCGAGCAGCTGATGGAAACGCTGCGCGCGCGGCTGGCCGAGCAGAAGGGGCGCCACCAGGGGGGCTCGAAATGGATCGGCACGGCCGGAACATCGCCCTTTGGGGCCTATGGCTACAACCCCGAAGGCGTGCGCATCGGGCAAGACGAAAGCCGACACCGCCGCGCGGTCAAGGTCTGGGACAAGCGCGAATTCAGGGACTTCGCCGATGATGTTGACCTGGGCACGCGCAACATCAAGCTGGCGCTCAAGCGTCTGCGCCAATGGGCGCGCGATGGCGCGGCCGAAGAACTGGACCTTGAGGGCACGATCCGCGCGACGGCAGAACAGGGCTGGCTTGATGTCAAGACGCGGCCCGAGCGGCGCAATGCGGTCAAGGTGATCTTGTTTCTCGATGTGGGCGGGTCGATGGATGACCACATCCGCGTCGTCGAAGAGCTGTTTTCCGCCGCAAGGGCCGAATTCAGGCATCTGGAACATTTCTACTTCCACAATTGCCTGTATGACAGCGTGTGGCGCGACAACCGGCGGCGCTGGACCGAAAAGATCCCAACCCATGAGGTGATGAACACCTATGGATCGGATTACAAATGCATCTTCGTGGGCGATGCATCCATGTCACCCTATGAGATCGGCATTGCGGGCGGCGCGTCCGAGCATTGGAACGAAGAGCCGGGACAGGTCTGGCTGGAGCGCGCCCGCACCCAATGGCCAGATCATCTGTGGATCAATCCCACCCCTGAACGGTTGTGGGGCTATACCCAGTCGATCGGGATGATCGGTCAGATCTTCGAAGGCCGCATGGTGCCGATGACGCTGGCGGGACTTGACCGCGGCATGCGGGCGCTGAGGCGATGAGAGGGTGGAGCATGACGGGGCGCTACCTTTGGCGCCATCACCGGCCCGCGGTGATCGCCCTGGGGCTGGCCCTATGTCAACGGCAGAGTAAAAGTGAGCCAAATGGCAGCGCAAAATGTTGCCACTTTGGGGTTGGCGAGATTGCCGCGTGAGTGAGCGCTAGCATCCGGGCGACCGCGCTTGTCACAGAGCTGGCGGTTGCCCGGATGCTTTGGCCCGTGAGGGCCATCTGAGTAGGATTTGGGTGGGCAGTTATGCCTTGTCTTGGCGGGCCTTGCTCTGGCCCAGGCGATAGCTTTCGCCGTTCATCTCAAGGATGTTGACGTGGTGGGTCAGGCGATCAAGCAGGGCGCCGGTAAGGCGTTCTGAGCCAAAGGTCTCGGTCCATTCGTCGAATGGTAGATTGCTGGTAATCAGCGTGGAGCCGCGCTCGTAGCGTTGGGAGATCAACTCAAACAGAAGCTCGGCCCCTGTTTTGCTGAGCGGCACGAAGCCCAACTCGTCGATGATGAGCAGCTTGTGGCTGACCATTTGCTTTTGAAGCCGCAGCAGTCTGCGTTCGTCCCGCGCCTCCATCAGCTCATGGACGAGTGCGGCGGCGGTGACAAAGCCCACGGACAGGCCCTTTTGGCAGGCGGACAGCCCGAGGCCGAGGGCGATGTGGGTCTTGCCTGTCCCGCTTGGGCCGAGCGCGATGACATTCTCACGCCGATCAACCCATTCGCAACGCGCCAGTTCCAGCACTTGCATCTTGTTCAGGGCGGGGATCGCCTTGAAGTCGAAGCTGTCCAGACTTTTGACGGCGGGGAACTTTGCGGCTTTGATCCTGCGCTCGATCATCCGGCGTTCCCGGTCGATCATCTCCAGCTCAATGAGGCGTGCAAGGAATTGAACGTGGTCCAGCCCCTCGGCGGCAGCTTGCTTGGCGAGTTTGCCGTATTCCCGCAGAACTGTTGGCAACCGCAGCGATTTGAGGCGGTGGTTCAGAAGGATTTGGGGAGCGTCGCTCATGCGGCCCGCCCCCGCATCAGAGACATGTAGCTGGCCACCGACGTCGTGCCGACATTGGCCTTTGGCAGATAGGGATAGACATCCAGATCCAG
>CALFSV010000228.1 GCA_937916485.1 uncultured Paracoccaceae bacterium | reverse complement strand
ATGCTGCCATTGGCACCCCGCGATGATCGGCCTGCGATCGAGGCACTGGTTGCGCATGAACAGGCAATCGTCGATTTTGCGCGGGCAGAGAATGCCGGCGATGAAACAAGCCAGCGGTTTCTGGTCAATTTCCTGTCCCGATACGCTGCGGATCAGACCAGCGCCTGATAGCTCAGCACCCGCAACTGGCGGCGAAGCGCATAGCGGCTGGACGGCACCAGTTGGGTCATCAGGATCACGGTCATTTCCTCAACCGGGTCAACCCAGAATGCTGTGGAGGCCATCCCGCCCCAGGCGAACTCTCCGGGAGATCCGAGGATCTGCGCCTTTGCCGGGTCGATCATCACCGACACACCAAGCCCAAAACCTATCCCGTGCATTGTGGTTTCACTGAAATGCGCCTGCCCACGTGCGGCCAGATCACCGCCCATGTGGTTGGACACCATCAGATCAACGGTCTTGCGCCCCAACAGATGTCCGCCGGGATACTGTCCGCGCGCCAGCAACAAATCCGCAAAGCGCTGATAGTCGCTCAGTGTTGAGACCAGACCGCCACCGCCACTTTCCAAAATAACGGGAGAGGGCGCATCATATTTGCCACTCACCTCGGTCAGCCCAGGCTCATAAAGCGCGGCAAATCGTGGCCTCAATGCGGCGGGAACATCAAAGCCCGTGTCAGTCATCCCGAGGGGGTCAAAGATGCGTGTCTTCAGGAATACGGACAAAGGCTGGTGGGAAATAACTTCGACCAGATGCCCCAAAACGTCCGTAGACAGGCCATAGAACCAGCGCGCGCCGGGCTGGAAGGCCAAGGGAAGCTCTGACAATCGCGCGACCGCAGAGGCCATGGTGTCGCCGGGCACGTCGAAATCCAGACCTGCTGCGGAACAGGCCTTTTCCAGCGCATTCCCGTTCGGGTCGCCATAAACCAACCCTGATTGATGGGTCATCAGATCATGGATCGTGACCGGCCGGGCCAGCGGAACAGTATCATCCAGAGCGCGCCCCAGCCCGCGCCAAACACCTGCGCTCCCAAACCCCGGCAGAAAATCGGCCACCGGTTGATCAAGCTGAAATGCGCCCTGTTCATAGAGCATCAGGGCAGCAACTGTCGTGATCGGCTTGGTCATCGAATAAATGCGCCAAACTGTATCTGGCTTTACTGCTGCGTTGTTGGCGATGTCGCGCAGCCCTCGGTGTTCACAAAACGCGACCATCCCCTTGCGGCTGATCTGAACGGACAAGCCCGCCAAACGCCCTTCTTCAACGTGATGTTCCATCCAACTGCCGATCCGGTCCAACCGCGCAGGATCAAACCCCAGATCGGATTGTGTCTTGTGCATTGCCATTTGGCCTCCAGATTCCACCTGCTTGATATCTGATGTCGTTTTCAAACATGCTTCAAGCGTTAGAATCGCGCTCTATGACCCTGCTGCAGTTATGCATAGGTTTCTTATGAATCAAAAAATCCCTCACCTCACGTGGTTACGCTCGTTTGAGGCGTCGGCACGCCATCTGAGTTTTACCAATGCCGCAGCCGAGCTGAACCTTACACAGGCTGCAATCAGCAAGCAGGTCAAATTGCTGGAACAATACCTGCGCGAACCACTTTTCGAACGCAAGCCGCGCAGCCTTGTGCTGACAAAGGTGGGGGCCGCCTATCTGCCGAAAATCCGCGACGGGTTTGAAAGGCTGGCGGCTGGTACAGAAGAGGTTTTTGGCAACCGGCGTTCTGAGGTTCTGACTGTGCGTGCCCCTGTTGGCTATTCCGTGGCATGGATCGCGCCAAGAATGACATCGTTCTTAACCGATCACCCGGATATCCCTATCCGGCTTGTGTCCAGCGTCTGGGGTGAGCAGTTCGACAAAGAACGCTTTGACCTGGACATCCAATATGGCACCGGGCGGTGGCCCGGCTTTCGTTCCGACCGCCTGACCTGGGAAGTGCTTGAACCGTTGTGTGCGCCGCAGACGCTAAGCGCCGGCCCGCCGCTGAAAACGCCATCCGATCTCAAGCATCATCGGTTGCTGCATGTCATGGGCTACGAAGAAGGCTGGGCCAATTGGTTGCGTGCGGCCAGGGTGACCGATGTCAATGCAGGGCAAGGCATTCAATGCGACACGTCTTTGCTGGTGTTCGAGATCGCTGCCAAAGGTGGTGGGATTGCGCTCGGGCGCTCTTCCATGTCCGGGCCCATGCTTGATGCTGGGAGGCTTTTGCGACCCTTCGATATCGCGGTCCGGCTGCAAGAGGCATTCTACCTGAACTCGCCAGAAGACGGGCGTGAACATCCCGATGCTACGATCTTTCGTGACTGGCTGCTGGCTCAGAGTCGGGCCGATCCGAGCAATCAACCGCGATAGCGGGTACATAAATCTTCAATCTTCGTCGATCAAGACTCGCGCTTTTTCAAAAATAAATGAACTTTCTGCATTTGCCGCAACAGCAAAGGGCGGCTTGTCCCGCGTCTCGATTGTCGAACCTGTGTGCAGCGACGGGCGGTTCGATATTTGCCAGAATTGACACCGCTGAAGGTCCGGTCTGGAGAAATTCGCTGCGCCAGCGAAAGGATGCTGTCGCGAGTGCGAGGGAATGCTGCGTCAGCAAAGGACGAAAAATGAATGTCGGCAGAGTCCGGAGGCTGTGTGAAAACTCCCCAATTTTGATCCAGATGATGGTATGATTTCTGTATTCGGTATGGAGGTTGTTCATGACGCATTTCATCGAAGGTTTAGACCGGCAGCAGACGATGTTACTGCCTGACCACCTCGACGATTATGTTGATGAGAATAGCCCTGTCCGCGCCATTGATGCTTTCGCGGACATGCTTGATTTGGCGGTTCTAGGTTTCAGCGCGCAGTCTGCGGCCACTGGTCGGCCTGGTTATCATCCAGGGTTGATGCTCCGGATTTATCTCTACGGCTATCTGAATCAGGTTCAATCATCGCGACGGTGCTGTCAGACTAATGAGAACTCGCATCGGATTGCTGGCGCAGCTTTAATCTATGCGCTCAACAGTT
>CALFSV010000227.1 GCA_937916485.1 uncultured Paracoccaceae bacterium | reverse complement strand
TGGTTTACTGCCCCCTTCCGCGTTGCCAACCCCGAGATGATGGAGGTCGTGCGCGGCTGGGTGACTGCCAACCAAAAGTCAATCTACCACACAATTTACCGCGTTCTGGCCACCGGCATTGACGAGATTTTGGCCCCTGATCCAGCAATTTCTTGCCCCGCGCTGATCATCACAGGGGACGAAGACTATGGCAATGGCCCTGAAATGACCCAAGCCATCGCTGCTGAAATTTCCGGTGCTCAGGCGGTAGTTTTGAAAGGTTTGCGGCACATGGCCTTGGCCGAATCACCAGATGCGGTGAATAGGCCAATCAGGACATTCCTTGATACATTGAGCCTTGCACCATGAGCACACAAATCCTGAAAGGTCTGCGCGTGCTGGACCTCAGCCGTATGTTGTCAGGACCTTATTGCACAATGCATCTGGCCGATCACGGCGCGGAAGTAATCAAGATTGAGGGCGGCAGTGGTGATACCAGCCGCGGCAACGGGCCGTTCCGCGTTGACGACCCCAAGCATGACTGGGCTGGGTATTTTGTCAGCCTGAACAGAGGCAAAAAGAGCATCCAGCTCGATCTCAAATCCGAGAGCGGCAAAGCCAGTTTCCGCAAACTTGCTGCAACTGCTGATGTGATTGTTGAGAACTTCCGTCCCGGTGTGATGGAACGTCTGGGCCTTGCATACGAAACGCTGGCGGCCGAAAATCCGAAACTGGTCTATGCGGCCATCCGCGGTTTTGGGGATCCACGCACGGGCGCCAGCCCCTACAGCGATTGGCCGTCCTACGATGTCGTAGCCCAAGCCGTGGGCGGGTTAATGGCGATGACTGGCCCTGATGACGCCACACCAACTAAAACCGGCCCCGGCGTGGGTGATATTTTCACGGGCATGATGATGGCCTTTGGTATTATGGCAGCCCTGCGCGAGGCCGAGGCGACCGGCAAAGGTCAATTTGTCGACGTCGCTATGTATGACGCGATGATCTCGCTCTGCGAACGTATGGTTTACTTGCATGACATGACTGGCGCGGCGCCGGGTCCAGAAGGGAATGGCCATCCTTTTCTGGCACCCTTCGGGCTTTTCCCCGCCAAGGACGGTCATATAGCACTGGGCATTGTGGATGATGCGTTTTGGCGCCGGTTGGCGGCACTTATGGACCAGCCTAATTTGGGCGATGATCCCCGCTTTGCAACCCGCGCGGCGCGGGCTACTCATGCTGTTGAATTGAACGCTTTGGTGGCCTGTTGGAGCAGTGTTCATAGCAAGGCTGACCTCACAAGCCTATTGGGTGGCGAGGTGCCTTACGGGCCAATGAATACGATCGCTGACATTACAAATGACCCCCATGTCGCTGCACGTGGCATGCTGGCCAAGGTCGCCGCAGCTGGCAAAGAACCATGGACCATTGCCGCCAACCCTTTGCGATTCGGGGCTCATGGTCACGGCCCGTTGTCATCCCCTCCACTACTTGGTGGGGACAACAATTTGTTGGAAACGATCACAGAATTCAAAGAAGTGGATGCAGACGCCAAATGCGCGCTGCGTGACGCCTTTAGCAGCTTTGCCACGGGCGTAACCGTGGTGACAACGCGCCAGCCAGACGGCACACCGCGCGGGTTCACGGCAAATTCGTTCACCTCGGTCTCGCTTGATCCGCCGTTGCTGTTGGTGTGTATCGCCAAGGCGGCGCTGTCTTGCGATACCTTCGCACAGGCCGATCATTTCGCGGTCAACGTCCTTGCGCATGACCAAAAGGAAGTTTCAGGCCTTTTTGCAGGGCAATCAGCCGATAAATTTGACCTAGCACAATGGCATGTCGATGCGCAGAATATCCCCGTGATCGACGGCGCATTGGCAAGTTTCAGCTGCGCGCAACACCGGCTGGTGGATGCGGGCGACCATCTGATCCTGATCGGTCGGGTGTTGGAATTTGAGACCTCCGAAGGCACGCCGCTCGGATATTATAAAGGTGCCTATTTCGACATCGGGTTGGACGATGCTCTGGCTGGCGCAGCCGCATCAACGGGCAGTGTTTCTTTAGGGGCTGTTTTGGCCTGCGAGAATCAGATTTTGCTCTGTGAAGATACCTACGGACAGATATCAGTGCCCACGGCTCCTGCTCAGACAGGGTCGCTTGAGGGGTTATTTGATCACCTCAAGGGCATTGGATTGATGCCCCACCTCGACCATCTTTATGCGGTGTACCAGAACACGCAGGACGCATCCCAACGTATCATCTATCATGGTGTCGTTGCTGGGGATGCGCCTGCGGGCATGCGCTATTTTGAGCTTAGCGCCCTGCCTCTTGAACAGGTAAGAGACGCGGCGGAGCGTTCGATGCTGCGCCGATACGTTCAAGAAAATCAATACGGTGCCTTTGGCATCTATCACGGAACCGAGGTTGAAGGGGTGGTGCACGCCGTCACTGGACGCCGAAACTATCATATCTGACAGGAGAATACATATGCTGCCCGAACTGCGAAAAATAGTTACTTTCGACGAAGACATTCACACCGAAGGTGGCCGCGCCTCAGACCCTGTCTTGCGCATGATCGGTGTGGCCGCCGTGGTAACAAACCCATGGGCGGGTCGCGGATTTGTCGAAGACCTGTCCCCCGAAATCACCCGCATGGCACCATTACTGGGATCGCTGTTAACCGACCGCCTGATTGCACTAGCAGGATCGGGTGACGCAATTGAGGCATATGGCAAGGCCTGCATCGCGGGAACCAGCTGTGAAGTCGAACACGCTTCAGCCCTCATCCACACTTTACAGTTCGGCAACTTCTATCGCGAGGCAGTGGGCGCAAAAAGCTATCTTGGCTTCACCAATACCCGCGGCCCAGCTAACACCCAGATCCAGATCCCCTTGATGGACAAGCACGATACTGGCCGGCGGTCCCACTATCTGACGGTGCAGTTTTCAATCTACGACGCTCCTGCTGTTGACGAATTGGTTGTAGCATTGGGTGCTGCGACACGCGGACGTCCACATCACAGGATTGGGGATCGGTATTCGGATCTGGCAGCAATGGGCCGCGAGGTCGAGAATCCCGCAGGTGTTTAGGTACACTTTGCACTGCAGGCTCCAATCCCTGACGTTGATCACATGTGCTGTATGCTTAATGCCGTATGGGCACAGGGTGTTGTCAGACAAACTTGAACACCCGTAAAAAGCACCTCAAGTCGATCATCATGCGGCACAGAAATTGAACCACTCTGTGAGAGCAGTTGTACGTTTTTGCTTGAAGGATTGCCTGCTTTCTAGATGTCTTTCATGGTTGAAGTGGTTATAGATTTGACTGTGATAACTGGTAAATTTCTGAAGCATTGCACAACTTTTAAACTTCTGCATCGCT
>CALFSV010000226.1 GCA_937916485.1 uncultured Paracoccaceae bacterium | reverse complement strand
ATTGCGGTGACGTTCTTTTTGTTTTCATTCTATGAGGTAGCTTTTATCTGACTACCCGATCGTAGCCATAAGGTCAGCAATAGCTGCGCGGTATCGCGCCTTAATCTCAAACTGATCCACGTGTTGACCATCTTGCACCATGTGACGGCCCGCGGACCAGACATCTGTTACGATGTTATCTTTTGCCGCAAACACATATCCGTCGAGGATTTGACTGTCAGTCAGCGCACATAAAGCTGGATCAGTGCTGTCAATTGCAACAAGATCGGCCAGTTTGCCCACACCGATGATACCTGCATTTCGCCCAATTGCCTGCGCCCCGCCCAATGCGGCCCCGCTATAAAGTGTCTCACCGGTTGATCCATCGTTACGGACCAGAACATTGCGTTCACGGTGCTTCAGACGTTGTGAATATTCCAGCAGGCGCAATTCTTCAGCCAACGCGATGTTTACGTTGGAATCAGTCCCGATGCCAATCGCACCACCTGCATTCAAATAGGTCGCGCCGTTGAATATTCCGTCGCCAAGGTTTGCTTCGGTCACAGGACAAAGGCCCGCAACTGCGCCGGTTTTGGCCATTCTGATAGTTTCGTCCTCTGTCATGTGCGTCGCGTGGATCAGGCACCAGCGTGCATCGACGTCGGCATTGTCCAGTAGCCACTCAACAGGGCGTGCGCCAAGAACCTCCAGCACGTTTTCGACTTCTTTGGTTTGTTCGGCGATATGAATGTGAATTGGCCCGTCGCCGTGGCTCTGCGTGATTTGCGCAAGATCATCGGGTGACGTTGCGCGCAGCGAATGGGGTGCAATGCCAACCTGTGTGTCGTGATTGTGCGACGCTGCGATCGATCTGCACTGATCGACCAAATCGGCAAATTGATCCACCGTATTTCCAAATCGAAGCTGCCCACCCGCCAGTGGATGTTGCCCGACACCGCCGTAAGAATACAGAACGGGCAGGTGGGTCAGGCCGATCCCTGTCGTCTTTGCTGCCGCCATGATTTGGTTGGAAAGTTCGGCCCGATCATCATAGGACTTACCGCCGGGCGCGTGGTGAATGTAATGAAATTCACCGACGGCGGCGTAGCCGGATTTCTGCATCTCCATGAACGCAAGTGCAGCGATCGCGCCGATCTGGTCGGGCGTCAGGTGATCAAGGAAGCGATACATGAGATCGCGCCACGTCCAAAAGCTCTCGCGGCCCGTTGCGCGAAATTCAGTCATGCCCGCCATTGCACGCTGAAAGCTGTGGCTGTGCAGGTTCGACAGTGCAGGCAACAAAGTATCAACACAGATGTCGTCTGCCTCGGTTTGAACAGACGTCTCTATTTGCGTGATTTTTCCATCGTGCAGGGTCAGGCGGACATCATGAGCCCATGTAGATCCGATATAGGCGCGTTTTGCGAAAACTTTCATTTTGCGACTCCATTATGAATGGACATAAAAATCTTAAGACCATACAATTTGCCTGACAAGCCGTTTCTGACTATGAGGAATCAATTGCCTTATTCTATCCTAACCAACGGCCACATCGCCATGATGTGCCACGACAAACCATCTTATGAGTCCGGTGATGCAGACACGGTTGTCCTAAGCGGCGATACGGTTGCTTGGGTTGGTATGTTCGCAAGTTTGCCTGTCGAGTACAGCGACGGAACCGTGCATGATCTTGGCGGTAGGTTGGTTACTCCCGCGCTGATCGATTGCCACACGCATTTGGTGTTCGGCGGCAATCGCGCCATGGAATTTGAAATGCGCCTGAACGGCGCGTCTTACGAAGACGTTGCGCGGGCAGGTGGCGGCATCATCTCGACCGTCAAATCAACCCGAGATGCATCCGAGGATGCGCTGGTCGCTGATGCATTGCCACGATTGGATGCATTGATCGCCGAGGGCGTTTGCACGATTGAAATCAAGTCGGGCTACGGGCTGAATTTGGATGTTGAGCTGCGGATGTTACGCGCCGCGCGCCGGTTGGCGGACGTCCGCCCTGTGACCATCAAGACGACCTATCTTGGGGCCCACGCGGTGCCGCCTGAATACGCGGGGCGCGGCGATGACTATATTACCGACGTCGGTATTCCTACGCTACGCTCCGCGCACGCCGAGGGCTTGGTTGATGCCGTTGATGCGTTTTGCGAGGGTATTGCGTTTCAACCGGCGCAGGTCGCGCGGATGTTTGTTGTTGCTCGAGAATTAGGTTTGCCTGTTAAAATCCATGCTGAACAATTGTCCAATCTGGGTGGAACGGCGATGGCTGCGCGTTATGGCGCGATGTCAGCGGACCACATTGAATATCTGGACGAAGACGGCGTCAAAGCAATGGCAAAGGCGGGGACCACAGCCGTGATCTTGCCTGGCGCCTTCTATACGCTGCGTGAAACGCAAATGCCGCCCATTGATCTTTTGCGCAAACACAACGTGGCGATGGCTGTCGCCACGGATGCCAACCCCGGTTCGTCCCCGATGACATCGCTTCTCTTAGCAATGAACATGGCGTCCACATTATTTTGCATGACCCCGCAAGAGGCGCTGGCAGGAACCACCTGCAACGCCGCTCGCGCACTTGGCCTGTCTGATCGCGGGACCATTGCGGCGGGCAAGCGCGCTGATCTTGCTGTCTGGAACGCCGCACATCCTGCCGAGCTTGCATATCGGATCGGGTTCAACCCACTCCACCAACGTATATTTGGAGGCCAATTGTGACCCTACTGACTTTGACGCCGGGTGCAGTCACCTTACGAGACCTTGCCCAAGTGTATCACAATGAGGCCGACGTCGCGCTTGACCTGTCGTGCCGCGACGCAGTTGAAACCGCCGCTGCGCGAATCGCCAAAGCGGTTGCTAGCGACGTGCCTGTTTACGGTGTTAACACCGGCTTCGGTAAACTGGCCAGCATCAAGATCGAAAACAAAGACACGGCAACGCTGCAGCGCAACCTGATCTTGTCCCATTGCTGTGGCGTCGGAGAGCCGATTTCACGAGCCCACGCCCGCCTGATCATGGTGTTGAAATTACTGTCGCTGGGGCGTGGTGCGTCCGGTGTACGTTGGTCGTTGATTGAATTGCTGCAAGGCATGCTTGCCAAGGGTGTAACGCCCGTTATTCCGGCCCAGGGGTCGGTCGGTGCGTCTGGTGATCTGGCCCCGTTGGCACATTTGACCGCCGTGATCATTGGCGAAGGCGAAGCCGAGTTCGAGGGCGTGGTCATGCCGGGTCGTGTTGCTTTGGAAAAGGCGGGCCTGACCCCGATCCCGCTTGGTCCGAAAGAGGGGTTGGCGTTCATCAACGGCACACAGTTTTCGACCGCATTCGCATTATCTGGGTTGTTCGGCGCGTGGGATGCGGCGAACGCGGCACTGGTAACGTCGGCAATGTCGACCGACGCAATCATGGGATCGACGGCACCGTTGCAGCCAGAAATTCACGCCCTGCGCGGCCATCGCGGTCAAATCGAAGCGGCCGCCACGATGCGCAGCTTGCTTGAGGGGTCCGAAATTCGCGAAAGCCACCGCGAAGGCGACACCCGGGTGCAGGACCCATATTGCATCCGTTGCCAGCCGCAGGTCACGGGCGCTGCGATGGATATTTTGCGCCAAGCGGCAATGACTTTGCGGATCGAGGCCAACGCAGCGACTGATAATCCGTTAGTGTTGGTTGATGCGGACATGATCGTGTCGGGCGGTAATTTTCACGCCGAACCTGTAGGCTTTGCGGCGGATATGATCGCGCTCGCGCTGTCTGAAATTGGGGCGATTGCTCAACGTCGTGTGGCCCTGATGGTCGATCCGACACTGTCATTTGACCTTCCTCCGTTCTTGACACCGAACCCCGGCCTCAATTCAGGTTATATGATTGCCGAGGTTACCACTGCGGCACTGATGTCCGAAAACAAGCACCTCGCGAACCCGTGTGTGACTGATTCCACTCCGACTTCCGCCAATCAAGAAGATCATGTCAGTATGGCAGCGCACGGTGCATATCGCCTGCAACGCATGCTGCAAAATCTGCACGCGATTATTGGAGTTGAACTGCTGTGCGCCGCACAGGGCGTCGAATTTCGCGCACCTTTGACGACCAGTGGCCCACTTGCCAATTGTATAGCCCGTTTGCGCAAAGGCGTGGCAACGATGGGCGAGGACCGCTACCTTGCGCCAGATATCGTGAGCGCAACGACCCTGATTGCGTCCGGCGATTTGCCCGCCTTGTCCGGCGTAGATATGCCGAGATTTGAGGAGTGAGCGTCTTTGACGTCATGCGAGGCGACAGCCCTGTCGTGTTGGCCCAGCCCCATGGCGGCACCTTCGTTCCTGATGATCTAATGAGGCGATTGAACGTCGTCGGACAGGGATTGGCCGATACGGATTGGCACATCACGCAGCTTTATGATGGGCTGTTGAAGGGCGCGACCGTCGTGAAATCTAATGTGCACCGCTATGTGATCGACGCTAACCGCGATCCCGAAGGGGCGTCGCTATATCCTGGCCAGAACACCACAACGCTTTGCCCGTTGACGGATTTTGACGGGCTCGATATCTGGCAAGATAATCAAGCCCCGTCGGAAGATGAAATCGAAGCGCGCCGCCTTGCTTATCACGCGCCTTATCATTCCGCACTCGCTGATGAACTGGCCCGTATCAAAGCCAAACACGGCGTCGCGATCTTGTATGACTGTCATTCGATCCGGTCCGAAATTGCGTTCCTATTCGACGGCGTGTTGCCTGTGTTCAACATTGGTACAAACATGGGCGCGACCTGTGCGCCCGAGATCGAACAGGCGGTTCATGCGCAGTGCGCCGCCGCCAAAACCTACGATACCGTGCTGAACGGCCGCTTTAAAGGCGGCTGGACAACGCGGCATTACGGGCAGCCTGAAGACGCTGTTCATGCCATCCAGATGGAAACCGCCCAACGCGGTTATGTGACTGAAACACCGCCTTGGTCTTATCAGAGCGATCGCGCCACGGCGCTACGATCTGTCTTGGGCGGCGTCCTGAATTCCCTCGATAAACTTGCCCGCAGCGGCGCACTCACTCACTAAGGAGGCTCACATGTCAGACCGCAAAAATACCCGCGATGTTTACCCGCCAACAGGGCCGGAACTAAATGCAAAAAGCTGGCAAACCGAAGCGCCTATGCGGATGTTGATGAACAACCTGCATCCCGATGTCGCTGAAAACCCGCATGAGCTGGTGGTCTATGGCGGCATTGGCCGTGCCGCGCGAACGTGGTCGGACTTCGATGCGATGGTCGCGACGATGAAAGACCTTGAGGCGGACGAGACGATGATCGTGCAGTCAGGGCGCCCTGTAGCCGTGATCAAAACGCATACAGATGCGCCGCGCGTTCTGATCGCGAACTCCAACCTTGTGCCGCATTGGGCCACATGGGACCACTTTAACGAACTCGATAAAAAGGGTCTTGCGATGTACGGTCAGATGACTGCCGGATCGTGGATTTACATCGGATCGCAGGGCATCGTTCAGGGAACTTATGAGACATTCGTTGAGGCGGGCCGTCAGCATTACGATGGAGATTTGACGGGCAAATGGATTCTGACAGGTGGCCTTGGGGGGATGGGCGGCGCACAGCCTTTGGCCGCCGTTATGGCAGGGGCGTGTTGCCTTGCGGTGGAATGTAACCCCGACAGCATCGATTTCCGTTTGCGCACCAAGTACGTCGATGAACGCGCCGATACCTTGGACGAGGCACTTGCCATGATCGACAAGTGGACCAAAGCCGGAGAGGCAAAGTCAGTTGGTCTGCTTGGCAATGCCGCCGATATCTTCCCTGAATTGTACCGTCGTGGCATCCGCCCTGACATGGTCACCGACCAGACGTCTGCCCACGATCCGATCAACGGATA
>CALFSV010000225.1 GCA_937916485.1 uncultured Paracoccaceae bacterium | reverse complement strand
AGCCCTCCAGACCAAAATCACGCCGCCTGTTCCAAATCATTCGACGACGGACACGAGCCCCCCCAAATGCCACTCCGCCCATTTGACTTGGCTGCCGCATTTCTCAGCGGCGGCCTGTTGACCTTTATGGTCTTGTTGAACGGCCGCCTGTCTTTGTCGGGAGGGCCTCTGTTTGCATCCTGGGCCGCGCATGGCACGGGCAGCCTCGCCGCGGTGGTTCTGGTCCTTCTGTTCCGGGAGAGGGGCAGAAAAGCGACGACGGCCCAGATCGACCACGCGCCTCTTTGGGCCTACCTGGGGGGCGTATCTGGGGCCATCACTGTGATGCTGTCGTCGGTCACCGTGAACACGGCCCTGGCCCTGTCTGGCACATTGGCCCTGGGGCTGGCCGGACAGGTGGGGTTTAGCCTGTTGGCCGACAGATTTGGCCTTTTTGGATTTCCCAAGCGGCGACCGGACCTGCGGGACATGGCAGCCGTCGGCTGTATCTGTGCGGGCAGCCTGATCCTTATCGTTGGCGGCTCATCATGATCCTGTTCTCGTCGCTGGCCCTTTTGGCCGGGATCCTTGTCAGCCTGAGCCGACAGATCAACGGACGGCTTGCCGTATCGACCTCACCGCTGCGCGCGTCGCTATGGAACCATGTTGTAGGCTTAGCGGTGCTGACATTTATGGGCTTGGTTCTTGGAGGAATGCTTCCACCTGCGGACGCCGGGATCCCGTGGTGGGCCTGGCTGGGCGGCCCGCTTGGCGTGGTCTTCGTCGCCTCGGGCAGTTGGCTGATCGCCCGGATCGGAGCCGCAAACACCGCCTTGCTGGTGATTGCGGGCCAGATGGTAACGGGGGTTCTGCTGGACCTGATCACCGGGGCACCCGGCCCGCTGGGCGGGCGGGTGTTGGGTGTGGGGCTGATACTCATCGGGATGGCGCTGACGCGCCGCTAGCCAGCTGACCTCACGGGTCGACTTTCGCCAGACCGACCAGAGTTTTCTTCAGCCGCACTTGGAATAGCCGCAACTGGCGCAGGTCATGCATCCCTCGACCATGCGCAGGTCATAGCTGCCGCACGACGTGCAGGCCTTGCCACGCTTGGTGCCAAGGCTGACGACATCGGCCTGGGGGTCGGACTTCAGCCCGGTCCCCTCGCCCGCGAGAAAGCCGATGGCAACCATGTGCCGTTCAATGACCCCACCGATCGCGGCAAGGATGGAGGGGACATACTTGCCGCCCATCCACGCTCCACCACGCGGATCGAAGACGGCCTTGAGTTCCTCAACCACGAAGGACACGTCGCCGCCCCGCCGGAACACGGCCGAGATCATCCGGGTAAGCGCCACGGTCCAAGCAAAATGCTCCATGTTCTTGGAGTTGATAAAGACCTCGAACGGACGCCGCTGGCCCTGGTGGATGATGTCGTTGATCGTGATGTAGATGGCGTGTTCGCTGTCTGGCCATTTGAGCTTATACGTCGCGCCCTCAAGCTCGGACGGACGGTCAAGCGGTTCGGACATGTAGATCACGTCGCCGTCGGTCATCAGTGCCGCCACCTTTACAGCGTCAACCTCGGGATCGCCTCCGGCGGGAGTATTTGTGCCAGAGCGAAGATCAGAGCCACTTTCCTTTGCGGGTTCCGACACGCTGAGCACAGAGCCGGTGACCGCATTGGGCCTGTAGGTGGTGCAGCCTTTGCAGCCCTGATCCCAGGCGGCCATATAGACCTCTTTGAAGGCGTCGAAGCTGATGTCCTCGGGGCAGTTGATCGTCTTGGAGATGCTGCTGTCGATCCATTTCTGGGCCGCGGCCTGCATCCGAACATGTTCGAGCGGGGCGAGCGTCTGGGCGTTGACGAAGTAGTCGGGCAAGGGCGCGTCGCCCTTGATCTCGCGCCAAAGCTGGACGGCGTAGTCGACCACCTCTTCCTCGGTCTTGCTGCCGTCCTTTTGCAGGACCTTGCGGGTGTAGGCATAGGCAAAGACAGGCTCGATCCCCGAAGAGACATTGCCGGCGTAAAGCGAGATGGTTCCCGTGGGCGCGATCGAGGTCAGCAGCGCGTTGCGGATGCCGTGCTCGGCGATCGCGTCCCGCACGTCCTTGTCCATGCTTTGCATGGCACCGGAGGCCAGGAATTTCTTGGCGTCGAACAGGGGAAAGGCCCCTTTTTCCTTTGCAAGGTCGACGCTTGCGAGGTAGGCGGCCCGAGCGATCCGCTTCATCCAGGCCTCGGTCAGCGCCGCCGCCTCTTCGGAGCCGTAGCGCTGCCCGACCATCAGAAGGGCGTCGGCAAGACCCGTCACCCCAAGGCCGATCCGCCGCTTTGCCCGCGCCTCTGCCGCCTGTTCGGGCAGGGGGAAGCGCGAAGCGTCGACAACATTGTCCATCATCCGCACGGCCGTCGCCACAAGGTCATCGAGCGCGTCGGGGTCAAGCCGGGCGTCCGGGCTGAAGGGATTGCTGACCAGCCGCGCCATGTTGATCGACCCCAGCAGGCAGGCCCCGTAGGGTGGCAGGGGCTGTTCGCCGCAGGGGTTGGTTGCCGCGATCGTCTCGCAATAGCTGAGGTTGTTCATGGCGTTGATCCGGTCGATGAAAATCACGCCGGGTTCGGCGAAATCGAAGGTCGACCGCATGATCCGGTCCCACAGGTCCCGCGCCTGAACCGTCTTGTAGACGGTCCCGTCAAACACGAGGTCCCAGGGGCCATCAGCCTTGACCGCCGCCATGAAGGGGTCTGTCACCAGCACCGACATGTTGAACATCCGCAGCCGGGCGGGGTCGGACTTGGCCGTTATGAAGGCCTCAACATCCGGGTGATCACAGCGCATGGTGGCCATCATCGCCCCGCGCCGTGAGCCTGCCGACATGATCGTCCGGCACATGGCGTCCCAGACATCCATGAAGGACAAGGGGCCCGAGGCATCCGCGGCGACCCCTGCGACGGGTGCGCCTTTGGGCCGGATGGTGGAAAAGTCGTAGCCGATCCCGCCGCCCTGCTGCATGGTCAGCGCAGCCTCTTTGAGCGCGTCGAAGATCCCGCCCATGGTGTCGGGCACGGTCCCCATGACAAAGCAGTTGAACAGGGTGACGGACCTGGCCGTTCCAGCACCGGCGGTAATCCGACCAGCCGGCAGGTACTTGAAATCCTCCAGCGCGGTGTAAAACTTGTCCTCCCAGACCCTGGGCTGTTCTTCCACCTCTGCCAGGGCCCTTGCGATCCGCCGCCAGGTATCCTCGACCGTGACATCGCGGGGGGTCCCGTCGGCCTCTTTGAAGCGATACTTCATGTCCCAAATCTGCGCGGCGATGGGGGCGGCAAAACGGTTCATGGCGGCTCCAGAAGATGTCATGGTAGAATCAAGGGCGAGGGCCTAAGCTACCAAATATAGAGGCCTAGAACAAGAATAGAACATTCCGTTGGGGTGAGCGGCATGCTGCATTTACAAAAACTGTCCGTGGGGACGGACGACACCGATGACCTTGCCGCCTGGCAAAAGACCCGCCGTGCGCAGTCGGATGACGGCCTGCCACGCCATGTCACAAGGATGTGGCCAAAGCGCGAGGCAGAGCTTTTGGATGGCGGATCAATCTACTGGGTGATCAAGGGTGTGATCCAGTGCCGCCAGCGCATTGTCCGGCTGGACGAATATAGCCGTGACGACGGTATCCTGCGCTGCGCCATCGTCCTTGACCCCGAGATTGTGCGGGTCGCTGCGGTCCAGCGGCGTCCCTTCCAGGGCTGGCGCTATCTCGCACCCAGCGATGCCCCGCCCGATTTGACACAGGCAAAAGCGGGTGAAGATGTCCTGCCCCCTGAGCTGTCGGCTGCCCTTGCCAATATCGGGATTCTTTGATCCCCTGCGCGCCTTCTAGCGCCGGTTGTGAAAGATGAACCCGATGAAATTCAGCAGGACCTGTGCCGCAAAGATCTGTGTGCTTTCGGTTGGGTCGTAGGCGGGGGCTACTTCGACAAGGTCGATCCCGACAACATTGCCCCGTTTGCTGAGGCCCTGCAGGATTTCCAGAACGTCGTAGTACTGAAAGCCCCCATGGCTTGGCGTGCCTGTTCCCGACGCGATCGAGGGGCAAAAGGCGTCGATATCGATCGTCACGTAATACCGCGCCCCTTCGGGCAAACGGTTGACCACCGCCTCGGCGCCCAGCGCCCGTACTTGCCGGACGGACAGGATGTCCGACCCTCTGGCCTTTGCGTCCTCATACCCCTCTTTCGCGGTCGATGAGACGTTTCGGATGCCCAGTTGGGTCATGCCCGAGACATAGTCCTTCTCGATCGCGCGCCGCATGGGATTGCCGTGTCCGTGGGTGACACCGTGCCGGACATCGACGAAATCCAGGTGGGCGTCGATCTGCACCAGATGGATCGGGCCATTCCGGGCGCAGTCATCGGCAAAGGCGTTCACGCAAGGGATGTTGATCGAGTGATCCCCTCCGATCACCACAGGCAGCGCCCCGGCGGCGAGGATCTTGCGCACCCCAAGTTCGATGTTGGCGTGGCTTTCTTCGGTCTTGGTGTGGATGATGTCAGCATCCCCGATATCGACGATCCGCACATCGCTGCCAAGGTAGGTCGCGTCGTCTTCGTGATCGTAGGCCCCGGCATGGCCAAAGCTGAACAGGGTTGAGGCCTCACGAACCGCCCGAGGCCCGAACCGGGCCCCTGCCCGCCATTGGGTGCCGCCATCGTAAGGCGCGCCAAGGATGGCGACATCAGCCTCGATCGCATCCCAGTCGGCCACGTAGTCCCGCTTGCCAAAGGTTGAGATGCCGACAAAAGGCAGGTTGAGCCGGCCGTCCTAATATCCATGCGTCGCCATGTGATAACGTCCCTTTGCTAGACCCGGGCCTAGAGCCCGCACATCTTTTCGATCCGGGCCCAGGCTGCCCTGTCGTCATCTGACCAGTCCGCCGCCCGGCTTTTGAACAGGGTTGCCTGGCTGGCGTGGATCAGCCCGTCTGACAAGACTTTGAGGCCGTTGGCCCGCAATGTCTCACCGGTTGAGGTGATGTCGGCGATGGCCTCTGCCGTCTCGTTCTTGACGGTGCCTTCGGTGGCCCCCTGACTGTCGATCAGCTGGTAGTCGGCGACTCCGTTTTCGCGCAGAAACTCTCGGACGAGGCGGTGATACTTCGTCGCGATCCGCAAACGAAAACCGTGGGTCCGCCGAAAGGCAGCAGCGGCGGCATCCAGATCATCCAGCGTATCGACATCGACCCAAAGCTGGGGCACGGCGATCACGAGATCGGCCCCGCCAAAGCCCAGTCCATGCACGTCGCGCAGGAGCGTGTCCCAATTGGGAACCTTTTCGCGCACCAGGTCAGAGCCTGTGACCCCAAGGTGCAACCGGCCTGCGGCAAGCTCGCGCGGGATTTCACCGGCGGACAACAGCACCAGCTCAACACCGGCAAGGCCGGTCACCGCGCCCGCATACTCCCGTTCGGACCCGGCCTTGCGGAGCCCGATCCCGTGGGAGCCGAACCAGTCAAAGGTCTTGTCCATCAGCCGCCCTTTGGACGGCACGCCCAGCTTGATCGTCATGCGCCCCCCCGAAGTGATATGACAAGGCCGGGGCGGATGACCCCGCCTACAGCCGGGACCGCCCGGCCACCCCCGAGGACGGTTGTCAGCGCATCATAGCGCCCACCCGTCGCGATGGGTGGCAACTCCGGGCGACCGTCGATGTAAAGGCCAAAGACAAAGCCGTCATAGTATTCAAGGGCTGTCCGGCCGAAGCTGCCTTCGAATTCAAGGCTGTCCACGGCCACCCCGCGTGCGGCCAACGCATCACTCCGCCGGGACAGCATTTGAACGGCGGAGCCGACTGCAGGAAGATCCATTGCGATGTCGCGCAGTTGGCTAAGGACCATCGGGACGGTTTCGCGCAGCGCCAGTATGGCGTCGATCAGGGACACTTCTTCAGCCGAGATGGGGGCAGCGGCGGCATCCACACGTAGGGCCTCAATCCGGGCCTCGACTTCGTCCCTTCCGCGCAGACCGATCTCGGCACCGGCAAGGGCCATCGGATCGGCCGCTTCGAGAAGGGCGACGCGGGTCGGCGGGGCAGACACCCTGCCCCCGAACCGGTCCAGCAGGGCGCGAAATCTGCGGGGTCGCCAGATGTGGCGCAAAAGCGCGGCCTTGCGGGCGTCGGTCGTGCGCAGCCCGCGGACAGCGGCCATCAGGATGCCAATGTCTCCCGTCGCCGCCCGCAGGGGCAGTCCGGCCAGCGCGTCGCTGATCACGGCAAACACCTCTGCGTCCGCAGCGGCAGGGCCTTGCCCGTCGAACACCTCGTAGCCGACCTGAAGATATTCAACAGGCCGGTGAGGGTCGATTTCCTGACGGCGAAAGACCTCGCCCGCATAGGTATAGCGGGCAGGGTCGGCGCCGCTGGACATATGCATCTGGACGACGGGCACGGTGAAATCCGGGCGCAACATCATCTCGCCCCGCAATGGATCGGTCGTGACATAGGCGCGGGCGCGAATGTCCTCGCCGTAAAGATCCAGCAGGGTGTCGGCGGGTTGCAGGATGTCGGCCTCAACCGGCAAGGCCCCGGCGGCACGGAAATGCGCCGTCAGCCGCTCGGCCTCGGCCCATGCGGCAGCTTTGCCGTCGGGCTGGATCACGATTGGCCCGCCAGAATAGCCTTGACCCGGGCCACAAGGTCGGAGCGGGGCACTTCGTACTGGCTGGGCCGGTCTTTCCATTCCTCAGGGGTCGCATTCTCTGCAATCTTGGCCCCGAGGATCAGGTCCTTGATCTGGACAACGCCCTTGGCCTTTTCGTCGCCCCCCTCGATCACCGCCACCGGGCTTTGCCGCTTGTCCGCGTATTTGAGTTGGTTGCCAAAGTTCTTGGGGTTGCCAAGGTAAACCTCGGCCCGGATGCCCGCGTTGCGCAGATCAGCGACCATGGCCTGATAGTCCGCCATACGATCGCGATCCATGACCGTCACGATCACCGGTCCCGGCGCGACAGAGCCCATGCGGCCCTTGGCATGCAGCGCCGCCAGCAGCCGGTCGACACCGATCGAGATGCCCGTAGCCGGCACTTCCTGCCCGGTAAAGCGTTTGACCAGATCGTCATACCGCCCGCCCCCCGCGACCGAGCCGAACTGCTGTTTGCGCCCCTTGTCGTCGGTGATTTCAAAGGTCAGCTCGGCCTCGTAGACAGGACCGGTGTAGTAGCCAAGGCCACGGACAACGGAAGGGTCGATGATGATGCGGTCCGGGCCATAGCCCTGCGCGTCCAGAAGGCCCGCGATCTGCTCCAACTCCGACACACCGGCCTGACCAGTGACCGATCCAGCAACCAAGGATTGAAGCCGGGCCACGGTTTCGGCACCATCCGCACCTTTGGCATCCATAAAGGACATCACAACCTCGGCCTGATCAGCCCCAAGGCCAGCACCTTTGGTGAAGTCGCCGCTTTCATCCTTGCGGCCTTCGCCCAGAAGCGCCCGGACGCCTGCCGGGCCAAGGCGGTCCAGCTTGTCGATGGCCCGCAAAACGATGCCCCGTTCATGGGCGAATTTTTCGGGGTCGGAGGGATCAAGCACACCAGCGACCTCCATCACCCCGTTCAAGACCTTGCGGTTGTTGACGCGGATCACATAGTCGCCGCGCGGTATGCCCACGGCCTCGAACACATCGGACGCCATCGCGCAAATCTCGGCGTCTGCGGCTACCGAGGGTGCCCCCACCGTATCGGCGTCGCATTGGTAGAATTGGCGGAACCGACCCGGCCCCGGCTTTTCGTTGCGCCACACCGGACCCATCGCATAGCGGCGGTAGGGGGTAGGCAGATCGTTGCGGTGCTGGGCATAGACGCGGGCCAGGGGTGCGGTCAGGTCATAGCGCAGGGCCAGCCAATCGTCGTCCTCCTGCCAGGCAAACACACCTTCATTCGGGCGATCCACATCGGGCAGGAACTTGCCAAGGGCCTCGACCGTTTCGACAGCACTCGTTTCCAGCGCGTCAAAGCCGTAGCGATGATAGACCTCGGCGATGTTGCGCAGCATCTGGGCGCGTTCCGTTACCTCCGCGCCAAAATAGTCGCGAAACCCTTTGGGCGTCTCGGCCTTGGGGCGTCTGGGTTTGTTGTCCTTGGCCATGGTCTGTCCTGCCTTGGGTGGTTCGGGCTGCGTTTACCCTCGTCCCGGCAAGAGGGCAATGTCAGAGGCGGGGCAAGGGGCATTCGCAAGAAATCTCTTGCACAGGGGCGCACAAGTGGCTTGGTGTACCTATGACCGATTTGACCGCATATGAAGAACGCCTCGCCCACCTTATCCGCACGGTTGAGGATCTGTCCGACATCGTCGCTCGGCAAGAACGCGAGATTGCCGTGCTGACCCGCCGCGTCACCATGCTGATGGAGCGAGAGGCCGAGCGTGAGGTGGCGGGCGGCGAGATGGCACCCATGGCTGACCAGCCCCCGCCGCACTGGTGATCCTCAGCTGCCCTTGCTGGCTATGGCAATCAGTTCCCCACCTGACAGCAGGACTTTGGCCCATTCTGCATTGGTGCCAAAGGTCTCGTATACCGTAAGAAACGTCGTAGTCACGGCCAACCGGTCAAGCGCCGCGCCACAGGGTTGCCCCCTACCGACACCGCATACACGGCGCTTGATATCCTCATAGGCTGTGTCGGTTGCGGTAAAGGGAAGATCCTCGGTCCCTTCGCTGTAGCGGATGACTTCATGCGTTCCGACATCTCCAAAAAGAATAAGTGCGGCCCGAAACCGGCGGGCGCAGCCATCGGAAAAACCGGTGACATAGTGGGGCCGCGGCACGACCGAGGCCGTGTTGCTGTCATGGATAGTGTACCCGGAGGCCTGCCCGACAACCGTCCCGAGGGAACGGGCGCTGATGCTACAGACGACCGCCACTTCGTCTTGGGCCAGATCCAGAGAAGAACCCGCCAAATCACCCGCCTCGCCGGGGGTGGCGTTGCGGGCAGAGGCCGGTGACGGGGCAAGGCGGCTCAGGAAAGCGACAAATCCCCTCCGGGCGGGCACTCCCGCCACTTCGTCCTCAGGCGGTGCGTCCTCCAAATCAAGTGGCGCGTCTGTGCCATCTGCCGCGGCATTGTCATCGTCCGGTCCCGGTTCGGGCGTGCCGGCTTCACCCGACGAGTCGACTGAAGCGGGCAGCAGGCCAGGCCCCTGCCCCAGCGTGCGATCAAGAACGCGGCTTAGAAAACCCGGGGCTGCCGATTGCTCTGCCGAAGGGGGCGCAAGCGCTGCCGCATTTGCATCCTCGGGAAGGCTGACTTCGGACAGCCGGTCCAGCCCCAAAAGGGGATCTGCGCAGGCACCGAGGGCCAAAGGAAGCGCAAGCGTAAACGCCAGCCGTCTGGCTGCATGTCCAAAAAACATGTTCTCTCCCACCGTTCCCCGAGCGAGAGATTAACAAAAAATCCGATGACCGTCCATTTTTGTGGAAAGCGCGGCCAGAGGGTCAGACCTCTTCGACCTCGATCACCCCTTCGAGCGAGCGCAGAGCCCCCTTGATCTGGGGGGTAACCGGAAACTCTACTCCACAATCAATCTCGACTTCGCCGGGAAGGCCTGCGTCCATCAGGTTGATCAGGATCGGACCCTTTCCCCCCCTTACACCGTCGCGGGCGGCACGCTCCAGGACACCGGCGACTTGGCTGACGGCTTGGACCTGTTCGACAAAGATGCGCAGCCCGATTGACCCCGCATCGGCAACGATCGTGTCGATCGGCGTGACGGAACGACCCAAAAGCTTGAGCTGTTCAGACTCCATCGTTGCCTCGACCTGGATGACGACCTGCGAGCCGACTTCCAGATGTTCGCGGGCAAGTTCAAGAGTGTCCGAAAACATCGTCACCTCGTATTGCCCTGTCGGATCAGACAGTTGGACAAAGGCGAACCTGTTGCCTCGGGCCGACTTGCGTTCCTGACGTCCGGCCACGGTTCCCGCCATCTTTTCGATGCAGGCGCCCTTGGCCGCCTTGGCCGTGACCTCGTCCAACGACAGAACGCCCTTCCGTTTGAGCGGGGCAAGGTAATCGTCAAGTGGATGCCCGGACAGGTAGAAGCCGACCGCCTTGAACTCTTCCGATAGCCGTTCGGCTGGCACCCAATCCGGCGTTCCGGCCATACGCGGCTCTGGCAGATCTTCGCCGGCCTCTCCAAACAGGCTAACCTGACTTGAACTTTTCTGCTCATGGACTGCCGCAGAATAGGCCACAAGGGCATCAAGACTGTCAAAAACCCGCCTGCGATTGGCATCCAGCACATCGAAGCCACCCGCCCGGGCAAGCATCTCAAGGGGACGTTTGCCGACACGCTTGAGGTCGACGCGGCGGGCCAGATCAAAGAGCGTGGCAAACGGCTTGTCACCGCGCCCGGCTACGATCAGGCGCATCGCCTCGACCCCGACATTCTTGAGGGCGCCCAGCGCATAGACCAGCTTGCCTTCGGCCACGGTAAAGGTGGCATCGGACCGGTTCACACAGGGCGGAATATACTCAAGGCCAAGGCCCTTCTTGACCTCCTGAAAGTAAACCCCAAGCTTGTCAGTCAGATGGATATCGCAGTTCATGACACCGGCCATGAATTCCACCGGATGGTTCGCCTTGAGCCATGCGGTCTGGTAGCTGACCACCGCATAGGCCGCCGCGTGGCTTTTGTTAAAGCCGTAGTTGGCGAATTTTTCGAGAAGGTCAAAGACCTCACGGGCCTTCTTGGGCTCGACCCCGTTGGCCTTGGCCCCGTCCTCGAACTTTGGACGCTCCTTGGCCATTTCCTCGGCGATCTTCTTACCCATCGCCCGACGCAACAGGTCGGCGCCGCCCAGCGAATAGCCGGCCATGACCTGGGCGATCTCCATCACCTGTTCCTGATAGACGATGATGCCCTGGGTTTCCTTGAGGATATGATCAATCGACGGGTGGATCGATTCCAGTTCCTTGAGGCCGTTCTTCACCTCGCAATAGGTTGGAATATTCTCCATCGGGCCGGGACGATAAAGGGCCACAAGGGCCACGATGTCCTCGATGCAGGTCGGTTTCATCCGCTTGAGGGCATCCATCATGCCCGAACTTTCCACCTGAAACACGGCGACCGTCTTGGCGGCGGCATAAAGTTCGTATGACTTGGCGTCATCCAGCGGGATCGCCCCGATGTCATACTCAAACCCTTGGGGAGGCTGATACAGGACCGTGCCATCGGCCGCAACATTCAGGGTGCGGCCGGCAGTCTTGATCAGATCGACCGCATTCTGGATCACCGTCAGGGTTTTGAGGCCGAGAAAGTCGAATTTGACCAGCCCCGCCTGTTCGACCCATTTCATGTTGAACTGGGTCGCGGGCATGTCAGAGCGGGGATCCTGGTAAAGCGGAACCAGCTCGTCGAGGGGCCGGTCGCCGATCACAACGCCCGCAGCGTGGGTCGAGGCGTTGCGCAAAAGCCCCTCGACCTGCTGGGCGTAGGTCAGCAGACGATTAACGACTTCTTCGTTCTTGGCCTCTTCGCGCAACCGGGGTTCGTCGGCGAGGGCCTTTTCGATGCTGACCGGTTTGACCCCCTCGACCGGGATCATCTTGGAGAGGCGATCAACCTGTCCGTAGGGCATTTGCAGAACCCTGCCCACGTCGCGGACGGCGGCCTTGGACAGCAACGCCCCAAAGGTGATGATCTGGCCAACCTTGTCGCGGCCATATTTTTCCTGAACGTAGCGGATCACCTCTTCGCGCCGGTCCATGCAGAAGTCGATGTCAAAGTCAGGCATGGACACTCGTTCGGGGTTCAAGAACCGCTCGAACAGAAGCGAATAGCGCAGGGGATCAAGGTCGGTGATGGTGAGGGCATAGGCCACAAGGCTGCCGGCACCCGAGCCCCGGCCCGGTCCAACGGGAATGGCCTGATCCTTGGCCCATTTGATGAAGTCAGCCACGATCAGGAAGTAGCCGGGAAAGCCCATCTTCTCGATGATGCCCAACTCAAACTCGAGGCGCTTTTCGTAATCCTCGACCGGGGCGGCATGGGGGATGACGGCAAGCCTGTCCGCAAGCCCGGCCCGGGCCTGTCGACGCAGTTCCTCAACCTCGTCATCGGCGAACTTGGGAAGGATCGGGTTGCGCTTGCGGGCGCGAAAAGCGCAGCGGCGGGCAATCTCGACCGTGTTCTCGATCGCCTCGGGCAAGTCGGCAAACAGCGTCGCCATTTCGCGCGGGCTTTTGAAATAGTGCTGCGGGGTAAGGCGGCGGCGGGGTTCCTGCTGGTCGACATAGGCCCCGTCGGCGATGCACAGGAGGGCGTCGTGGGCCTCATAAAGGGCGGCCTTGGGGAAGTAGACGTCATTCGTGGCCACCAGCGGCAAGTCCATGGCATAGGCCATTTCGACATGCCCCTGTTCGGTCAGGCGCTCTGCCTCGGGCAGACCGCCGTCGCCGGGGTGGCGTTGCAGCTCCACATACAGCCGGTCGGGGTAGATCGTGGCAAGCCGGGTCATCAGGGCCTGCGCCTTGGGGCCTTGCCCGGCGCGCAACAACCGGCCCACCGGCCCGTCGGGGCCACCGGTCAGGCAGATCAGACCCTCTGAATAGGTGGCAAGCTGATCAAGACTGACCTGTGGCAACTCTCCCCCTGCGTCGAGATACTCGCAGGAATTGAGCTTCATCAGGTTCATGTAGCCCGCCTCGGACTGGGCGAGCAGCACCAGCGGGGCCGGTGGCTCTGGCCGTTTTCCGGGCTCGGGCGGCAGGTAGGTCAGGCTGAGCTGACAGCCGATGATCGGTTGAATTCCGGCCTTGGCCGCGCCTTCGGAAAACTCCAGCGCGGCGAACATGTTGTTGGTGTCGGTGATGGCGACGGCCGGCATATGCGCGGCGGCAGCAAGTCCGGGCAGTTTCTTGACCGGCACCGCCCCCTCCAGAAGGGAGTATTCGGTATGGACGCGCAGGTGGATGAATCGGGGCTCTGATGTCATGCCGACCACAGTATCTTGGGGCGAGGGCGGGGCAAGGGGCAACAGGGTGATCGCGGCGGATAATCGCGGCGCACAATCGTTGGGTGCGCGTTGCACACCTTACAGGGTTGCTTGTCGCAGCCAGATGGGTGCGAAAATGGCTTGCCAAGGGGCAGTCATCAGGGTTTCATCAGCCAAACCGGACTCAGTTTGCCCGGACGGGGCGCCCGATCTACGCCGCATCGATCGGGCAGTAGCCCCAAACATACGGTAAGGCGGCAGGTTCTCGAATATGGAGATCACGTTTCTTCTGAACGGAGAGACTGTGCGCGCCGAAAGCGGGGCAACAGGGACCCTTCTGGACTGGCTGCGCGAAAAGCGTGGCCTGTGCGGCACCAAAGAAGGGTGCAACGAGGGTGATTGCGGCGCCTGCACCGTCATCGTGACCGATGCCGACGGAAGCCGGGCGCTGAACGCCTGCATCCTGTTCCTGCCGCAGCTGGCCGGAAAGGCCGTCCGCACTGTCGAAGGCATCGCCGGTCCCGACGGCCAGATGCATCCGGCGCAAGAGGCCATGGTGGCCAAACACGGGTCCCAATGCGGGTTCTGCACGCCAGGCTTTGTGGTCTCCATGGCGGTGGCCCATCTGAACGGACGCCACGACCACGATGATCAACTGGCGGGCAATCTGTGCCGCTGTACCGGATATGCCCCCATCGTGCGGGCCGCCGAGGCGATCGAAGGGACGCCGGTCCCCGACTGGATGCTGGCCGATGCCGGTAAGGTGGGTCTTGACCCACCCACCCCTGAGGCGTCGGTGGGTCAAGACCCACCTTACTGCCCGACCTCCTCCGATGCGCTGGCCCGCTGGTATCTGGACAACCCGGACGCCACGCTGATCGCGGGGGCCACGGATGTGGGCCTTTGGGTCACAAAGCAGTTTCGCAACCTCGGCCCGGTGGCCTTTCTCAACCGTTGCACCGATCTTCAGACAATCACCCAAGAGGGCGATGTCCTGCGCATTGGGGCCGGTGTGACAATGACCAGCCTGCGCGAGGCGATTGCTGCAACTCATCCTTCCTACGCTGAACTCATCCGGCGCTATGGGTCGGTCCAGGTCCGCAATGCCGCGACCATCGGCGGGTCCATTGCCAACGGATCACCCATCGGGGACAATGCGCCTGCCCTGATTGCGCTTGGCGCCACGCTGCATCTGCGCAAGGGCGACACCCGCCGACAACTGCCTGTCGAGGCCTTTTTCCTCGACTATGGCAAGCAGGACCGGGCAGCGGGGGAGTTTATCGAGGCGATCACCATCCCCCATGCCGCGCCGGATTTGCGGTGCTACAAGATTTCCAAGCGGTTCGATCAGGACATCTCGGCAGTTTGCGGCTGCTTCAACCTGACAATTGAGGGAGGCATGGTGCAGGCGGCAAGGATCGCCTTTGGTGGCATGGCCGGCATTCCCAAGAGGGCGTCTGTCGTTGAGGCCGCCCTGGTCGGCAAGACGTGGGACGCGGCCACGGTCGAGGCCGCATTGCCCGCCTTTGCCAAGGATTTTGCCCCCCTCACCGACATGCGTGCCTCTGCCACCTACCGTCTTGACGTAGCCCGAAACCTGTTGCGGCGTTACCGGGCCGACCTTGCTGGCGAGCTGGTGTCAGTGCTGGAGGTGCAGCCATGACTGTCGCCCGCCCCCTGCCTCATGATGCCGCCCCGCTGCATGTGACCGGCCAGGCCCGCTACGTCGACGACATCCCCACGCCGCAGGGAACCCTGCATTTGGCCTTTGGGCTGTCCACGGTTGCCCGTGGCCGGATCGTCGCTATGGACCTTGAGCCGGTCCGGCAGGCTGAGGGCGTTGTTGCGGTCCTCACCGCGCAGGACCTGCCCGGGCCTTGCGATTGCTCTCCGTCCAACCATGACGAGCCCCTTTTGTCCGACGGGACCGTCCACTACGTTGGTCAGCAGCTGTTTCTGGTGGTGGCGACCAGCCATGGGGCGGCCCGGCGGGCGGCCGCCCTTGGCCGGGTGGACTATGAGGAAGAGCGGCCAATCCTGACCATCGAGGCCGCGTTGGCGGCAGACAGCCGATTCGAGGACGGCCCCCGGATCTGGACCAAAGGCGATGTCGACACCGCGATGGCCGCAGCGCCCCTACGCCTGTCCGGCAGCCTGGAGATGGGCGGGCAGGAGCACTTTTACCTGGAAGGCCAGGCCGCCCTTGCCCTGCCCCAGGAGGGAGGGGACATGGTCATCCATTCCTCAACCCAGCACCCGACCGAGATCCAGCACAAGGTCGCCGAGGCCCTTGACCTGCCAATGCATGCTGTCCGCTGCGAGGTCCGCCGCATGGGCGGAGGCTTTGGCGGCAAGGAAAGCCAGGGCAATGCGTTGGCCATAGCCTGTTCCGTCGCCGCCCGGATCACCGGCCGACCCTGCAAGATGCGCTATGATCGCGACGACGACATGATCATCACAGGCAAACGCCATGATTTCCGGATCGACTATGACATCGGGCATGATGCCGAGGGCCGCATTCTGGCTGTCGATTTCACCCATTACACCCGGTGCGGCTGGGCGATGGACCTGTCCCTGCCAGTAGCAGACCGGGCGATGCTGCATGCCGACAACGCCTACCTGCTGCCGGCCGCCCGCATCACGTCGCACCGCCTGCGCACCAACACCCAGTCGGCTACAGCCTATCGGGGCTTTGGCGGACCGCAGGGCATGCTCGGCATGGAGGCGGCAATCGATCACCTGGCCCATCACCTTGGCCTAGATCCGGTCGAGGTCCGCAAGATCAACTATTATGCTCCGATGGCACCGCTTGGAGGGGGGCTGTCTGCCCCCCGCGCTTTGCGCCCCCCCGAGGATACTTCCAATCCGAAGAACCAGACGCCCGATACGCCTCAGCACAGCACGCCCCTCCCCGGGACAGCCCAGCCCCTTACGGGGGTCCGTGGTGGCGGCAGTAGTGGCGGAGCGGTCCGCTACAGAGCGGAGCATTCGCCCAGGGGCCGGATGCGTCCGGCCAATACGACCCCTTATGCTATGGAGGTCACCGATTTTGCCCTTCACGAGATGACCGAGGCCTTGCTGACGTCGTCCGACTTTGCCCAGCGCCGCGAGGCTATTGCCGCATGGAACGCCGGGCAGACGGTCCTGAAGCGGGGCATTGCCTTTTCACCGGTGAAGTTTGGCATCTCGTTCACACTGACCCATCTCAACCAGGCCGGGGCACTTGTTCATGTCTATCAGGACGGTTCAGTCCATCTGAATCACGGTGGCACTGAAATGGGCCAGGGCCTGTTCCAGAAGGTGGCCCAGGTGGCGGCCAGCCGGTTCGGCATTGACCCTTCAGCGGTAAAGATCACGGCAACCGATACCGGCAAGGTGCCCAACACCTCTGCCACGGCGGCTTCGTCGGGCTCCGATCTGAACGGCATGGCAGCCCAGGCCGCCTGTGATACGATCCGCGACCGCATCGCCGCCTGCCTGGCCGAACTGCATCAGTCCGATCCCGCCAGCGTTCGCTTTGCGGATGGCAAGGTCACGGTGGGCGGCACCGTCCTGTCCTTTGCCGAAGCCGCACAGACCGCCTATATGAACCGGGTCAGCCTTTCGGCCACGGGCTTCTACAAGACCCCGGACATCGTCTGGGACCGGATCAAGGGCGAAGGCCGTCCCTTCTACTACTTTGCCCATGGCGCGGCGGTCACAGAAGTGGTGATCGATACTTTGACCGGCGAAAACCGGATCCTGCGCGCCGACATCCTGCATGATGCCGGTGCCAGCCTGAACCCGGCCCTCGACATCGGCCAGGTCGAAGGGGGCTATGTGCAGGGCGCGGGCTGGCTAACGACCGAAGAGCTTGTCTGGGACGACAAGGGCCGCCTGCGCACCCACGCCCCCTCAACCTACAAGATACCGGCCTGTTCGGACCGGCCCGATATCTTCAACGTGGCCCTTTGGGATGCGCCCAACAAGGCCGAAACGGTCTACAGGTCCAAAGCGGTGGGTGAGCCGCCCTTCATGCTCGGCATTTCGGCCTTTCTGGCGCTGTCCAATGCCGTGTCGGCCTGTGGGCCGGGCTATCCCGCCCTGGTCGCCCCGGCGACGGCCGAAAAGATCCTGGCGGCCATTGAGAGGGCCCGGTCATGAGCCTTGACCTGCCCGCCCTTGAAGCCGCCGTTGCCGAACGAGGGCAAGTGGTCCGGGTGCTGATCAGCCGGACGTCGGGGTCGGCCCCAAGGGCTGCGGGAACCTCGATGTTGGTATGGGACGGTGGCCAATCGGGCACCATCGGCGGAGGCGCGCTTGAGTATGAGGCCGTTGCCGAGGCGGGGCGCATGATCGCGTCCGGTCGGGACCGGTTTGCCCGGACCTTTCCGCTGGGCCCGGCCCTGGGGCAATGCTGCGGCGGATCGGTGAGCCTTGTCTGGGAAAGGTTCGATGCCGCGTCGCTGCCCCCCAGCCTGCCCTATGCCCGCCCGCTGACACGGCTGTGCAGCCCTGGCAAGATACCGACTGCCATCAGGCAAAGCCTTGCGGGGATGCTGCCTGGCGCGCTGCCGGTCGAGGTGGACGGCTGGTTGATCGAGGCCGGGTCAGAGCCGCGCAAGCCCTTGTGGATATGGGGGGCAGGCCATGTCGGGCGCGCGCTGGTCGAGGTTTTGCGTCCCTTTCCGGACCGGGCCATCACCTGGATCGACACGGCCGCCGAGCGGTTTCCCCAACCGGTTCCGCCCAACGTGACATCCATCGTCGCGAGTGTGCCAGAGGTGCTGGTTCCGCATGCCCCGGCCGATGCAGATCACCTGATCCTGACCTACTCGCATGATCATGACCTGTCGCTGTGCCATGCCCTGTTGCACCACAGGTTTGCGAGCGTTGGGCTGATCGGTTCGGCGACAAAATGGGCCCGCTTTCGGTCCCGGTTGCGGGATCTGGGGCATGGACCAGAGGCGATTGCCCGGATTGCCTGCCCGATCGGGGACCCGGGCCTTGGCACGCATCCACAGGCCATTGCCGTAGGGGTGGCCGCCGCGCTACTGAAGACAGACGGCCGGGTCATGACACTGGGGGAGAAGGCGGGATGACGGATGTTCTTCTCCAACTGAAGGGGCTGACAAAGGCCTACCCCGGCGTCGTTGCCAACAAGGATGTCTCCTTCGATATCCGGGCCGGAGAGGTTCATGCCCTACTGGGCGAGAATGGGGCCGGCAAGTCCACCCTGGTCAAGACGATCTACGGACTGGTCCGACCGGATACCGGAACCATGACCCTTGCCGGGCAACCGTTCCAGCCAGGCGAGCCGCGTGCCGCCCGCACGGCGGGTGTGGCGATGGTGTTCCAACATTTCTCGCTCTTCGACGCGCTCGATGTGGCCGAAAATATCGCCCTGGGGATGGAGGACCCACCGGCGATGAATGCCCTCGCCGCGCGGATCACAGAAGTGTCGGCGAAGTATGGGCTGCCGCTTGATCCCTCGCGGATCGTTGGGGATCTGTCCGCCGGAGAACGGCAAAGGGTTGAGATCATTCGCTGTCTCCTGCAGGAGCCGAGGCTTCTGATCATGGACGAGCCGACATCCGTCCTGACACCGCAGGAGGTCGAGATCCTCTTCGCAACCCTGCGCAAGCTCCGGTCTGAAGGGACCGCCATCCTCTATATCTCGCACAAACTTGAAGAGATCCGCAGCCTTTGCGAACACGCCACTATTTTGCGACTGGGACAAGTCGTTGGGACCTGTGACCCCCGCCAGACCTCGGCCCGGGACATGGCAGAAATGATGGTCGGGTCGATCCTGCATGTTCCGTCCCGCCCCGAGGCACCGACCGGCGAGGTTGTGCTAAAGCTGGACAGGCTGTGCGCGCCACCGCCGCGTCAATTCGGAACCGCCCTGCGGGACATCTCGATCGAAGTCCGCGCCGGCGAGGTGCTTGGTATCGGGGGGGTCGCGGGCAACGGGCAGGATGAATTGCTGCTGGCTCTATCGGGTGAGATGAAGACAGAAGCTTCGATGGTGCAGTTCAAGGGCGCCGCCATCGGGCGGGCTGCTTCGAATGCCCGGCGGCGGCTGGGTCTCCTGACCGCCCCCGAAGAACGGATGGGCCATGCAGCCGCCCCCGACATGAGCCTGACCGAAAACGCCATCCTGACCGGTACAATCCGGGAAGAACTGACGCAGAACGGTTTTCTGCGCTGGGGCAAGGCCCGCGTATTTGCCGAAAGGGTCATCAAGAGTTTCGACGTCCGCACGCCGGGACCCGGCAATGCCGCGCGGTCATTGTCGGGTGGTAACCTGCAGAAATTCGTCATCGGGCGCGAGATCCTGCAGCGGCCGGAGGTTCTTGTCGTCAATCAACCCACCTGGGGTGTCGACGCCTCTGCAGCAGCGGCGATCCGGCAGGCCTTGCTCGATCTGGCTGCCAACGGTGCTGCAGTGATCGTGATCAGCCAGGATCTGGACGAGCTTATGGAAATCTCGGATCGGTTTGCGGCGCTGAACGGAGGCAGGCTTTCACCGCCCCGGCCCGCGCAGGGGCTGAGTGTTGAAGAGATTGGCCTGATGCTGGGCGGAGCCCATGATATGGAGGTGGCACATGTGGCAGAGTAAGGACGCCTCCGGCGGGAGTATTTTGGACAAAGCGAAGATGGAAGCCGACGATATGCTCCTTCGCTTCGTTCCAAATACTCAAAATGTCGCTGTGTGCGGTACGCGGCGGACAGGACGATGCAAGTGATCCGGCTTGAAAAGCGGCCGCAGCCCAGCCAGGTCTGGACCTGGGCCACCCCGCTCCTTGCGGTTCTGGCCACGATGATTGCCGGGGGGATACTGTTCGCAATCCTGGGCAAGGACCCCTTCGAGGCGATCCGCACGATTTTCTGGGACCCTTTGTTCGGCGAATTTTCAAGCTATTCGCGCCCACAGCTCCTTGTGAAGGCGGGTCCTCTGATCCTGATCGCTGTCGGGCTATCGCTTGGCTTCAGGGCCGGCATCTGGAATATCGGCGCCGAGGGCCAGTACATCATGGGCGCGATTTGTGCGGCCGCCGTGGCCCTTGCGGCCTATCCGTCCGAGAGTGTTCTGATCTTTCCCGCCATGATCGTGGCAGGTGCCCTTGGGGGCCTCTTTTGGGCGATGATCCCTGCATTTCTGCGCGTCCGTTTTGGCACTAACGAGATTCTGGTGTCCTTGATGCTGGTCTACGTGGCCGAGAACATTCTGGCCTATATGGCGCTGGGCCCATTGCGGAACCCCGAAGGCATGGGATTTCCCGGGTCTCGCAACCTGTCCCAGTATCCTGCCGCTGCCAACCTGGAACTGCTGCCCGGCACCGGGATGCATTGGGGTGTCGTGGCGGCCCTTGTTGCCGTGATCTTCGGCTACATTCTCCTGAGCCGCCATATCCTTGGCTTCCAGATCCGTCTGGCAGGTCAAAGCCCCCGGGCCGCTGCTTTTTCTGGCGTGAACCCTGCCCGTCTGATCCTGATCTGTTTGGGAGCGGCCGGCGCGCTTGCCGGCCTTGCGGGGATGTTTGAGGTGGCCGGACCGGCGGGCCGCATCTCGATCGATTTCAACGTTGGCTATGGCTTTACCGCCATCATCGTCGCCTTTCTTGGCCGTCTGCATCCGGCGGGCATTCTCCTGGCGGGCTTGCTCATGGCGCTGACCTATATCGGGGGCGAGCTGGCGCAGCTGACGCTTGGCCTGCCGACGGCTGCCATCCAGTTGTTCCAGGGCATGCTTTTGTTCTTCCTCCTGGCTGTCGATGTTCTGACCAACTACCGCATCCGGTTTGCCCGGCGAGAGGCTGCATGATGGATCTGTCCGCTATCTCTCCGACCCTGCTCCTTGCTGCCCTCATGGTGGCGGCGACCCCGATCATGCTTGCCGCCATCGGTGAGCTGGTCGTGGAGCGTGCAGGTGTCCTGAACCTCGGCGTCGAGGGGATGATGATCACCGGCGCGATCTGCGGTTTTATCGTTGCCGTTAACACCGGGTCCGCCACCTTGGGCTTTGTCGGGGCGGCTGTTGGCGGGGCTGTCTTGTCTCTGCTGTTCGGCGTTTTGACCCAATACCTTCTGTCCAACCAGGTCGCCACCGGTCTGGCCTTAACCCTGTTCGGCATTGGCCTCGCCTCACTCCTGGGACAAGGCTATGTTGGGGTCAGGGCTCCGTCTGTACCCAAGATCGACATACCGGTCCTGAGTGACATTCCAGTTCTGGGCCCGATTCTGTTCCAGCATGATCCGGTGGTCTACCTGGGCCTAGCCCTGGTGGTGGCTGTCTGGCTGTTTTTGCGTCGCGCCCGGGCTGGTCTTGTCCTGCGCGCCGTTGGCGAGAACCACGAAGCGGCCCATGCCCTTGGTTACAAGGTCATTCGCATTCGCCTGATGGCGATCGCCTTTGGGGGAGCCTGTGCCGGGCTTGGCGGAGCCTACCTCAGCCTCGTCCGGGTGCCGCAATGGACCGAAGGGGTGACGGCGGGGGCAGGCTGGATCGCGCTGGCCATCGTTGTCTTTGCCTCCTGGCGGCCCGGTCGTCTTCTTGTCGGGGCCTATCTCTTTGGCGGGATCACGGTTTTACAGCTGAACTTGCAGGCGGCACGGGTTCAAATCCCTGTCGAGGTCTTGTCCATGTCCCCCTATATTGTCACCATCGTCGCACTCGTTGCACTGTCGGCGCGCAAGGGGCGGGGATCAAGCGCCCCAGGTTCGCTTGGCCAATCATTCCATGCCTCGCGCTAGAGGCACGCATTCAGGCCGATGTCGTCGGCCACATCAAGGAGACTAAAGACGTGAAAAGAAGAACACTGCTTGCCACCGGAGCTTCGGCTGCCGTTGCCGCCGCCATGGGGATGCCTGTCCGCGCCGCTGGGCACGGACCTGTAAAGGTCGGCTTTATCTACATCGGCCCGGTGGGCGATGGCGGCTGGACCTACCAGCATGACCAAGGTCGCCTCTTGGTAGAAGAGACCTTCGGCGATGCCGTCGAGACGATTTACCAGGAAAATGTGCCCGAGTCGGCCGATGCCGAACGCGCCATCACGCAGATGGTGCTGTCGGGCGCCGATCTGATCTTTACCACCTCGTTCGGCTACATGGACGTGACCAACACCGTCGCTGCCAAGTTCCCCGACGTGAAGTTCGAGCACGCCACCGGCTATCGCCGCGACACGCCCAATGTGGCCACCTATGATGCCCGCTTCTACGAAGGCCGGGCCGTCATCGGTCATATCGCTGGCCGGATGACCAAGACGAACAAGATCGGCTACATCGCTTCGTTCCCGATCCCCGAAGTGATCCAGGGCATCAACTCGGCATTCCTGCATGCCCGCAAGGCAAACCCGGACGTCGAGATGGTCGTCATCTGGGCCTACACCTGGTTCGATCCGGCCAAAGAGGCTGACGCCGCCAAGGCGATGATCGACCAGGGTGTTGACGTGATCATGCAGCACACCGATTCGACCGCGCCACAGGCCGCTGCCGCCGAAGCGGGCAATGTGTTCACCTTTGGTCAGGCGTCCGACATGGCCGCCTTTGCCCCCACCCCCCGGATCGCGTCGATCATCGACAACTGGGGTCCCTACTACGTCAAGCGCGTCCAGGCCGTTATCGACGGCACCTGGGAAAGCGGGAACACTTGGGGCGGCATGCCTGAAGGCGAAGTCGTCATCGGTGAAATCACCGATGCCGTACCTGCCGACGTGAAAGCTGAGGCCGAAGCGATGATCGCGGCCATCACGGCAGGCGAATATCACCCCTTCACCGGGCCGATCAACAAGCAGGATGGAAGTGTCTTCCTGGCCGAAGGCGAGGTCGCAACCGACCTGCAGCTGGTCCAGATGGACTTCTATCTCGAAGGAATGCTCGGCGATATCCCGTCCTGATCCGACGCAAAATAGTAAGGTGGGTCTTGACCCACCTTACTTTCCAAACACCTGAACCTCAGGTCGTTGACGGGACTTTGCCGCCGATATCGACCTTGCCCACAACCCTCGCCCCTTTTTCAGAGCTCATGACGCCTGCAGTGACGTCGGCATCGACGTTCGCCTTGGCGTAGAGGTCAACTGCGTCCGCAGCCAGCGACCCCTTGAGGTGACCCCGGACATGGGCCACATCGGCGGTGACGTTGCCTTCGACACGGCCCCCGCTCAGAATATCGATGGATTGCGAGCGGACGTCGCCCAAGACGGTCCCCTGGATTTCGAGTGTTCCTGTTCCGGTGATGTTGCCTGTTACGGTAAGCTCTTCACTGATCGTCGATTTTGGCATGATGGGCGTCCTCCCCTTGCGTGTTTCGCACACAATGGCACAGCCATGACCCGGCTGCGACCCGTTTTCGATCCCACCCGGCAGACTGCTGCTGAAGGCTCTTTTCCTTGGCCGGTGATCGTGGCACGACTGCGCTATGACACATCTCACCCTTGCCAATGGCACCCCCGCTTCCCGCTTCGCATTCGGCACCATGCAATGGGGCGGCAGCGCCTCTGAGGCCGAGTCCAAAGCCTTGTTTGAGGCCTGCCGCGCGGCAGGCATCACCCATTTCGACACCGCGGTCGCCTATACCGACGGGGCCGCCGAAACCCTCCTTGGGCAATTCGCCGCACCGGATCGGGCCGACCTCTATATCGCGACCAAGGTCGCCTATGCGGGTGGGGCGACTGCTGCCAACATTGCGTCCCAGTTCGATCGTTGCCGCCGACAACTGAACATGGACAGCGTCGACCTGCTGTATCTGCATCGCTGGGACGAGGACACCCGTCTTGAGGAAACCTTTGAGACGATGGCGCGGATGCAGGCCGATGGTCAGATCCGCCATATCGGAGTGTCGAATTACGCCGCATGGCAAGTGATGAAGGCGCAGGCCGTCTGTACGAAGCTGGGCACCCGGATCGACGCGCTTCAGCCAATGTACAACCTCGTGAAACGCCAGGCCGAGGTCGAGCTTTTGCCGATGGCCATGGATCAGGACATCCTTGTCGCCCCCTATTCTCCGCTTGGGGGTGGTCTGCTGTCGGGCAAATATGCTGCGGGCGGTTCCGGTCGCCTGAAAGAAGACGACCGCTATGCCGCACGCTATGCCCCGCCCGAGATGTTCGAGGCTGCCGCCGGTCTGGCGGGCATCGCCGCCGAGTTGGGCATGCATCCCGCGACACTGGCCGTTGCCTGGGTGGCCGCCCATCCGGCCCATGTCAGCCCGATTATCTCTGCCCGGTCGGTCGAGCAACTGGCCCCATCGCTTGCCGCAATCGGCACCACGCTGGAGCCTGAACTATGCGCCCGTCTGACAGCCCTCTACCCCACTCCAGCCCCGGCGACGGACCGCCTGGAAGAGGCGTGATCGACTTTCTGGTCATCGGGGGCGGCATCGCCGGCATTTCGGCCGCGGCCCGCCTGTCCCACCTGGGCGTGGTGACCGTTCTCGAACGTGAGACCGGGCTTGGCTACCATGCCTCGGGCCGGTCAGCGGCACTGTTTGAAGAGACCTATGGCAAGCCGTCCGTCGTCGCCCTCAACCGGGCCAGCCACGCATATCACGCCACGGCCAATGGCGGTGTCCTGAGCCCGCGGGGGCTGATGCTTTTGGGCAGCGCCGAAACGGCCGAGGCCTTTGCCGCCGACCTCCTGTCGATGGAGATGGAAGAGATGTCGCTCGCCGACGCCGTGGCCCGCGTACCGATCCTGCGGACGGATGTCATTGACCGGATCGGCTACCACGAGGCCGCGTGGGACATCGATACCGACCGGCTGATCCAGAACTTTGCCGCCGAGGTGCGACAGAACGGCGGGACGGTTCAGACCAGGGCCGAAGTGACCGCGATCAACCGCACTACAACGGGCTGGCAGATCACCACGACGGCGCAGGTTCTCGAAGCCCGCCATATCGTCAATGCAGCTGGGGCATGGGTGGACGTCGTTGCCACGATGGCGGGGGTGGCCCCGCTTGGGTTTACCCCGTTGCGCCGGTCGATGGCCCGTATCCCGGCCCCCGGCGGGCACGATATCTCAGCCTGGCCCATGCTGTTCGGTCCGGGCGAGGATTGGTACGCCAAGCCCGACGCTGGCGCCCTGATCGTCAGCCCTGCCGAGGAACACCTGACAGAGCCACATGACGCCTGGGCCGATGACATGGTTCTGGCTGAGGGGATCGCTCGCTACGAAGCCCATGTGACCGAGCCGGTGACCCGGCTCCTGACCTCGTGGGCGGGTCTGCGGACTTTTGCCCCGGATCGGCAGTTGGTCCTTGGCCCCGACGCAGCAGAGCCCACCTTCCTGTGGTGCGCAGGTCAGGGGGGCTACGGGTTCCAGACCTCTCCTGCGGCCAGCCAGCATCTTGCCGATCTGGTTTCGGGGGTCACCGGGCCGCTGGACGCGCAGACCCGGGCCGCTTTGTCGCCCGCACGGTTCGGGAAAAGCTAAAGTCGTCCTTGCCGGGTTCGCCCGACCGCCATTGACCTATGGCCTCTGTTCGCCCATCTGACCATCATGACCCTGCGCCCATCCTCACAAGACATCCGGCAAAGGCGCCTTGACCGACAGTTCCGGGCCCTTGCCAAGGCCATGCCTTGGGCAGAGCGGCCTTTGAACGTGCTGCGGCAACGAAGGTGGCGGTTGCTGCGGATACCCGCCGCGATCCTGCTGATCCTGGGCGGGATACTGTCGATCCTGCCAGTCTTGTCGATCTGGATGCTTCCCATCGGGCTTTTGCTGCTGGCCGTTGATATTCCGTTTCTTCAACAACCGGTATCGTCGACGATCGTCCGACTGCGCCTGAGGGCCCGGGCCTTCAGGCGAAGATAGAGCCCCGCCAGCCTGTCCGTCCTTTAGGCGCCTGAATGGGTTTCGGACCAAACGAGGCTGTCGCATGCCAAGCCTTTGACGGTCGGGAAGAGTGCATACCCTTTTGGTTGGATGCGCCGCCCTGCACCGGCACAACGACAGACCCGTTTTCTCCCAACAATCCGGCAAATACCTCTCGCAACTCCGCCGCGTTGGTATCCGGCATGGCTGGGCAGCCCCTTCCGGCCAGATCGGAACATTCGGTTGGAACACCTTCGGCAAAGATGACTTCGTCCTTGTCAAAGGCCAGGTGCACATATGTGACTGTCCGCATGATCCTTGCAGCGACAATGCCGGGAACGACATCCACCAATTGCGCGGCGGCCTTCCGGCAGGGCATCGGACCAAGCGTTGTCTCCAGCCTTGGGTCGGACATGAGGACAATGTGCTGCGGTGAAACACTCAGGTCGCGCCGCGGCAAACCAACACCGATCGACCCGGCCCGAATGGTGATCGGGGCCAGATGCGGCCGATCCTTGAGGGTCAAAGGGGCCAGACGCCGATGCAAAACGTGCCGCAGCGGCTGGGGTCCGCTTCCCCGGGTCGAGACCAGATCGCCGACCTCGAGAGTTTCGATCAACTTCGGCCCAAGCGGCGTCTCGATCATCGCGCCCGTGGTGAGGCAAACTGCGGCAATCCCGGTCCTTGGTCGGTCAGAGGGCTGATCGGGGGGGCAGTGGTCAACAGCCGTTGCTGGGATAGGGCTCAGGTCTGCGCCAGAGCGGGCCCCAGCCTTCTAATGATCAAGAAGTCGCGCCGCCAAATTGGCCGCATTGACAGGAACGATTTTCGAAACATACGCCATAACACGGCACCCTCACACAAAATTAACCAAGATTGTATGTGAGGGGACCGCGTCATGCATGTGGCAGGAGGTCGGCCATTTTACGACCGATCCTCGCAGCCAAAGCGGTGTGGACTACCCCTATCCGTCCAGCCGGATGCGGGCGTTCTGGGGGTCGTAGGGACTGTCTTCGACAACAACAGCGTCCCAAAGTTCGCGGAACATCCGCACCTTCAGCTTTTGCCCGACGACCGCCAGATCTGGGCGGACGTAGCCCATGCCGATGCTCTTGCCAAAGGCGACGGAGTATCCACCAGAGGTCAGGCGACCAACCCGTGGTCCGCCATCCGGCCCAAACAGGACCTCCCGTCCCCAAGGGTCCGCGTCGGCGGGGCCATCGATCAGAACGGTCACACATTTGGACCTTACGCCAATCGCCTCCATGGCGGATTTGCCGTTGAAGTCCTTGGACAGGTCGACAAAGCGAGGCAGATCCGCCTCGAGCGGGGTCGCATCGCGGCCAAGCTCGTTGCCAAAGGCGCGGTACGATTTTTCCTGACGCAGCCAGTTCTGGGCACGGGCCCCGACCAGCTTCATCCCATGCGGCTTGCCCGCCTCTTCCAGCAGGTCAAACAGGTAGTTCTGCATTTCGATCGGGTGGTGCAGTTCCCAGCCCAGCTCACCGGTATAGGCGACCCTTATGGCGTTCACCGGACACATCCCCAGCTCGATCTGGCGGGCGCTGAGCCACGGGAAGCGCTTGTTGGACAAGGCGGTTTCGGGATCGGCGTCCCGGATCACAGCCTTGAGGACATCGCGCGACTTGGGGCCCGCGATGGCAAAAACTCCCCATTTGGTGGTGACATCTTCTTCGTTGATGCGGCCAAACTCGGCCTCTTTCTCCATCACCGCCTTATAGAGGAAGTCCTGATCATAGGCGTGCCAAGCACCTGCCGACACAAGGTAATAGTCATCCTCGGCCAGCCTCACGATCGTGTATTCCGTCCGGGTGGTCCCCGCGTCGGTCAGCGCGTAGGTCAGGTTGATCCGGCCGACCTTGGGCAGCTTGTTGGTGGTGAACCAGTCGAGGAACGCCGTGGCCCCCGGCCCGCTGATGCGGTGCTTGGTAAAGGCCGTGGCGTCGACAAGGCCGACACCTTCGCGGATCGCCTTGGCCTCTTGCACGGAATGCTCCCACCAGCCGCCCCGGCGGAAGCTGCGGCTGTCATGATCGCTGAACCCGGCGGGGGCAAAGTAGTTGGGCCGCTCCCAGCCGTTAACCTGGCCAAACTGGGCCCCTCGGGCGGCCTGCCTGTCGTAGGCGGGCGAGGTGCGCAGCGGGCGGGCGGCGGGCCGTTCCTCATCGGGGTGGTGCAGGATGAAGACGTGCGAATAGGCCTCTTCGTTCTTGGCCACGGCATAGTCGGTCGTCATCCAAGAGCCGTAGCGCTTGGGGTCAAGGCTGGCCATGTCGATCTCGGCTTCGCCCTCGACCATCATCTGGGCGAGGTAGTAGCCAGTGCCGCCAGCGGCGGTGATCCCGAAGGAAAAGCCTTCGGCAAGCCACATGTTCTTGAGGCCCGGTGCCGGACCGACAAGGGGGTTGCCGTCGGGCGTGTAGCAGATCGGCCCGTTGAAATCGTCCTTCAGGCCCACCGTCTCGGACGAGGGGATGCGGTGGATCATCGACATGTATTCCTCTTCGATCCGGTCGAGATCGAGGGGAAAGAGGTCGGCGCGGAAGCTGTCGGGCACACCATACTGGAACCGGGCCGGCGCGCCCTGCTCATATGGGCCAAGGATCCAGCCGCCGCGCTCTTCACGGACGTACCATTTGGCGTCGGCATCGCGCAGGACGGGGTGTTCGCCGTTGTCCTTGCGCCACTGCACCAGCATCGGGTCGGGCTCTGTCACGATGAACTGATGCTCGACCGGGATGGCGGGCATCTTGATCCCCAACATCCGCGCAGTCCTCTGGGCGTGGTTACCGGTCGCTGTGACCACATGTTCGGCATGGATCACCATCTGTTCGTCCGAGGCGACAAGGTTGCCCCCCTTTTCGATCATCTTGGAGACCGTGACCTCCCAATGATCGCCCGCCCATTTGTAGCCATCGACCTGCCACTTGCGCTCGATCGTCACGCCCCGCTGGCGGGCCCCCTTGGCCATGGCCATCGTGACGTCAGCCGGATTGATGTAGCCGTCTGTGGGATGGTAGATCGCCCCCTTGAGGTCTTCGGTCCGGACCAGGGGCCAGCGGGCCTTGATCTGCTGGGGAGTCATCCATTCAAACGGCACATCACAGGTCTCGGCCGTGGCGGCATAGACCATGTATTCGTCCATCCGGGCATCGGTCTGCGCCATCCGCAAGTTGCCAACAACGGCAAAGCCCGCGTTCAGGCCGGTCTCGGCCTCAAGGCTCTTGTAGAAATCGACTGAGTATTTGTGGATGTGTGTTGTCGCATAGGACATGTTGAACAGGGGCAAGAGGCCCGCTGCATGCCAGGTCGATCCGCTGGTCAGTTCGTCCCGCTCGAGCAGGACAACGTCGGACCATCCGGCCCGGGCCAGGTGATAGGCTATCGACGTCCCGACGGCCCCACCGCCGACAACAAGCGCTTTGACATGGGTTTGCATGCACCGACTCCCTTGGATGACATGATGCGCAATCTGTCTCAAACCGGATCGGACTGCGAGAGGCAGCCGACATGTTCCGTATCGAAACCGACAGGCACACAGTCCGGCAAGCCGTTGGGAAACAGGTCGGGCAACAGGTGGGGAAAGCCCGACTGGACGCGATGCCCTGAACGCGGCACCCTCGCGGTCAAACACACCCGGCCCAGACAAACCGGCCCAGACCAATCGGCCCAACCCCACTGACAAGGACATGAAGATGCGGCAGATGGAAGTGATGAAGGCCGCCGCGCTGGCCCGCAACAGCTACCTTGGCGCCGGGCTGATGCCGCCCTTGCAGGACAGCCTTGACCGGGGCGGGGTGCAGGCCTGGTTCCTTAATGACGGCACCCTGATCATTCCCGGCACAAACCACTGGACGGACTGGCTGCGGTTCAACTTCAACACCATGCTCGTGTCCGGTCAGCAGGTCGGCTGGGATGAGGTGGGGACCTGCATCGGCAACGCCAAGTGGCACCGGGGCTTTGCCCTGCATGCCAAGGCCATTCACACCTTTCTGGGTAGTCGCAAACCGACCTATATCGTCGGCCATTCCCTTGGCGCAGCCTCGGCCCAGATCCTGGGGTGTCACTACGGCGTGCCAACCCTTTGCTTTGCCTCGCCTCAACCCCGCTTTGGCGCCGATATGCTGGCCAAGGAGGGTTGGGTGATGAATATCGTCTATGCCGACGATCCGGTTGGGCGGTTTCCGCTGGCGGCTAACGGCTATCGGCGGATCGGATCGGTCAAATGGCTGGCCAAGACCCCCATCTCCGGGCTTCAGCATTCCATGGACCGCTACATACCGATCATGGAAAAAGGAAAGGCCAAGCTCCCCGATGTCTGGCCTCCGAACAGATAGGCGGACCGTTCGGCTGTCACTGACGGGATTGCAGCGCGGTCGGCGCCGATCTAGCTTGGGCCATTCCAAATGCTACGGCATCCCCTTTTGGGGCAGAAAGGACGCCATGGACCTTGACCCGAGTACTGATCTTTCGTTCACCCGCACGCTTCCCATTTCGCCCTCGGTTGTCTGGGCCTGCTGGACGACGCCCGAGCACATCATGCAGTTCTTTGTGCCAAAGCCCAACCTCGTCACCGCCTGCGACATCGACCTGAAGGTCGGCGGGCGGTTCAACACCACCTTTGACGTCGAAGGCAACGTCATGGAGAACAACGGGATCTTTCTGGACCTGATCGAAAACAGCCGAATCGTGTTCTCGGACGCCTTCACCGAAGGCTGGAAGCCGAACCCGGAACCTTTCATGACGGCGATTATCGACCTTGCCCCTGATGGCAATGGCGGTACCCGATACACGGCCACGGCGCGACACCGGTCAGCAGAATCGCGCAAGATGCATGAAGACATGGGCTTTTATGTCGGCTGGGGCATCGTGGTCGATCAACTGGTGGAATACGCCCAGACACTTTGACCCAAAGACAGAGGGGTCAGAGCATCCCCGGCACCACAAGGTCCGGTGGGCGGTGCCCATCGGCGAAGGTCTTGATGTTGATGATGACCTTTTCGCCCATCTCGATCCGGCCCTCGACGGTCGCGGACCCCATATGCGGCAACAGCACGACATTGGGCAGTTCGCGCAGGCGTGGGTTCAGTTCCACCCCACGTTCGTAAACATCGAGCCCTGCCCCCGCGATCTCGCTGGCGCGCAGCATACGGGTCAAGGCGTTCTCGTCGATGACCTCGCCGCGCGAAGTGTTCACGATGACCGATGACGGCTTCATCAGCTTGAGACGGCGGGCGTTCATAAGATGGAAGGTAGAAGGCGTGTGGGGACAGTTGATCGACAGGACGTCCATCCGGGCAACCATCTGGTCGAGGCTTTCCCAATAGGTGGCTTCCAGCGCCTCCTCTACCTCGGGACGCAGACGCTTGCGGTTGTGGTAGTGGATCTGCATGCCAAAGGCGGCAGCCCGGCGGGCGACAGCCTGCCCGATGCGGCCCATGCCCAAAATGCCCAGCCGCCGGCCCCCAACCCGACCGCCCAGCATCGCGGTGGGTGCCCAACCAGTCCAGCCGCCTGCCTGCATCAGGGCAAGCCCCTCGGGGATGCGGCGGGTGACGGCAAGGATCAGGGCCATGGTCATATCGGCGGTGTCCTCGGTCACGACGCCGGGGGTATTGGACACCAGAATGCCACGCTGGCGGGCAGTGGCCACATCGACATGGTCGATGCCCGCCCCGAAGTTGGCGATCAGCTTGAGCTTCTCACCCGCCTGCGCCAGCAGGGCGGCGTCAATGGTATCGGTGATCGTCGGCACCAGAACATCGGCCGTTGCCATCGCCTCGCCCAGTTGGGCACGGGTGAGCGGGGTGTCATCCTCGCGCAGCGTGACATTGAACAACTCGGTCATCCGCGTCTCGACTGCTTCGGGCAACCGTCGCGTCACGACAACACTCAACCGTTTCCCTGGCATCTCTGGTCCTCCCCGACTTTCCAAGACAGTGCATTGGTGGCAAGTTGAACGCAACCGACGTGAGGCACAAGAACCTCACGCGACGATAGGCAGATCGAGGGATATCGTGCACAAGACTTTCCTGTCGGGACTCGGCCTTTTGGCCGCACTCGCGATTATCCACCTCGGCACTGCCGGGGTCGCCCAGCAGTTGCGGCCAGAACCACGGCCCGCAAGCCTTGTCGTACCAGCACCCGAGGCCCCGCAAGTCGACACACCGACTGATGCAACGCTTGCCGCCGCGCCGCCCCGAACCCAACCCGAAGTCGCAGATACGGCCATAATTGAGGCGGTCCCGGCAAGCGTCGCCGAACCCGTCGAAGGCCCTGCCGTTGGCCCGGAAACCAACCTGCCCCTGCCCCGCTATGTGTCGCTCAAGACCAGCGAAGGGAATGTGCGGCGCGGGCCATCCTTGTCACACCGGATCGACTGGGTGTTCCTGCGCCGGGACATGCCCCTGCTTGTCACTGCCGAATACGGGCATTGGCGGCGGGTCGTCGACCGCGAAGGACTCGGCGGGTGGGTCCACTACGCCCTGTTGTCCGGCAACCGAACCGTCATCGTGGATAAGGATATGCTGGCCCTGCGCAGCCGACCGGACGCGGCGGCCCCTGAATCGGCGCGGCTTGAGGCTGGGGTAATCGCCCGGCTTGGCACCTGCGAACCGGACTGGTGCCGGATCTCGGTCGCGGGCTACCGCGGCTGGGCGCCGAAATCCGCCCTGTGGGGTGTCGAAGCCGACGAGATACGGGACTAAGCTTGATACGGGACTA